>LKNB01000017.1 GCA_001564055.1 Rhodothermaceae bacterium Tc-Br11_B2g6_7
GTCCCCTGCCGCGCCAACGGCAACGATAGCGCCATCGGCTACGACGAGCACGCCGTTATCGATAACGGGACCGGCGACGGGATGAAGAGTGGCGCCTTCAAACGCGATGGGTTGGTCTTGAGCTTGCAGCGGAAGGGTCGCCAGCAAGAGGCTGACGACGCATAGTAGAAAGGTGCGCATAGAAAACGAGCGGGCGGGGTGGGCAAAATTGCGGTGCGCCGCAGCGGCAGCGCTCCTATAGTATAGGCTCCGGCCGGTTGTAACTCAACAGCCGCCAGGCTTACCAGCCGTTACGGCCTTCCTCTACGTCCGCGCGGTCAGGTGCAGCGGGTGAGGCCTCGGGCAATCCGTTCGGTAAGGCGCCCGGCGCTGCGTCGGCCGTCTGCGCGGCGTCTGGAATGCGCGGGAGGACCTCCAGCGGGTAGAAGCGCTCCAGCGTCAGCGGCGATGGGAGCTCCTGCCGCTCCCACAGGCGAAGGGCCCGGCGGTTGCCCTGCGTCAGCTTGAACTGGGGCTGCGTACCATCTTGCCGCACCTGCAACGTGCCCTGCAGGAGCTCCCCACGCCAGCGACGCCCCGGTCGGTACCAGCGCACTTCCACCTCCACGGTGTACCGCCCCAGCCCCGGCTGAAAGCTCCAGTCATCCACAAACACGTCCCCGTGGTAGCGCCCCCGCTCGTCCAGTACGTTGAGCAACTGCACACCCGCCTGCTCCGCGAACCACTCGACGTGAAGCGCCTGCTCGGCCCGTGTGGGCGGCGTTACGTGGTGCGTGTGCGTCGCTACGCGCACAGGCGGGCCGTCATGGAGGCGCGCGTAGACCGCGTACGTTACGGTCGCTGGGCGATGGTCCACGCGGGCCGACTGCAGATGAAAGGCAAAGTCACGGTAGCCCGGATACATGGCCAGGTCTACCGTGCCGGTGGTACCGGTCAGCGGCAGGCGCACGCCCGCGTCCGAACGCGCGTCAACCGTGGCTACCACATGCGTCTGTACGGCGCCCCCCGCTTCAATGCGTTCGAACGTGTCGTCGTCAAACCGTTGCCGCTCCACTACCGGGCGGAGCACATAACGGCTCCGGGCCGGGTCGTGCGTGTCGGGCAGCTCCCAGTCGTTTTCGAGGAGCACCACCCGCTTGGGCGAGGCGCGCAGGCCCTCCTGCTCGCACACCAGGCCCTCCGCGATGGCCACGCACACCTCCACGAGGAGCGGCTCCGCATCGCCGAGGGCGGCGTCTGGTATCCCGATGCGAGCCGGCGGTCCCACGTACAGGGTGTCATGTGAGGCATCGAACACGGCAACCTCAGGAGCCTGCAGCGCCTCCTGCGGCGTGACACGCACCTCGAGCGTATCCCAGCTCACCTGGGTGACGGACACTCCCTGTAGGACCGGCGCCTCACCTCCACCGCATCCTGCGAGGAGCAGCATGGCCAGCAGGCTCAGCACGCCACCCAGGGTCGATAGAAGCCGCATAAGCAAAAGTGATTGCATGCATGAATCGCGAGGCCTTCACCCGGCGCCGTCATCGCGTCGCGTCCCATCAAAGGCACAAGGCGCTTTCGAGATCCAGCAGCGGGCCATTCGCTCCCCTCCGGCGCCAGCGACGGAACGCCAAAATTGTGCAGTCGTCTTATACACATCGCGACACAGCAGCGCATCCGCTTTGCTGGAAGCGCTTTCAGTCAGACGAGTCGCCATTTTCCATAGATCAACACGTACAAACCTATGTCCAACGCTGAAACCTTAGCCCATCCCGGTGCCGCAACGGCCGAGGACTTCCTCCCGCTCAATGGCACCGACTACGTTGAGTTCTTCGTCGGTAACGCCAAACAATCGGCCCATTACTACCAGTCGGCCTTCGGTTTTCAACTGAAGGGGTACCGTGGGCCTGAGACGGGACACCGCGAGGCCGCCAGCTATCTGCTGGTGCAGGATAAGATTCGCTTTGTCCTAACCACCGCTATGCAGCCCGACCACTTCATCGCGAAGCACGCACACAAGCATGGGGATGGCGTCCGCGATATTGCCCTCTGGGTGGATGACGCCCGGTATTCCTTCGAGGAAACCGTAAAGCGTGGCGCCACGCCGGTACGCGAGCCGGAGACGCTCAGTGACGAACACGGCGAGATTGTGATCTCGGCCATCGGCACGTATGGCGATACCATCCACTCGTTTGTGGAGCGCACGAACTACGACGGCCTGTTCATGCCCGGTTTTGAAGCGGTGGAAGATCAGCGCTGGCAGCCCGACCCTGTCGGTCTCAAGTACGTGGACCACTGCGTGGGCAACGTCGAGCTTGGCGACATGGAGCAGTACGTGAACTACTATGCCGACGTGATGGGCTTCAAAAACCTCATTTCGTTTGATGACCAGGACATATCTACCGAGTATTCGGCACTGATGTCGAAGGTGATGTCGAATGGCAACGAGCGTATCAAATTCCCGATCAATGAGCCCGCCGAAGGCAAGCGCAAGAGCCAGATCGAGGAGTACATTGAGTTTTACAAAGGGGCAGGCGTACAGCACGTAGCCCTTGCGACGGACGATATTCTGGGAACGGTTGAAACGCTTCGCAACCGGGGCGTCGACTTCCTGACCATTCCGACCACGTACTACGACGTGCTGCAGGAGCGCGTGGGCAAAATCGACGAGCCGGTGGACGAGTTGGCTGAACTGGGCATTTTGGTGGACCGCGACCCGGACGGGTACCTGCTGCAGATCTTCACCAAGCCGGTGCAGGACCGCCCCACGGTCTTCTACGAAATCATTCAGCGGAAGGGGGCCCGCTCGTTCGGGGCCGGCAACTTCAAAGCCCTGTTTGAAGCGATCGAGCGCGAGCAAGGCCGCCGGGGCAATCTGTAGGCCGCCCCGCACCCGTTGAGTTCTCTGCCACCTACCTGCCTTTTTTGCTATGCCTCATTATCAGCAACGCGGCCAGCTGCCGCGCAAACGCCACACCCAGTTTCGCCGCCCCGACGGCGAACTCTACACCGAGGAAGTGATTGGCGCCGAGGGCTTTAGCGGCATCTCCTCGATTGCCTACCACATCCATCCCCCCACGCTGGTGGAGCGCGTGGAGGATCCCATCCCGTATGGCATCACGTACGCGGAAAAGGACTTCCTGCGCCACCGCCACCTGAAGGGCGGCCAGGTTGAACCCGGCGGCGACTTCCTCACCGGGCGCCGCTACATCATGGGCAACAGCGATGTGGAGCTGGCCCTCACGCAGCCCACGGAACCCCTCTCCTGCTTCTACCGCAACGCCTCTCACGACGAGCTCGTGTACGTGCACGACGGCGAGGGCGTGCTGGAGAGCGTCTTCGGTGATGTGCCGTTCGAGCAGGGCGACTACGTGCACGTACCGCGGACGGTCACCCATCGCTGGCGCTTTGCAGGCGATACCCCGCCGCGGCTGCTCATCATTGAGTCGGCCTCTGAGGTCCGCTTTCCGAAAAAATACCGCAACCAGTTTGGGCAACTGTTAGAGCATAGCCCCTTCTGTGAGCGCGACGTGCGCCCGCCAGCTGAACTCAAGACGCACGATGAGGAAGGCCCCTTCGAGATCCGCATCAAGAAGCACGGCTACCTCCATCCCTACATCATGCGGTACCATCCGTTTGACGTGGTGGGCTGGGACGGCTACATGTATCCCTATGCGATCTCGATCAAAGACTTCGAACCTATCACCGGTCGGGTCCATCAGCCGCCGCCCGTCCACCAGATGTTTGAGGCGCACAACTTTGTGGTGTGCTCCTTCGTCCCGCGGCTGTTCGACTACCACCCGGAGGCCATTCCGGCACCCTACAACCACTCCAACATCGACTCGGATGAGGTGCTGTTCTATGCCGAGGGTGACTTTATGAGCCGCAAGGGCATCGACCGCGGCTCGTTTACGCTCCATCCCGGGGGCATTCCCCATGGACCGCACCCGGGCACCACGGAAGCCTCTATCGGGAAAGAAGGCACCGACGAATACGCGGTGATGGTGGATACCTTCCGGCCGCTGCATCTAACGGAGACAGCGTTGGGCATTGACGATCCGGACTACGCCGAGTCGTGGAAGCCAGAGCGTCACGCGCCCACCAACGGGCAAGCGGCCGAACATGCGTAAGTAGCACATGCTGGCCCCATAGCTTTCCTGCGCCCCATCAGCCCCGACGGCCGGTGGGGCGCAGGCGTATAACCGGATGAGGCGGTCGTGCGATGCATCAAGACTTCGGTGCATTACGGGCGGTGAGGACGGGCTGCTTGGCCGTGCGCAGCACACGCTCCGTCACGCTGCCCAACACGAAGCGCCGAAACGCCGAGCGTCCCTGACTGCCCATCACGATAAGGTCCGTCGAGAGCGCGTCGGCTTTGCGCGTGATAAATGCTGCCACCTCACCCTCCTCCACATGGAGCGCGTGCGGCACGTCTGGCCCCTCCGTCTCCGCTACAAAGTCCCGGAGCTCTTCGGTGGTGTGCTCAATGATGTCCGGGTCCAGGTCGTGCACGCTCACCGAGCTGGCCAGCGATACGGTGAAGGGCAGCGGCTCAATTACATGCAGCACATCCACGTGCGCGCCGTGGTGCTGCGCCCAGGTTTTGGCGCGACCAAGAGCAACACCCGCTGCTTCGGAGAAGTCGACCGGCACCAGTAAGCGCTGAATAGGCCGGGGCTCCGAGCCCTCGGCTTGTGCCCGGACAATCAGCGTATCGCACCGGCTTTCGTGCACCACTTGCTCGGCCACGCTCCCAAGGAGGAACCGCTCCACCGCGCGCCGGCCATGCGTCCCCATTACGATGAGGTCCATGTCCTCCTCTTCGGCGTACTCCAGAATGACCGGCGCGGCGGCCGCGCCCGGGGACAACACGGGCTTCAGATGGACGTCGGGGGCGTCAATGGCCTGCACCATCTCCTCCAAGTGCTGCTCGGCGTCCTCTTGCGCCTCCCGGAAAAACTCCGGCATGCTGCCCGACCCGGCGTAGGCGCTGGGCAAGGGGCCCTCCACAAACGAATGTTGGATATGCAACACGTGCAAGACGTGAACCTCAGCTTCGTACCGGCGGGCCAGCCGTACCGCCTGCGCCAATGCAGCTTCAGCGCTTGTCGAGAAATCAGTGGGGTGCAGGATGCGAGCGATGTCGGCCATAGCAATGAAAATCAGCTGTTGGGGGAAAACGAGTGCTGACGCATGCTGCGCTTGGATATGTGCTGCTGGAGCGGAATACCGGCCTGCGTGAGCTTCACCGCCGTCCACGCCAGCCGTTTACAGGCCCAAGTCGTGAAGACTCGAACGTAGGACGGCAGCAGATTGCTCCAGTCCTTTGCGTTCTGTCACGGATAGCTCAGGCATGATCTGCGCTTCCACGCCCCTATTGCCTACAACGCAGGGAATGCTGAGGCAGACGTCTGCCAGGCCGTACCGGCCCTCGGTACGGGTACTGACAGGCAGCACGCTTTTTTCGTCGCCCAGGACCGAACGGATGATACGTGCGATGACCACGCCGATGGCGCTATCGGTGTGGCCTTTCCGCTCGATGATCTCGTAGGCGGCGTCACGGGCACCCTCGAATAGCTGCTGCATCGCATCCGCATGGAAACGCCGCCCAAGCACCTCATGCGTGCGAATCATCTGCCCCCCGATGTTGGCATTGCTCCAAATGGGCACCTCGCTGTCGCCATGCTCGCCCAGGATGTAGGCATGCACCGAGCGGGGGTCTACGTTGTAATGTGCGCCCAGGAGGGCCCGGAAGCGGGCCGTATCCAGCAGCGTGCCGGTCCCGATCACCATCTGCGAGGGCCGCTCGCTCCGCAACTGCGTGACGTACGTCAACACATCTACCGGATTGGTGGCCACCACAAGGAGGCTCTCGGGGGCATGCGTATCCAGTTCGGCCACAATCTGGTCGAAGATCGTCGCGTTGCGTTCTAACAGGTGCAAGCGAGATTCGTCTGGCGATTCCTGGCTCACACCTGCGGTGATGACGATGACCTGGGCGTCTGCAAGATCCTCATACGAGCCGGCACGCACACGCGTACTTCCCACAAGAATTTGCCCGTGCATAAGGTCCATAGCCTCGCCTTCAGCGCGGGCGTGGTCCAGGTCCACAAGAATGATTTCGCTGGCGAGGCGCTGATTGAACAAGGCGTAAGCCGCCGCACGCCCTACATTCCCGACGCCTACAATGCCAATTACGGTGCGTTGAATCATCCCAGAACCTTATTATTCACAAAACTGATAAGTACCGTCCCCCAGACCTCAGGCCCTACGTGCCGCTGTGTCGGGGAGATAGACATCGAAGCGGGTGCCGGTGCCTTTGGCTGTCTCAACATGGATCGTGCCGTTCAGCAGCTCTACCAGCCGACGCGTGATCGACAACCCGAGCCCACTCCCTTGCCGCGTGTCTTCGGCGGCAGCTTGCGTAAACTCGTCGAATAGGAACGGAAGAAAACCGATAGGGATGCCCCGTCCTGTGTCTTCAACAGAAAGTTGCACGCCAGAGGTCGTGGCAACCGCCCGGACCGTCACAGCGCCGGTGTCGGTGAACTTGATGGCATTGCTGGTCAGGTTGATGAGGATCCGGCCCAGCAGAAACGCATCTGTGGTGATTGACAAACCATCAGGCACTACGGCCTCCAGGCGAATCCCCTTATTGCTGGCTGCCGGTTGGAGCATGCGCACCACTTCGCGCACCTGCGCGTCAATGAGAGTTGGACCGAGGGATGGCTGCTCTTGCCCCGCCTCAAGGCGCGCCCAGTCCAGCACCTCATTAATGGAGTGAAGCAGCCGCTGGCCGCTGTTGCGAATGCGGGTAGCGACATCGCGTTGTTCGTCATCGATGGTTTCCTCCGCCAGCAAATCAGCAAACCCGATGATGCTGGTGAGTGGGGTACGCAGCTCATGACTCATGCTGTTGAATAACGAGGTTCGTTTCCGTACCTGCTCCTCCGCCCGCTGCCGTTGCGTGATCAGGTTGGCCGCGTACTGTTTCTGGTCGGTGATATCCAGCAGCGCCGAGAGCAACGACGGGCGCTGCTGGAACGTAACGGGCGTGACGGAGGCCCGAAGCCAAAGCGTGTGGCCGGCCGGATGCTGCGCCTCAAACTCAAATCCGTTTACCTGCCCATCCTCGCGAAGCTGCGTTAGTATCTGATCTCGCTGCGACGGATCCAAGAAATGGTCCAGCGTGCGGACGCCTTCAAGGGTATCCGCTGCAACGCCAAAGGTGTCCGTGAAGCGGGCATTCACGTACAGAATCTGGCCCGTGGCCTGATCAGTGAGTTGCATCGGGACGGGGGCCTGGTCCATAACATGGAGCAGGGTATCCACGTGCCGTCGCGGGAGCAACGCTTCAGACTTGGTGTCTACGGGCGTCCAGGTGCACACGTACGCCCACTGCCCGTGCGACAGCACAGGATGCAGCGCAACCCGTGCCTTTGTCTGGCGGCCATCTGGCAGGTGCACCACCAACGGTTCGGTTTCGTCCTCGACAGTCGGCGCCGTAGTAGCGGCCGCTGTAAACGCCTCGTAGGAGGCCGATGGCAGCAGCTGCTGGAGCGAAGGCATCGTGTCCTCTGTGTATCCTGTCCAGCGCACAAAGGCTGGATTCGCCTCCAGCACACGTCGCCCGTCGAGCGTGCAGCACAAGAGGGGCTGTGGATCCTGGTGGAAGCGGTCTGCAGCCTGATGATACAAATAATGCTGCGTAATAACCGCCATGGTTAGGCGGGCGAAGCGCTGAAGTTCGCCCGGTAGCTCGCCAGTAACGGACGGTAGATTGGGGCCCCCGATCCCCAAGGCCCCGATCGTCGATCCTTCCGGCTCGCACATTGGGACCGCCGCGTAGGACTGCACGGGGGCGTCAGGGCCCGTCACCAACGGATGGCCCGCCCAATGTGCTATGGCTCCTGCATCCGGTACGACGACCGGCGCATGGGTCGTCAAGACACCGGCACTCAGGGCCTGGTCCAGCGGCATCTCGGATAAGGTCGTACCTCGACAGGCCACGTGGTGGACGGTCTCTCCCTCTCGCAGGCTAACCATAACGACTGGCACCTGAAACCGATGGTGTACCAGCGCTATGACGTCCTCCAGCGCATCGGTGGGGGGCTGCGCGCTCCGTTTTAGGCGCGCCAGCACGCTCTCTTTCACAGGAGAAAACGTCATAAGGTGTCGGCCGGCTGAGCGGCTGCTGAGGGTATGCATGGGGCTGCACCGCGCTACGCACACCTGCAGGTGGTCAGGCAGATTGCTGTTGTGGACACTCACGCTACGCAGCGGCATAGTGAAGTAATGTACGCCTCAAGGTGCACGGCCGCAAAACAATTCGGCAATCAGCGGTCTGGAAACCAGTCGTTGAGGTGGCCAGCATGGCTCATAAAAAACGCGCAGCCCGGCGGATGCCAGACTGCGCGCCGTTACGACCATGCGGCCTGAACGGTTAGACATTCGGGCCAGCTTCTACGATCTCACTGGGGCTGTCCTGTGCGTACGGTTCGAAGTTATCCTTAAAGAGCTTCGCCAGCTTCTTCGCTTGCTGGTCGTACGCTTCCGGGTCATCCCATGTGTTACGCGGCACCAGAATGTCATCCGGGACCTCGGGGCAAGCTGTGGGGATGGATAGCTTGAAGACCGGGTCTTCCGTTGTTTCAGCGTCTGCCAGCACGCCGCTGTGGATGGCGTCGATAATGGCGCGGGTGTGCGGCAGGTCGATGCGCTTGCCGGTGCCGTAGGGGCCACCGGTCAGGCCGGTATTGATGAGCCAGGCTTTGCTGCCGTGGGCACGCATCTTCTCGGCCAACAGCTCGGCATACTTGCTCGGGTGCCATACCAGGAAGGGCGCGCCAAAGCATGCGGAAAAGGCCGCCTGTGGCTCTTCCACGCCTACTTCCGTACCAGCCACCTTAGCCGTATAGCCGCTGATAAAGTGATACATGGCCTGCTCCGGCGTCAGCGAACTGACGGGCGGCAGTACGCCAAAGGCGTCATACGTGAGGAAGATAATGTTGTCCGGATGCCCCGTCACGCACGGAATCTTGGCATTATCAATGAACTCGATCGGGTACGAGGCGCGGGTGTTCTCCGTGATAGTCGTGTCGTCGTAGTCGATGTCCCGCGTGCCCTCGTGGTAGCGCAGGTTTTCCAGCACGGTCCCAAACCGAATGGCGTTGTAGATCTCAGGCTCGGCCTCCTTCGACAACCCGATGGCCTTGGCGTAGCACCCCCCTTCGATGTTAAACACGCCGTCCTCGTCCCAGCAGTGCTCATCATCACCGATCAGCGCTCGGTTCGGATCGGCCGAGAGGGTCGTTTTGCCCGTACCCGAGAGCCCGAAGAAGAGCGACACGTCGCCCGCATCTCCTTCGTTCGCCGAGCAGTGCATCGACAGGACGTCCTTCTTTGGCATCAGGTAATTCATCACCGTAAAGACGCCCTTCTTCATTTCCCCGGCGTACTCCGTGCCAAGGATGGCCATTTCATTATGCTCGAAGCTGACGTCAACGCTGGTGCTTGACGACATGCCTTCCGTAAAGGGGTTTGCCGGAAAACGGCCGGCATTGTACACCACAAAGTCCGGCTCTCCGAAGTTTTCCAGATGCTCTTTGGTGGGCCGGATCAGCATGTTGTGCATGAAGATCGCATGGTAAGGCCGCGTGCAGATGATGCGGACCTTCAAGCGGTGCTTCTCATCCCAACCCGCGAAGCCATCTACCACGTAGAGGGGGTCGCACAGGTTGAGGTAATCAATGGCGCGTTGGCGGTTTACCTTGAAGGTGTGTTCGTCCAGGGGGATATTAATTTTCCCCCACCAGATGTCGTCCTTGGAATCGGGATGGCGGACGACGCGCTTATCCGTGGGACTTCGGCCCGTTTTTTCCCCCGAGGTGATCACCAGGCCACCGTTGTTGGCGATAGACGATCGGGGGTCATTCTTAATGGAGAGTTCGTAGAGTTCCGCAGGGGAAGCGTTACGAACAACGTGGTCGGCGGTGATGTCGTGTTTGCTCAGGTCAAGTGCAGCCATAGGCTCGGCAGCGGCGTGAGGAGTGATGTGGTGATACGAACCGACGCATTCAGCGTATGCAAGCGCTTTCAGGGCGGTGTGACGCCCATAGCGGGATACGGCTGTTGCGCACGGTAACAGGTGCTACATAAATATATACAGATGGCCGGACAGTGCTGCAAATGTTCTGTGGAGTCTGCAGAACGGCCTCTGCGTGGACCTTTATCCTATAGGTTACCTTGGTGAACGGCAACAGGGGCTACACTACGTCACGCGTGGAGCCAAACCTCACGCCAGCGTCGGTCATCGCCTCACGGGCATCGGCTTTCGACCCGTCCGCGTCAATTGCGCGCGTGGCCTCTTCCACCACCGTCACCTCGTAGCCGAGCTTCCGGCCATCTACGGCCGACCAGTGCACACAAAAGTCTTCCGCCAGCCCGACTAACACCAGGTGCTCAATACCACGCGTCTGCAGGTACCCGTGCAATCCAGTAGGCGTCTCTTGGTCGTTCTCAAAGAAGGCTGAGTACGAATCGATCTCGGGACGGAAGCCTTTGCGCAGGATCAGCTCCGCCGGTTCCGTGTGAAGGTCTGGATGGAACGCCGCGCCTACGGTACCCTGCACGCAATGGTCGGGCCAGAGCACTTGGGGGCCGTAGGGCATCTCGGTGGTTTCCATCGGCTGCTTGTCTTCGTGGGCCGAAGCAAACGACTGATGGCCTTCTGGGTGCCAGTCCTGCGTTAGCAACACGTGGTCAAAAGAAGGCATTAGCCGATTGATCACGGGCACGATGAGGTCCCCTTCTGGCACAGCGAGCGCACCACCGGGGCAGAAATCGTTCTGCATATCAATTACAAGCAGGGCGCGCATGGGCAATCACCAGAGTCTGTGGGTCAAAACACGAGACGATGCGGCCGCCTCTGACGGCGGTAACCAAAAACGCCCATCGCCTGAGGAGACGATGGGCGTGGAGCGGAAGACGGGATTCGAACCCGCGACCTTTTGCATGGCAAGCAAATGCTCTACCAACTGAGCTACTTCCGCACGGGTGTGCAAAGATGTATTGCGTTGTAGGACACGAAGTATACGCCAGATGTGTTTCCGGTGTCAAGCGCTGTTTCTACTTTCACCCGAATCTCAAACAGCTCGCGCAGCACCCCTCCACGCCTCAGAAACCAATACGGCGTTTGGTGGAGGCGGTATCGTCAGGTTCTTCGGTGGCATCCAACTCAATCGTGTAGGTGAGTGCCAGCGGCTGGGCGCCCTGCGCTTCCCAAAACGCGCGACCGGTAGCATTCTCAGCCAGAACGCCAAGGCGCAGTCGATCAGCGTTGAGCGACTCGGCCCAGGTCCGCACAGCGTCGACGAGGGCCTTTCCATGCCCACCGCTCCGGTAGTCCTTCGCCACGTACACATCATCGATGTACACCTCGGCACTATCGGCCAAGATGGGCGGTGGGCCCCATCGGTGCGCGTGCGCGAAGCCTGCAATCGTACCGTCAACCTCCGCCACCAGAAATTTCCGCGTGCTGTCGTCCAGCCACAGGGGGAAGTCGTTGCGCCAGCGGTTGACCGCATCATCGGCCATGGCGACGCGCTGTTCTACAGCGGTCTGCTCTTCCAGAAAAGCCTGCCACAGGGCCGCGACGGTGTCGGCGTCGGAAGGGCGGGCAGGGCGAATTGTAGCGTCAGACATAGACCGGGCCAAAGGTAAAAAAGAAAGGAGGCGCACGTCAGGAAGAAGCCTGCACGGCCGCCGGGCGGGGCTGCAGGTAGCCGCGCTCAGCCAGCAGTTCGGCGTTCAGTACCGCGCCGCCGGCCGCACCGCGTACCGTATTGTGCACAAGGGCGATGAACTTCACATCCAGCACTTCGCAGTCGCGAATGCGACCGATGGATACGTTCATCCCCCTGCCCAAGTCGGCATGGCGGCGCGGTTGGGGGAAGTTGGGCTCGTCAAACACCCGCAACAGCCGCTCCGGCGCCGAGGGCAAATTGAGCGCGGCGATGGGGCTCTCATGGTTCAGGAACGCGTCTCGCACATCAGCCGGCGTGGCCGACTTTGAGAGCTTCACCGAGATACACTCCAGGTGGCCTTCCAGCACCGGCACGCGGTTGCACTGGGCGCTTACCGTGATGTCAGCCGGGGTAATGGCGCCGTCCTGTAGCGTCCCAAACAGCTTGCGGGGCTCGGTCGTCAGCTTGTCTTCCTCGCCCCCGATGTACGGCACCACGTTCCCCAGCGCATCCAGCGAAGAGACGCCCGGGTAGCCGGCCCCCGAGAGCGCCTGCAGCGTCGTTACTTGCACCTGCGACACGCCAAACTGCTGCATAAGTGGCTGCAGGGCACAGACCAGCCCCACCGTCGAGCAGTTGGGATTGGTGACGATGTAGCCGTCGGTCGTCTGTGTCTCGAGCAGCGCAGCATGGTCCGGGTTGACTTCCGGGATCAGCAGGGGCACCGTGGGCGCCATGCGATGGTTTTTCGCATTGGAGATGACCGGATAGCCTGCCTCGGCGAAGGCCTGCTCCATCGTCCCCGCCACATTCGAGCTCAGTCCCGAGAACACGAAGTCGCACTCCAGCCCCGGCTCGCCCAACACCACTTCCTGGTCGGCGATGGCTTCCGGGATGGGCGTGCTCCCGATCCACTCGGTCGCCTCATGGTACGGCTTCCCGGCCGAGCGCTCAGAGGCGGCCAGGGCTGTGATTTCGAACCACGGGTGACCGTCCAGGATCTGTACAAATTTTTGTCCAACAGCGCCGGTGGCGCCCAGGATACCTACGGTTAAACGGTGCGACATAAGCTCAGGTAAAGATCTTCTCTGGTAAACATCTACGATACAACGGGTTGAAGCCAGCCATCACAGCATCTACGATGCCAGGGACGTGATGCGCTGGGTGAAGCCTACGGGTACGACGAGCGTGCCGGTCTCCGTAGGCGCACGGGTACACCGCACATGGAGCGGAATGTTGCCGGCCACCAGCGGATCAAATGCTTGCGGATGCATGCCAAGGTGCCCACTTCGGGCCAAGGCCTGGGCATCCGGCAGGTCGAGCTGCTGGATGGGCTGCGCGGTGGTGTCCTGCGCCGGGTCTGCGGTGTAGAGGCCCCGCACGTCCGTCCATCGCTCCAGCAGGTGCGCGTCGAGGGCCTGCGCCAGAAGGGCGGCCGAGTAATCGCTCCCACCCCGCCCCAGCGTCGTCGTCCGGCCCTCTGCATCGGCCCCAATAAAGCCCGTGACAACTGGCACCCCATCGCTCGACAGCCGGGCGCGCCAGTCTGCAACCTGCTGCCGCGTCACAGACGTGTCCACCACCGCATGTCCAAAGCTGCTGTCGGTGCGCACCAGGGCAGCCGCATCCTGTGAAGCAGCTGGCACGCCCGCATCACGCAGGGCGGCGGCCACGAGGGGCGCAGAGAGCCGTTCGCCGATCGCGAGGACGGCGTCGCGCAGGTCAGCGCTGGGGCAGCGGGCGGATAGCTGCGTCAGGAGGGGTGCGTACTGGGCCAGCATCTCTTGCAGCTGCGCTTCGTAGCGCCGGAGGGCCGGGCGCCGCAAGACGCCACTCGCCAGCACGTGGTGGCGAGTGTACAGGTGCCGGAGCGCGGCGTCGGGATCGACCGCAGCTGGCGCATCGGCAAGCCACCCCGCAAGCGCATCCGTGACGCCGCTCAGCGCAGACACCACCAGCACCAACTGATGGTGTTGGCGTCCGGTCTTTACGATGGTGATGAGCGACGCTACCCCCTCAGCAGAGCCTACGGAGGTGCCACCAAACTTCAGTACTTTCATGAGGATTCAGAACGAACGTCGGAAAACGTGGGCGTGGCCTGGATAGCTGGCGTGCGCTGCTGCCACGAGCGAATGAACGCATTTAACGCCCCTAACGCAATCAGAAAGGCATCGTGGCCATGGGGCGAGGACAGCACGGCGAGCTCGGCGTTGGGCAAATGCTCCACCAGTTCCTCCTGCTCTTCGAGTGGATATAGCACGTCAGAGTCGATGCCCACCACGAGGGTAGGCTGCGTGATCTGCCGGAGCACGTCGCGGTAGGCGCCGCGCCCACGGGCCACGTCATGGGAGTCCATCTGGCGTGTCAGTTCCACATAGCAGGCCGGGTCAAACCGGTCGGCCAGCTTTTGCCCCTGATACCGCAGGTAGCTCTCCACAGCAAACGGCGCCTCAGGCGTATCCATGTGGTCGCGGCCGAAGCGCTCGGCAAACGAGGCGCGGGACCGATAGGAGACCATCGCACTCATGCGGGCAGCGGATAGGCCTGCCACGGGCGGGTCGTCCGGCGGATAGGCCCCGCCCTGCCATTTGGGGTCGGCATAGATGGCCTGCCGCTGTGCCTCGCTCCACCCGATGCACCAGGCGGAGTGCCGCCCGCCAACCGCGACGGGCACCAGCGACCGCACGAAGTCCCCTTCGAAGGCCCACTCCAGCACCTGCATCCCGCCCATCGAGCCCCCGATGGCGCAGGCGACCTGCTGTACACCGAGGTGGTCGAGCACGTAGCGATGCGCGCGCACCGTGTCGCGGATGGTAACCTCCGGAAAGTCGGGGCCGTAGGGCTGTCCCGTGGCCGGATTCGTGGTCAGTGGCGAGGCCGTGCCATAGGGCGAGCCCAGCACGTTAGCCGCGACGATGAAGTGGTCCGCCGGGTCAAGCGCACCGCCGGGCGCCAACAGCGGTCCCCACCAGGCGTCCACGTGGACGTCGCCGGTGAGGGCGTGGCAGACCACCACCGCGTTGTCAGCGGCGGCGTTCAGCGTGCCCCATGTGCGATATACGACCGGCACCTGGTACAGCACGCCCCCCCGTTCCAGGGGTAACTCTGGCACAACGATCCGGCGCACCGCCTCGTCTGCTGACGGGGCCGGTGCGCCGGATGGGCTATCGGCCGTCGCATCCGGTATGTCATTCGAGGAAGAGCGCATGAGGCTTAGACCGGCTGCAAATCCGTTACACGATCGAACGCCTGGGCAAAGTCGTCCTTGATGTCGTCGATGTGCTCAATGCCCACCGATACGCGCACCAGGTCGGGACGAACGCCGGCGGCGACTTGCTCTTCGGCAGCCAGCTGCTGGTGCGTGGTAGAAGACGGGTGGATCACCAGCGTCTTCGCATCGCCCACGTTGGCCAGGTGACTGGACAGCTCCACGTTCTCAACGAACGCTTGGCCGCCTTCCGCCCCCTGCTTCACACCAAAAGCAAGGACCGCGCCATAGCCGTTGCTCAGGTAGCGTTGGGCCCGCTCGTGGTACGGGTGGTCTTCCAGTCCGGGATAGCTTACCCACGCTACTTCGGGGCGCTCTTGCAACCAGCGGGCCAGGGCGAGGGCGTTTTCGCAACTCCGTTCTACCCGGAGCGATAGTGTCTCCAGGCCCTGTAGCAGCAGAAACGCACCAAACGGGTTCTGCGCGGGCCCAAAGTCGCGCAGGCCCTCCACCCGCGTGCGGATGATAAATGCCACGTTGGTATCCAGCACGCCGTCCGGACCGAACGTCTCCCAGAAGTTGAGGCCGTGGTAGCTCGGGTTGGGCTCGGTAAACTCGGGGAAGCGGCCGTTATCCCAGGGGAACGTCCCCCCATCGACAATGACGCCGCCGACGGTCGTGCCGTGGCCCCCAATCCATTTGGTGGCGCTGGCGGTCACGATGTCGGCGCCGTGCTCCAGCGGCCGCACCAGGTATCCTGCTGCGCCAAACGTGTTGTCGACCACGACCGGCACGCCCTGGCTATGGGCAATCTCGGCGATGCGCTCAAAGTCAGGAATATTGAACCGCGGGTTGCCGATACTTTCAAGGTATACGGCCTTCGTGCGCTCGTCGATGAGCGACGCGATAGAATCCGGGTCGTCGCCCTCGGCGAAGCGCACGTCGATGCCAAAGCGCGGAAAGGCGTTTTTAAACTGGTTGTACGTGCCGCCGTAGAGATAGCTCGTGGAAACGATGTTATCGCCTTGGCTGGCCAGCGTGTTGAGCGCCAGAAACTGCGCCGACTGGCCGCTGGCTGTGGAGAGTGCGGCTACCCCGCCTTCAAGCGCGGCCACGCGCTTCTCGAAGACGTCATTGGTGGGGTTCATGATGCGGCTGTAGATATTGCCAAACTCCTTGAGGGCAAAGAGGTCGGCGCCATGCTCCGCGTCGTCAAACGTGTACGACGTGGTAGCATAGATGGGCACGGCCCGGGCGTTCGTGCTGCCGTCGGGCGATTGCCCGGCGTGTACTTGCAGCGTGTCGAAGTGCAGCGGCTTGGACGATCCGTTCGTTTCGTGTCCGTTCGTTGACATGGATTTGACAGGTGAGGTGTGTGGAACGCGAGCATGTGTACACCCAGCGTGCCAGCGTTACCGTGCGAGCCCCCTGCCGGACGGGCATAAAAAAGCCCCTTCCGCGCAGAGAGGCGGAAGAGGTCAACAGCAACTCATGGAGTTGTGCGCTCCCCCGCTCATCTCTCCTCGCACCAGGTATCTACTGGCCTGAGGTAGGAAGTGGCACCTTTCCGCGCGCAATTGGGGAACGCACGGCGGTTGCCAGGGCATCAACGGGCCTACTCCCTCCGCCCTTCTGGATGAGCTATGGACTAACATCGTGTCATAGTGCCCGCCCCAACACCAGGCAACCAACGTGGTTCCATGAGCAACCGGGCATGTACTTCAGGTAACGCCATTCCAACAATCGACCGTGGACACCTGTCCTGTTGTAGCCTCCCGTCCGGCAGCGGGATCAGCAGCCCATGCATCCTTCCCCGAGGCCTGGCATACAAACGCCCGTCGCTTAATCTCCTCTCACGCATCCCTCCTGTTTTTCTGTGGCTACACGTATTGATGGGCGCGCTATCGCACAAACGGTTCGCACGGAAGTGCGCGCTGATGTTTCCTCGTGGACGGCTGCTGGACACCGCCCGCCTTGCCTGCGCGTAGTTTTAGTCGGCGATCACCCCGCCTCCGCCTCCTACGTCCGTGGCAAGCGAAAGGCGGCCGCCGAGGTGGGCATCGACAGCGAGACGCTCCGCCGGCCCGACACCATTACGCAGGACGACCTGCTGGCGCTCATCGCAGCGCTCAACGCGGACGACACCGTAGACGGTATCCTGGTGCAACTCCCCCTGCCCGACCACATCGATGCCGACGCGGTGATTGAAGCAGTGGACCCGGCGAAGGATGTAGACGGCTTCCATCCGGAAAACACCGGCCGCCTGTTCATCGGCGCGCCGCGCTTCATCCCAGCCACCCCATTCGGCATCATGGAGCTCCTCCGGCGCTCCAACGTCCCGCTCGAAGGTGCGGAGGCCGTGGTGGTCGGCCGCTCCAACATTGTCGGCAAGCCCATCGCCAGCCTGCTGGGCCAGCGTGACGCCAACGCGACCGTCACGCTCTGCCACAGCCGCACGCGCGACCTCGCCCTGCATACGCGCCGGGCCGATATCCTGGTGGCCGCGGT
This sequence comes from Rhodothermaceae bacterium Tc-Br11_B2g6_7, assembly GCA_001564055.1. Classification (GTDB taxonomy): domain Bacteria; phylum Bacteroidota; class Rhodothermia; order Rhodothermales; family Salinibacteraceae; genus Tc-Br11-B2g6-7. Next base: position 17,443 of record LKNB01000017.1, read on the forward strand.
CGGACGTCCCAACCTCATTACCGCCGACATGGTGAAGGCCGGCGTCACGGTCATCGACGTAGGCATCAACCGCGTGGACGACGCCTCACGCGAGCGCGGCTACCGCCTGGTGGGCGACGTCGATTTTGAGCAGGTAGCCCCCAAGGCGGCCCGGATCACCCCCGTTCCAGGCGGCGTAGGGCCGATGACGATCGCGATGCTGCTGCGCAACACCCTCACGGCCGCCCAGCACGCCGCTGCGATAGCGTAACCTATTCCTCGGACGCGCCCGCCCTTTGCGCCCCCCTTCATGCCCCAAGATGCTCCCGACGTGCTCGGCGTAGACGACCTCGTTGCCGACCAAGACACCACCGACGAAGCTGCCGATACGCTCTTTACCAGCCCCCGTATTGACGACGATTCTGCCTTCGACCAGTTTGGCCGTGGTGTAGAGGAGGCCGGCCGACTGGCGCGGGAAGGCGAGTGGGCGCTGTTCTGGGATATCCTGTTCCAGAGTGCGGCCGAGTTGCTGGTCAACTTCGTCCCCAACCTGCTGCAGGCCCTCCTCCTCCTTATCATCCTGGTGGTGGTGTACCGCGTGGTGGACCGGCTGCTCACGCGCGTGCTGGACCAGGCCTCCAGCGTAGAGCCCGGGCTGCAAAGCCTGCTGCTGAAGAGCTTTCGGGTGATCGCGCTGGTGCTTATCGGGATCTCCGTGCTCCAGCAGTTCAACATCGATGTGACGGCCCTCCTGGCCGGCCTCAGCATCGCCGGTATTGCGCTCGGGTTTGCAGCGCGCGACACGCTGGAGAACTTCATCTCGGGCGTCACCATCCTGCTCGACCGCCCCTTCCGTGTGGGCGACCGACTCGAAATCGAAGACACGTACGGCCGGGTGGAGGAGATCACCCTGCGCTCTACCCGCATCCGCACGCAGCGCGATGAGATCATGGTGATGCCCAACACGCAGATGATCAACCAGAAGCTCATCAACCACTCGATGCTGGGTACGGTGCGCGTGGATGTGCCTTTCGGTATTGCCTACAAGGAGTACCCGAATGAAGCGCGCGACATCGTGATGGAGCTCATGGAGGAAGAGGATCCACGCATCGACTACAGCCGCAAGCCTACCGTGGTGGTGACGGCGCTGAACGACTCCAGTGTAGACATGATGCTGCGCTTCTTCATCCGCAATCCCGACCTGGAGTTTCCCGTCCGCTTTGAGTATGTCGAGCGCATCCGCGAGGCGCTGCGCGACCACGATGTGGAGATCCCCTTTCCCCACCTGCAGCTTTTTGTGGATGAGGCCAAAGCGTTTGAGGATTCGTTTCTGATGGCGCCTCAACTGCCGGCCGCTAAAGGATCTTCGGCTGCTTCCCCTTCCGACAAAAAGAACAACGACTCGGACACATGACCCCCTCCCGCCTTCCGCTGCTTCTGTGCACGGTCCTGGTGCTCCTCGCCGTCACCACCGAGGCTCTGGCACAGGTCAACACCGAGTCGATGCGCCGCGTAGATGTAGACGGCTTCACGCTACGGCTCTCCGGTAACCTCGCGTTTCAGCAAGGCAACTCGGATGTCTTTGAGACGGATGTGGCGGGGCGAGTGGACTACCGGGTGCGCCGGCACTACACGTTTTTGAATGCCAGCCAGCGCTTCGCCCGGAGCGACGGCGGCACCTTCCGCAACCGGGCCTTTGCTCATGTGCGGTACAACTACGAGGCCACGGGCCGCGTCACCGGAGAAGTGTTTACCCAGATCGAGCGGGATGCCTTCACGCGGCGCCGCGTGCGGCTCCTTGGGGGCCTGGGGCCGCGTATCCGCTATGCCCAAACCGACCGGTGGCACCTGTTCCAGGGCAGCACGCTGATGCATGAGTTCGAGTCGCTGGATCCCACCCAGGCGGGCGACCGCGACCCCGACACCAACCGGGTGCGCTGGAGCAACTACGTAAACCTGCGCGTGTCCCTGAACGACCAGGTGGATGCCTCAGCAACCGTGTACGCGCAGCCGTGGCTGTCTGACTTCAGCAATATACGGATCTTGCACGAGGCGCTGCTGTCGTTTCGCATCACGCGCCACCTGAGCTTCCAAACGGCCTTTAACCTGCGCTACGATAGCCGCCCTCCCGCTGAAGTGGAGGACCTTGACATCGCGCTGCGCCAGGGCTTCGTGTTTACGCTGTAGCTTCGCCTTTCCTCGATAGGACCATGCGCACCGTGCTCAACGTCTTGCTTATCCTGGTCGTCACGTATGCACTTATTGTTGGGCTGATGTATAGCTTTCAGGAACGCCTCCTCTTCCTCCCCAGCAGCACCATGATGGCCACGCCGGCCGACCGGGGGCTCGACTACGAGGACGTCACCATCTCCACAGAGGACGACGAGCAACTGCACGCCTGGTGGATCCCGGCGGCGGACCCGCGCGGCACGCTCATCGTCTCCCACGGCAACGCAGGCAACATCTCTGGCCGCATCGACCTGGCCCGCCTGTTTCACGAATTGGGGCTGAACGTCCTTCTCTATGACTACCGGGGTTACGGGCAGAGCACAGGACAGGCGTCGGAGGAGGGGCTTTACCGCGACATGGAGGCGGTGTGGCAGTTTGCTACGCAGACGCAAGGGGTGCCTGACGAGCAGATCGTGCTCTTCGGCCGCTCGCTCGGCGGCGCACCTTCTACCTACCTGGCCACCCGGGAAAACCCCGGCGCGCTGGTGCTCGATTCCGCCTTCACGTCCGTGCCCGATGTGGCCGCGCACCACTACCCGTTCTTGCCCGTGCGCCAGCTGGCAACGCTCTCTTTCGATAGCGAAGCGCGCCTGCCCGAGGTCACCGCGCCCGTGCTTGTCCTCCACAGCCCCGACGACGAAGTGATTCCCTTCAGCCATGGCGAACGCCTGTATGAGGTAGCAAACGAGCCAAAGGCGTTTCTGCAACTGGAAGGGGGACACAACGAGGCCTTCTTCCGGTCGGAGCATATCTACCGAACGGAGTTGGTAGCTTTTCTCGATACGCACCTGCCGGCCCGCTAATCTCGTGTCCGGCCCGGTTTCCGGTGCGTCCTCGCTGCCCTCCCCATTGCCTGATGGCTGCTGTGCCTTCTGTTGCTGAACTCAAATCGTACCTGGATGCGCTCGTCGATCGTTACGAGCAACCCGCGTTTATTGCGGATGACCCCATCGCCATTCCTCACGGCTTCGACGATCCGCGGGACCAGGCAGTAATTGGGCTGTACGCGGCGCTCTTAGCGTGGGGGCGGCGCGCTACGATCATGAACAAGCTGGAGGAGCTCTGCGAGCGGATGGGTTATGCGCCCTACGCGTTCGTCCGCGACTTCGACCCGGAACGCGACCGGGCCGCGCTGGATGGCTTCGTGCACCGCACGTTTCAGCCCGTCGATGCGTTCTGGCTGACGCACAACCTGAGCCTGCTGCTCCAAGCGCACGGCACCATAGAGCACCTCTTTGCGCGCCATCTATCATCGGAGGCGCCGGACGTCGGGCCGGCCATTCAGGGGTTCAGCCACGCTGTGATGCATGCCCACCCCCAGACGCCGCAGCGCCTGCGCAAGCACCTGGCCCGCCCCAACGCCGGAAGTGCCTGCAAGCGCCTGGCCATGTACCTGCGGTGGATGGTGCGGCCCGGACCGGTAGACTTTGAGCTGTGGACCACGATTAAGCCGGAGCAATTGGTGCTCCCGCTGGACGTGCATGTGGGGCGGCAGGCGCGCGCCCTTGGATTCATCGAGCGGCGTTCTAACGACTGGAAGGCGGTGCAGGTACTCACCGAGCGGTGCCGCCTGTTGGACGCCTCCGACCCAGCTCGGTACGACTTTGCATTCTTCGGCGCGGGCGCCTACGAAGATGCGCTGGATCCAGAGTTTACGGGCGTCAACGCCATCGACTTTACCTCGCTGCCGACGCTCCGGTAGCTCCGGTTGAAGTACAGCACAGGGTCTTGCTGCATCCCCTGCGCCTGGATCTCTTGTACCTGGCCCACAAAGATGCTGTGGTCGCTCGCCGGGAGTGACGCGTGAAGCGTGCAGACCAACGAGGCCAGCACACCGCGCAGATGCGGCAGGCCGTCCCGCCACTCAACATCCACCGGGTCAAACTGCTGTGTCGGCGTGAGGTCGGGCAGGGCAAAGTGGTTGGCAAGGTGCGCCTGCTTATCCGTCAGCAGGTGCACCACAAACCGGCCGACGTCCACAATTATGTCATGCGAGTTCGCCTCTTGATGAACGTTGAAGGATACCAGGGGCGGATCCAGCGAGACGCTCGTGAAGGACCCAATGGTAATGCCACGAGGCTCGTCCCGCGCTGCGCAGGTAACGACCGTCACCGGCGACGCGAAACGCCGCATCACCATCCGTAGCTGGTGTCCATCTACCGAAGAGGTACTCATAGTGAAACGTAGGGCCAGAAGAGCATAAAGCAGAACAAGAAACGCATAACCGAGCCGCTGGCCCGTCAGTTTCGGAGGAACCAGATTGTTGCGCTCGGTCCGCGCGGCCCTTTGCTGTCAGGCTACGGCAGCTCAGGTAAACACGTCTTTCACGCGGTTGAAGAAGGATTTTTTCGTTTTCCGCTCCTTCGGTGAGGGCTTGAACTCTGGTGCATCAGCCCAGGCGTCGAGCGTGGCACGCTGCTCAGCGGTAAGCTCTTGCGGCGTCCAGACGTGGATGCGCACCAGCTGGTCGCCGCTGCGCTGGCTGTTCAGTTCGGGGAGGCCGCGGTTGCGCATGCGCAGCACCTTGCCCCCCTGCGTACCGGGGTCCACCTCCAGCGTAGCGGTGCCTTCCAGCGTGGGCACGTCGATTTCCGTACCCAGGGCAGCGTCCGGGAAGGAGATATGATGGTCGTAATAGATGTCCAGCCCTTCCCGCACAAAGTGGTCGTGGGGGCGCTCCTCAATCTCCACCCGTAGCGCCCCGGCCGGTCCGCCGCGCAATCCGGCATTGCCAGCGCCGCGCATCGACAGGTAGTTGCCCTCCATGGCGCCTGCCGGCACGGGAATCGTGATCGTTTCTTCGCCCCGCCGGCGCCCTTCGCCGCGGCACTGGGGACACGGGTCTTCGATGACCCGTCCCTCGCCCTGGCAGTTGGGGCACGGCTGCACGTTTACGAACTGGCCAAAGACGCTGCGCGAGACCTGCCGCAGCTCGCCTCGCCCCTCACACGTGGTGCAGGTCCGATGGCCCCCCTCACCGTCGCGCGCACCGGTCGCATCGCAGGTGTCGCACTTCATCAGCTTCTTGACCTTCACCTTCTTCTCCGTCCCTTCCGCAATCTCTTCGAGCGTCAGGGGCAAGGTGATGCGCAGGTCGGTACCGCCCCGGGCCCGCTTGCGCGAGCCCCGTCCGCCCCGCTGCCCGGCAAAGATGTCCTCAAAAATGGTCCCACCAGCCCCGCCGCCAAAGATGTCGTTGAAGGCGTCGAAGATGTCATCCACATCGCGGAAGCCTGCGCCACCGCCGTTGGCCCCGACGCCCTGATGGCCGAAGCGGTCATACTTGGCGCGCTTCTCGTCGTCGGAGAGCACGCTATACGCTTCGGAGGCTTCCTTGAACTTGGCTTCAGCTTCGTCATCATCCGGGTTGCGATCGGGATGATACTCGAGCGCGAGCTTGCGGTAGGCTTTCTTGATCTCTTTCGCTGAAGCGTCTTTGCCAACGCCAAGGATGTCGTAATAATCGCGGGGCATGAGTGGTGGTGAGTGACCGATGAAAAACAGTGCGTACCAAGCGGTCAGGACACCGCCTGGTCAGAATAGGATGCTTAGGAGGCCACGATGACCTGTGAGTGGCGCAAGATCCGCTCGCCCATGCGATAGCCGGTGCGGATCTCCTGCAGTACCGTGCCGGGCTCTGCATCGTCTGGGGCGGGCTGCTGCATCATAGCCTCGTGGAGTTGTTCATCGAAGGGCTGCCCTTTGGCTTCGATGGGCTCCACGCCGAGCCGCTTGAGTTCGTCCAGAAACTTCTGGCGGACCTGCTGCACACCTTCCCGGAGCGAAACAAAGGCCGGTCCCGTTTCCTCGGCCTGAGCCTTGAACTCGTCGGCCGCCTGCAGTGAGCGCTCAAGGTCGTCCAGCACCTCCAGCATGGGAAGGATCACCTGCCCCTGACCCACATCAATGAGCTGGGCGCGCTCGCGCTGCTGCCGCCGCTTATAGTTCTGAAACTCGGCTGCTTGCCGCAGCAGCTTTTCCTGTGCTTCGTCGCGCTCGGCGCGAAGGCGCTCCACCTCAACCTCCAGCTGCCGCACGGGATCGAGTGAATCCTCTTCTGCCGCTTCCGGTGCACCTGCCGCCGAGGCGGCGGTGGCTTCAGCGGAAGCGTCGGTATCGTCTCCTCCAGTATCCTCCGCTGCCGCTTGGTCAGCCATGCCCGTGCTGGGGGCCTCCTCGTCCGTTGGGGCCTCAGCGGTACCAGCTCGGCCACGGGTACTCTGTTCTTTGTAGATATCTTCAGGGGATTGTTGCGTGCTCATAAAAGGCAGTAAAAAGTTACGCGTGAAAGTGTCGGTAGTGCAGTATCGGTATCGTGGGTATGTGCTACCGCTCCGAGGCCCCGGGCTGGCTCAGGAGCTTTGCCATGGCCTCAACAAGCGCGATAATATGGTCGTATTTCATGCGAGTGGGGCCAATCACACCTATAGTACCCACCGTATCCCCGATCGTGTACGGGGCCGTGACCACCGAGTAACGCTCCACCTTCGCATCGCTGTGCTCCTTCCCGATGCTGATGGTGGCCCGCTCGGAGCTCGTTGGGGCGGTGCGGCGGTGGTCTTCCAACCAGTGCACCACGTAATGCTCATCCTCCAGCAGCCCCATGAAGTCACGGATGACATCCGGCTCTTGAAACTCGGGCTGCGTCATGAGCTGTTGTGTGCCGCCGTACCGCAGCCGGCCTTCGGTGTTTTCGCTGAAGATGGTTTGTGACTCCTCCCTTACAAACTCTACAAGCCCGGTTTGCTCATGGACGATATCTTCTGTGCGCGTCCGGTAGGTCTCGCGGATCTGCTGCAGCGTGAGGCCGGCGAGACGCTCGTTGAGGATGGACGTCACGCGGTCGATGGCCCGGGGCTTGAGGTCGGCTTCAAACTCCAGCACCAGCGTACGGACCAGCCCGCCCTGCACACTCAGCACAAAGAGGAGGCGATCGCTGGAGAGCGACACGATGTTGAGCCGCTCCAGGACACCGGTCGATAGACTGGGCGTAAGCGCGACCCCCAGCAGGTTGGAAAGCCGACCCAGCAGCTTTGAGCTCTCCGTGACGGCATGTTCATGATCCTCGCCGCGCTGCTGGAGCTGGGAGGCCAGTAGCTGGTGGACCGGAGGGTCGAGCTGTGGGGGCGCCATGAGCCGGTCCACGTAGGCGCGGTATCCCAGCTCCGTCGGCACGCGACCGGCCGAGGTGTACGGATGCGAGAGGTAGCCCTGGTCTTCAAGGTCGCTCATCGCGTTCCGCACCGAGGCCGGGCTGAGGTCAAGCCCGTGCTGCTTGGTCAGAAAGCGAGACCCCACGGGTCCGGCTTTATCGACGAAGCTCTCCACAACCAGCCGGAGGATCATCTGCTCACGCTCATTGAGCGCAGCGCTTGAGGATCGGTATGTGTCAGTCGATTGCGTCACACACAAAGTGGAAACGAAAAAAGGGAGTAACGGTGCGGCCAGCCGGCGTGCCAGCTCGGCAGGCGCAGGCCAGCGTATGCGTAGCACAAAAGGCTTGCCAGATTACCTGCAATGATGGCGTTGGGAAGCGCGTTCCGCCTGTAGTGCGCTTCGGGGGCGAATTCCGGATGGCACCGGGCGGCCGTGCCAGGCTGTCAGCCGTCGCTTGGGGTCCCCCGTCGGCACGCTGCAGCAAACGCAACTGCTGAGGCCATCGTGCGTAGCGCAGGCATGTGTACGATGTACGTGCGTCCCTGCACACTCGTCGGCGCCCCGTCGCTTCTCACCTTCTCCATCCTTTTTTCTATTCATGCGTTTCCTTTCAACGCTGGCTGCCAGCATCATCGGAACGCTGGTTGCGCTCGGCATTCTGGTTCTGTTCGGCTTTTTGCTCATCACCGCATTCGTCGCCTCTGCCGACACCACCCCCTCCGTACAATCCAACTCCGTGCTGACGATGGAGCTCAGCGGCGCCCTCCCCGAACGCGTTGCGCCTGATCCCATCGCCCAGGCCTTGGGCGACGGTCCGCGGTATGGCGTGCATGACGTACGCGAGGCCCTGGAGAAGGCTGCCGCCGATGACCGTATCGAAGGCGTCATCATCAAGGCCCGAGAGCTGGCCCCGCAATGGGCGGCACTACAAGAGGTGCGTGAGGCCTTGCTGCAGTACAAAGAGAGTGGCAAGCCCCTGTACGCCTACACGGGCGAATACTATTCAAACGAGGCCGCCTACTTCCTCAACAGCACGGCCGACAGCGTCTTTGCCTCCCCCGAGGGCTTCTTCGAGTTTAACGGCTTCAACCTGCAGTCCACCTTCTTTGCTGACATGCTGGAAAAGGTAGGCATCGAGCCCACCGTGATCCGCGCGGGCGAGTTCAAAAGCGCGGGCGAGGCCTTCACGCGCACCGACTTCTCGGAAGAAAATGAGGAGCAACTGCAGGCGATCGTGGACGGGCAAAACACCGTTTTCCTGAATGCTATAGCTGAGTCGCGTGGCACCACGGCTGAAGAACTGCAGCGTATCAAAGAGGAGAGCCCCACCTTTACCGCCCGGCAAGCACTGGACCAGGGACTCCTGGACGGTCTGCTGTTCGAGGATGAGGTGATGGACGTGATGCGTACGCGCCTCAACAAAAATGAAGACGACGACCTCCATACCATCAGGCTCAGCCGGTATGTACGCATCCCCGCCTCCGATGCGGGCATCGAGCGCGGCCGGGATGGGACCATCGCGGTGGTCTATGCCCAGGGGCAGATCGTACCCGGTAGCGACGACAGCCCGTTTGGCGGGGGGACGATGCTGGCCTCGGCTGATTTTGTTGAGACGATGCGGCAGGCCCGTGAGGACGACCGCGTGAATGCGGTGGTCGTTCGAGTGAACTCGCCTGGCGGCTCCGCCTCGGCCTCGGATGCGATCCTCCGAGAGATTGCGCTCACCCAAGAGGAGAAGCCCGTCGTAATCTCCATGGGCGATGTCGCAGCCTCTGGCGGCTACTGGATCGCTACCGCGGCGAACGCCATCGTGGCTGACCCGCTCACCATCACGGGGTCTATTGGCGTTTTCGGCCTACACCTGAACACATCGGAGTTACTGTCTGACCGTATTGGGCTGACGTTCGATCAGGTGAAAACCGCCCCGCTGGCTGACTTCCTCTCCCCCACGGAGGCCCTGACGGAGCAGGAGCGCGCGCTTTTTCAGGAGTTTGTGATGGAATCGTACAACGAGTTTCTGGAGAAGGTCGCTGAGGCCCGCGACATGACGGTAGAAGAAGTGGACGCCATCGCGCAGGGACGGGTATGGACCGGCGCCGATGCGCTGGAGGTAGGCCTGGTGGACGAACTCGGTGGGCTCAGCTATGCCATTAACAGGGCGGCGGAGCTGGTAGACCTGGAGCCCGGCACGTTCCGCATTCGCGAGCTGCCCCGCCAGAAGACGTTTATAGAGCAGCTGGCAACCGGCTTTGAAGCCCAGGCGCATGCGCTGTGGGCCCGCGTCACAGGCGCGCCAGGGCAGGCCCTCTTCGAGAACAACCTGCGCCTCCTCCGCGAAGCCGAGCGGATGCACGGCACGGTGCAGGCCCGTATGCCCTACGACTTCACCATTCAATAACGCTCACGCCCCCAGCACTACATACCACAGCCCGCTCCGGAATGCCGGGGCGGGCTGCTTTGGTTCTTGCTGGCCGATGCGGCGGGCCATCTCCGTCCGTACGGGACCTTACGAAGGCACGGCCGTGGACTCTACCAGTACGTCGCCCGTCATTTCCTCCGGGATCGGTACGCCCATCAGGGCAAGCATGGTAGGCGCAATATCGCCCAGCTTACCCTCGGCGATGGGACCATCGAACCCTTCCTTGATGATAAGGTGCGGCACCTGCACCGTCGTATGCGCGGTGTTGGGGCTGCCATCCGGGTTGCGCATCTTATCGGCGTTGCCGTGGTCGGCGATAAGCGTCACGCTGAACCCGTGGGTGCGCGCAGCTTCCACCACCGTGCGGGTGCCCGCATCGACCGCTTCCACGGCGGCCACGGCCGCCTCAAAAACGCCCGTATGCCCCACCATATCCGGGTTGGCGAAGTTCAGCACCACGAAGTTGTGCCGCTCCTCCGCCAAGGCCGCGGCCACCTCATCGGCCAGCTCGGGGGCGCTCATTTCGGGCTGCAGGTCATACGTCGCCACCTTCGGTGAGGGAATGAGAATGCGGTCTTCGCCTTCAAAGGGCTCCTCCTGCCCCCCGCTGAAGAAGTACGTCACATGGGGATACTTTTCTGTTTCGGCTGCTCGGAGCTGCGTTCCCCCCTGGGCTGCAATCACCTCGCCCATCGTCTGCTTGAGGTTAACTTTTGGGAAGGCCACTGGCACCTCGAACGTCTCGTCGTAGGGCGAGAAGATCACAAAGGTGAGATCAAGCGGATCGCGGTCGAAGCCGTCGAATCCTTCCTCGGTAAAGGCGCGGGTGAGCTGTCGCGCCCGGTCGCCCCGGAAGTTGAAGAAGATGACCGCATCACCGTTCGCGATGCGCGTGGGCATGTCGTCCTCGGTCCGCACAACCGACGGCTCAACGAACTCATCGGTGACGTCGTTTGCGTAGTTGGCCTGCAGCGCCTCCGTGGCGCTATCGTACGCATCGTCTGCCCCCTCCGTCAGGAGGCGATACGCGCGCTCGGTGCGTTGCCAGCGCTCGTCGCGGTCCATCGCATAGTACCGGCCGATGATGGACACGATGCGCCCCACACCATGCGCCTCCATCATGGCCTCCACATCCTCCACATAGCCCACGCCGCCGTGCGGGTCGGTATCGCGGCCATCGGTAAAGGCGTGGACGCACACCTGCTCCCGCTCCAGCCCTTCGCGGGCCGCGAGGTCGAGCAGTGCATCCAGGTGTCGTACGTGGCTGTGCACCCCCCCATCGGAGAAGCACCCCAGCAGGTGCAGGCGGCTGTCGTTGGCTTGCGCCTGCGCCACGGCCTGCTGCAGCGCATCGTTCGAGAAAAACGACCCGTCTTCAATAGCCAGGTCGATGCGGGTGATTTCCTGATGCACCACCCGCCCGGCCCCGAGGTTCATGTGGCCGACTTCGGAGTTGCCCATCTGTCCCTCCGGCAAGCCCACTGCCCGCCCTGACGCCACAAGGGTACTGTGTGGATAGGTGGCAAAAAGATCGTCGAGGTACGGCGTATCAGCTGCTGCAATAGCACTCACCGACGGGTCGTCGGCGATGCCGTAGCCGTCCAGGATGAGTAGCAGGTGTCGGTTGTCCGGAGCCATAGGGAACGAGGGGTGAGGGTGAAAGGGAGCACTCCAGCAATTGGAACGGGCCGCGTTAGTTCACGCGGAAGTCGGGTACTTTCTTGGTCGTCTCGCCGGTTTTCGTGTGGAAGACCTGCATGGAGCCGGATACGGGGCACACGATCTGGCGGACCCCGTAACGATCGGTCTTGTATGCCGGCTCGTCGAAATACCGATCGGTGGTGCTGCAGTAGTACAATCCTCTCGAGGCGTCGAGGCCGTCGATGGGATCAGGCAGGCGTTGCAGGCGCTCGTAATACGTGCAGAAGTCGGTGAGCGGGCAGGCGTCGCAATCGGGCGAGCGCGCGGTGCAGGTGTAGCGCCCGTGCAGGATCAGCAGATGGTGGGCCTCGCCCCACTCATCTTGTGGGATGATGCGCTTCAGCTGCCGCTCCACCTTCCGCGGCGTGAGGGCGTCTTTCTTCACCAACCCGATGCGGTTTGACACCCGAAAGACGTGCGTATCCACTGGCAGTGCATCGACTTCGAAGGCCACCGACAGCACCACCTGCGCCGTCTTCCGCCCTACCCCGGGCAGGGTCATCAGCTCTTTCGACGTTTGAGGGACCTCGCCATCGTAGGCCTCCATCACCCGTTCGGCCATCCCCACCAGGTGCTTCGACTTGTTGTTGGGGTAGGTTACGGACTGGATGTACGGGTAGATTTCGTCCGGTGTAGCCTTCGCCAAATCAGCCATCGTTGGATAGTCAGCGAAGAGGTCTTCCGTGACGATATTCACTCGCTTGTCCGTGCACTGCGCTGAGAGAATGACCGCAACGATCAACTGGTAGGGGTTGATATAGCGCAGTTCGGTTTCAGGGGTGGGGATTTCCTCGCGCAGGCGGTCGAGGGTGCGGCGGGCTTTCTGGGTACGATTCACGGACAAAGGGCAACAGCGAAGGAACGAGACGAAGAGGCTTCCGGAGTAACCGCGGAGGCATGGCTCCGAAAACGCATCGCAGAAACGCGAGGCGGACGGAAGGGATTCGCCCAAGATGCGTGCTCGAACCGGAGCGCCGAGGGGTCGTACCACCGACCGCCGTTTTACTCATGGGATGCCCCCTGTATGCGCCGCCTGATCCCCCTCTTGTTTGTCTGTTGCCTCGCGTGGCCCGCGCAGGCTCAACCCACGCCGCCCCTTACGGACGAGGCCGCGGTGTCGCTCATCACCATCCTGCCAGGGCCAAGCATCGAAGCACTGTTCGGCCACAGCGCCCTGCGCGTGCGTGACCCCGCCGCTGGCATCGACCGCCTCTACAACTACGGCACGTTCGACTTCGACGACCCCTTTTTCATCCCCAAATTTCTTTATGGGGACCTGGAGTATTTGCTTTCCGTGAGCAGCGGACGGGTACTCCCGCGGTATGCCGAGGTGCAGGGCCGGCCCGTCATCGAGCAGCACCTCAATCTGGGCGTAGACCAGCAGCAGGCCATCTTTTCGTTTCTGGAATACAACGCCCGCCCAGAAAACCGGGCGTACCGCTACGACTTTTACTTCGACAACTGCTCCACGCGCATCCTGGACGTATTTGAAGACACCCTGCAGGACGATGTGGACTTTGGATACGCCCCGGGTCCCACGCAGGACACGTTCCGCGACTTGCTACAGCCATACATCGTCGGGCAGCGGCATGTACAGACCGGCATGAACGTGTTGCTGGGTACGCCCTCCGATGCCTATGCCACGGAGCGCGAGCGTGGCTTTCTGCCGGACCATCTGCTGGAGCTGTTCGATCAGGCCACGATCGTAGTCGAGGGCCAGACCCAGCCGCTGGTCACCCAGACCGACACGGTGGCATGGGTCGACGGCTACAAACGGGCGACGCCGGGCCTTCCCTGGATGGCGCTTCTGGGGTGGCTCGTGGCGCTGGGGGCGGCCTGGCGCGCGTACCGCGAATGGCAGGCCCCAGACGCCGGGGGCCACCGTGCCTCCCGCTGGCTGGATGCCGGGCTCTTCGGGGTCGCTGGGGTGGTAGGGCTGGCGCTCAGCTTTCTGTGGTTGATCTCGCTCCACACCGTCACCCATCCCAACTGGAATATCCTCTGGGCCTGGCCGACGCATGTTATAGTGCTCTTCTGGCTGGCGCGTGGCCGGGTGCCACGCTGGCTGCGCACGTACCTTGGCGTGGTCGCTGTAGTGAGTCTTGTTGCCGCGCTGGGCTGGCCGCTGTGGCCGCAGGAGTTGCCCAGCATTGCGCTGCCGCTAAGCCTGGCCCTGAGCTTACGCGCGGGCAGTCACTGGAGGCAAGGGCGGCGTGAAGGACGGTGATCGGCGGCGTACTTATTCGCTTTGGGCGTCGTCGAGCGAGAAGTCGATAAAGAGCGTGTGCTGGGCGTCGACTGGTTCGCCGTCGACCGTAGCCGGTTCGAATGTCGCCTGCCGGACCACCCGCAGGGCCTCTTCGTCGGTGCCAGCCCCCAGGCCACGGATGACCTCGGCGTCGCGGACGGTGCCCTCGGCGGTTACTACGAACTGGACGAAGACGCGCCCGGAGACGCCCGCCCGCACCGCTGCGCTGGGGTACCGGATATCCTCATACAGATTGGAGAGCCCACCAACCAGCTGCACGGGCGTGTCGGTGTTCACGTACACGCCATCGGCTCGGGTGCGGTTGCGCCGGCGCTCCTCAGCCTCGAGCTGGGCCACCTCACGCTCCATTGCTGCGATCTGGTCCTGCAGATAGGCGCTCTGCGGCCGGTGCTCCTGCGCCTGCCGGTAGCTCTGCAGCGCCTCCTGGTACCGGCTCTGATTCCTCAGCACATCACCCTGGCCCCGCAGGTACTGGTACTGCTGCTCTACGCGGCGTTCGTCCTCCAGCGCATCCTCCACTCGCGTCAGGCCAGCAAGCGCCTCAGCGTCGCCTGGACGGCTGTTGAGGGCCCGCTGATACACGACGCTGGCCTCGGACCACCGCTGCTGGGTTTCCAGTGATGCGGCCCGCTGCAGGTGCCCGCGGAAGGTTTCTTCGGCCGCCGTGGCCGCGATGCTGTCACGCACAGCGCTCAGGCGCTCGTCTACCGTCGGATCATTGGGTCGAAACTCCTGGGCCTGGCTCAGGCGACGCTCCGCAGCCTCCAAGTTGCCCTCTTCAAGCAGCGCGTTACCTTCCTGCCAGTATTGTTCGAAGATCTGCTGCCGCACGGCCGCGGGATCGGGCCGTTCCTCTTCGAGCAGCTGCTCGCGCTCGGCAAAGCTCCGGTTGATGCCCTCCATGGTGCGGTTGATTAGTACCGGCAACTCGGCATCGTCGGGACGGTGGCGGAGCGCTTCGAGGTAGGCTTCGTTGGCCTGTGAGTACGCTGCCAGCGCTTCGTGGGTGGCATTGGCTTCCAGCAACGAGTCAGCCTCGCTGAGCAGCGCATCGCCACGTGACTGGTGCACGGCGACCGCCTCGGCCTGGCGTTGGGCCTGACGCTCTTCAGCTTCAGCGAGGCGCTCCGCCACATAGGCATCCTCGGGCTGCACCACGCGCGCCTGCTGGTAGAAGGTGCTGGCCATGGCATAGTCCTCAGCCTCAAAAAGCGAGTCGGCCTGGGCGGTGAGGCTGGCGTACTGCAGCCCCCCTGCCCCGCCAGTGCCGTTGATCGTAAAGAAGTAGGCGCCACCGGCCAGTCCGATGATGAGCAACAGGCCCAGCACCGTCGCTATCCATCGCGTCGCAGCCCCACCGTCCCGGGGAGGTGCTTCAGGGGCGCGGTCCCCCGCAGCTGACGGGCTATCGGTTTCGGGGGGGTCCGTATCTGTCGCCGCTTCTTCAACGCCCTCTGCCACCGCAGGTGGTATGTTCTCCTTCTCCGGGGCCGGTGTACGCTCAGCATCCGCATCCAGCACAGATGGCGGCTCCGGCGGATCATCCACAACGATCATGTCCGGCAACTCGGAGATCGGCCGCTCGGGGGCATCTTCCTGTGGAGTTGTGGGGCTTTGCGATGCTGCTTCCTCTTCGGGGGTGGTCTGCGGTTTCGGCTGTGACGAGGATGCCGTTTCGGTCGGTGGCGCTGTTTCGGTCGGTGGCGCTGTTTGGTCCAGGGCGTCATCAGTGGGGAGGCCGTCCTGCGGTACTCCCTCTGCAACGACTTTCTCGGGATGCGTGGTATCGCCACGGGTGTCTTCCGTGGCTGCTGTATCCGCAGTGGGATGCTCGGGAGGAGGCGCATCAGCGACGGGGGCAGCCGTGGCGCCGGTCTCAGCGGTGCCGGACCCGTCGGTCGCTGATGTGGCATCAGCCGCTGATGAGGGGTCCGTTTCGTGCGCATCCTCCCCAGCAGGCTCCTCCGTGGAAGCTTCGGGCGCCTCGGGGGCATCACCGTCCGGTTCGGCGGCCTCGCGCTTTGCTTCCGGTGCACGCTCTGTAGCCGGCGCGGCCGCTGGTGGAGCTGCTGCTTCCGGCGCGGGTGCTTCCTCCTCATCGGCGTTGGCGCCGGCTGCGGATTCACCTGCGGTCTCCTGCGCACGCGTAAAGGCCTCCTGCAGCGCCGCACGCAGCTTGCGAGGGGAGCGGGTCCGCTCGCGCGGATTTGGCGCCAGGGCCTGCGTCAGCACCGTAATAAACGCCGCTGGCATCGCCTCGTGGTCAACGTCGACCGGCGTACCGTCCCTCGGCACCTCCGGCGTCTCTCCCGTCACCAGAGCGTAGAACAGCGCAGCGGTGGCGTACACGTCCGTCCAAGGCCCCTGCTTCCCCTGCAGGTGGTGCTGCTCCGGCGCGGTCGGATGCGCGGGCATAAGATTCTCCAGGCCGGCCTTCCGCACCGTCAGGATCTGGGCCGTCTGAAAGCCTACGAGACGCGGGGCGCCCGTCCTGGTTACGTAGACCTGCCGCGTGGTGAGGCCGCCATGGATGAGGCCCTTACTATGGACGGTGCTCAGGGCACCCAGCAGCGTGTCGATGACCTGCACCGCCGCTTTCAGCGGAAGCGGCTTGCCACGTTTTTTTAGCACCCGGGCCAGCGGCAGCGCCTTTGGCAGGCGGAGCACCTGGTACGCGGTGCCATGTGCCTCAAACGCATCGACCAGCGGAGCCACGGCATCATGATCCACCTTACGAAGGGCGTAGGCCTCTTTTAGAAACTGCGCTTTGCCAAACGCAAACAGCTCCTCCTGGCCGTCTGCCGCCCACACCTCGCGCCCCCCCTCTGACCGTTCGGCCAGTCCATTGGGGAAATACTCCCGGACCAGCACGCGGTGATTCGTGGCCTGGTCCGTGGCCCGGTAGGTATGGACGAACGTGGCGCCGTCCTGGATCGGCTTGTCAAGAACGAACCGCTGCTGAAGGGTAATCGATGACTGAAGATGCATAGCAGAGACACATGTGGGTGGGCCGAGGGCTGGGTTACAGAAGGGGTATCGCAACTTTAGTCCCTTCCTTAAACGTGAGCCAGCGGGTATGTGGCCTCGTTTCATCCGCTCTCGCACGGGTCGCCACACGACCCCCACCTGAGGCCCCAAACGCCTCTATGCATCGCTCCTGACAAGCTCGCATCAATAAAAAATCCCCGCAGGCTGATAGCCCACGGGGATGGTGCCGCGTACGGGATTTGAACCCGTGTTACCGGCGTGAAAGGCCGGCGTCCTAAACCCCTAGACGAACGCGGCAGGGTAAAACAATATATGTAGTACTCGGTGATAACGCACGGCCCCGTAACGGGGTTCATCGCACCCGGGTGGGTGGCCGAGGGGACTTGAACCCCCGGCCTCCAGGGTCACAACCTGGCGCTCTAACCAACTGAGCTACGGCCACCATGTAGAACTATAAATGTAGCTCTTAGGACCGTCGTCTGCAAGGCTTGTTCAGGGGCAGCCCAGTGAACTTTTTATGGAGCGCTGTTCAGTACCCCAAGGCGCTGTAGAGGACCTACACCTGGCGCAGCAAATTCACCATCTCAATGGCGGCCAGCGTCGCCTCTTCGCCCTTATTTCCGGCTTTGGTCCCCGCGCGTTCAATACTCTGATCGATGGTATCGGGCGTGATAACACCGAACGAGATGGGCACGCCGGTATCCATGGAGGCGCGAACGGTCCCGCTTGAGGCGCCATTGGCTACGAGCTCAAAGTGGTAGGTAGCGCCGCGAATTACGGCGCCCAGCATGATGATAGCATCATAGTCGCCGGAGGCAGCCATTTTTTGCGCGACCAGAGGAGCCTCGTACGCGCCGGGGCATCGCGCCACCGTAACGGCTTCCATGTCCGCGCCGTGACGACGCAGCGTGTCGAGCGCGCCCTCCAGTAGCGACTCGGTGATGAACGCGTTAAACCGGCTGACGACGATGCCAAACGAGGCATCAGCCGGCGCCACGAGGCTTCCTTCGAGGTAGGTAGGCATGGGAAGACAATCAGGGTTGATTGGCTGAGTCAGAAAGTGAATCGTACGTCACACCACCGAGCGGGCGCGCTGCAGCAGGCGGTCGACGTACGCGTAGGGAATGGTGTACCGGCCGAGACGCGAGCGGTGCCCGGGACGATCGCGGTGGAAATCAGACCCCCCGGTCATCAGCAAGCCCTGCCCCCGGGCGAGGCCCTGGTAGTACGTCACCAGGGTATCGTCATGCGACGGATGCACGACTTCGACACCGTCCAGCCCATCGGCCACAAGTTGCCGGATGACGTGCGTGGCCGTCCACTGCCCCGGATGCGCAAGCACGCCGACGCCCCCGGCTGCATGGAGCGCCTCCAGCGCCTCGGCCGCTGGGAAGGGCGGCTTGGCCACGTACGCTGGGGCGTCGTTCCCGAGGTACCGTGTAAACGTGTCGTTGAACGTTTCTACGACCCCCTGGTCGATAAGCACCGCAGCTACGTGGGGCCGCCCGATGGCGCCATCGCCAGCCGCCGCCCGCACCGCGTCGTATGTGATGGCTACGCCCAATGCGTTGAGCTTGTCGACAATCGCCCGGGCGCGGGCTTTACGCTCGTCCTGCAGGCGTGCAAAGTGGGCCTGCAGCGTTGGATGCTGTACGTCAAACGCGTAGCCCAGCAGGTGCACCTCCTCCTCGTCGACGCTGGCGCTAATCTCCACGCCCGGGATACAGCGAATGCCGTGGGCCTCGGCTGCAGCCTGCGCCTCTGCGATGCCGTCCACGGTATCGTGGTCCGTCAACGCGACACAGCGCAGGCCGGCTGCGTAGGCCTTCGCCATAACCTCCGACGGGGGCAGGGCCCCATCGGACGCGGTGCTGTGCATGTGCAAATCGGCGCGGCGTGCATCAACCATGCAAGGGATGGGTACAGATGGATAGGGATACGTAGTGTGCGAAGCGACGTACGCTTGCCATGGGATCAAAGTTTGACCCGCCCGCCGGGCCCCGTATAGCCCTGGCCACCGCCGGTGCCTCACGCGTTAACGTCTGCACTCACGACATCTGCACATCCATCCTGGCACGAAAAACCGATGAACCCGTAGCAGGCCGGATCCCTCGTGCAACGGACTCCTTCGACGTGCTCGCCCGACCGCCAAGGCCTTTTCTGCTTTCCGCCTCACTGCCCGTAGCGCATGTCTGACGCCTCCAAAGACCGCCCCACGGCATCGGACACGGGCCTGACCAAGACGCTGGAGCTTCCGTCCAACATCTTTTCGCTCCGACGCCTGCTCTGGCCCTTGCTGCTGAGCTTTTCGGTGCTCGGCGTCATCGGGTACTTTACGTTTGACGTGGGCCAGTTTACGGAAGCCCTGAGCCAGGCCGCCCCCCTCTTCTTGCTGGCGGCCCTGGCCACCCTCGTCACGCGCATCTGGTTTAGCGGCTGGCGCCTCAGCCACGTCTCCAGCGGGCGCCTCACCGTCATGGATGGAGTGCGCGCGCAACTGGCCTGGGAGTTCTTCTCCAACGTCACCCCCTCTACGATCGGCGGCGGGCCCATGGCAGCCGTCTACATCACCCAGGACCGCGACCTTGCCTTCGGTGACTCGTACGGCATGGTGGTGTTCACGGTGATTCTGGACCAGCTCTGGTTCATCCTCACGATCCCCTTGCTGCTGGCCGGGACGTTTTACTGGGCGGTCATCCCCGAGGCTGCGGGGGATGTGGGCCTGTGGACGTTTGTGGCCTACTTTGTCGGGCTGTTGCTGTGGGCGCTCCTCTTCGGCTACCTGATGCTCCTGCGCCCCGTCCTGCTGGAAGGACTCGCGCGAAAGGTCTTCGCCTGGAAGCTGCTCCAGCGCTGGCGCAAGCGCGCGCTGGCGGAGGTGCGGCAGCTACGCCGGCGGGCACAGATCCTCCGCGCGCAGCCGGCCCGCTTCTACCTGAAAGGCTTTTTGCTTACCGCTGGCGCCTGGATGAGCCGCTACCTGCTCGTGGTGTTTATTATCTGGAGCATGTACAGCGAACTGGATGCCGTCCTGGCCTTCCTTCGCTCGGTGGCGGTCCTGTTTGGCTCGCTGGTCCTTCCTACCCCGGGCGGCGCTGGCGGGTTGGAGGGGCTCTACGCGCTCTTCTTCGGGCCTCCGCTTGTCCCCGAAACGCTGATGGCGCCCACCCTGCTCCTCTGGCGCCTTATGGGCTACTATGTGTTTATTGTGCTGGGCATCTTCCTTTCCATGCACCACGTGCAAAAGCACCTGCGGCAGCAACACGATACCGACGCCCCCGATCAGCCCACCAACGGCAGCCCGGACGCATCCGACGCGGAAGCCCGCGAGGCCTCCAAACGCTCAACCCCCGATTCAACAGCGTCCTCTTGACCGTTTAGCTTTACGTTCTACCATCCGCGTGTTCTATGTCTACAGCCCCATCGCTCCGGAAGCGGCGCGCTGCCGCCGATGCCTACCAGTTTCGTGATATCCACCCGGCCGTCCGCTTTGGCACGGCCAGCGACCGGTACGGGGGCTGGATCGGGCAGATTTACCCGGAGGACACGTATGCCGACCAGGTCAGCACCCGCTCCCGGAAGATGCAAGGGCAATCGTTTGAAGAGCGCCGGGTGCCCGTGGCGTCGGTGCAGGACTACTTTGCCCACTTCAACACGCTCGAAATTGACTTCACGTTTTACCGGCCGCTGTTGGACGCCGACGGGGAGCCCACGCCGGCCTACTTTACGCTGGACCAGTACGCCGAGCACGCCCCGGCCGACGCTCGTTTTCTGCTGAAGGCCCCCCAGCCCTACACTGCGCGGCAGGTGCGCCGGACCGTGGATGGCCGGGCACAGTTTGTGGAGAACCCGACGTACCTGGACGCTGCGGCCTACACCGAGCAATTTCATGAGCCCGCCCTCCACATCCTGGGCGATCGCCTCACCGGGCTGATCTTTCAGCAAGAGTACCAGCGGGTGGCCGAGAGCCCCTCCTCCGAGGAGAACATCGACACGCTGTCCTCCTTTTTCGGCACTATCCCTGCCGACGAGCGGCAGGTCCACCTGGAACTGCGCTCTGAGCACCTGCTGACGGAGGGATACTTCGCGTTTCTGGCTGAGGCTGGGCTGGGGCACGTGTTCAGCCACTGGACGTGGCTGCCCATGATCCGGACGCAGTGGTTTCGGTGCGGGGAGCGATTCACGGCGGCCAACGGGGAGGCCGTGACGCGCCTCCTTACGCCGCGCGACATGAAGTACGCAGAGGCCTACGCACGGGCGCACCCCTTCGACCAGCCGGTGCCCGCGCTCTGCGACACGCCCGAGGCCCAGGCTATGGTGCTGGACGCGACCGCACTGGCGTTTCAGGCCCATGCGCAGGAGGCCACGCTGCACCTCATTGCGAACAACCGCGCCTGGGGCAACGCGCCCGAGCTGGCCCGGACCATCGCCCACCGGATCCTGGACGAGGAGGAGAAGCACACCGATGCCTCGGAGGAGCCGGCACGTGAAGAGGGGTAGCCTATCGCCCTACGCCGCGTCTGTAGCCTGCAGGGCCTCCCGCACGTCGGCGTGCAACAGTCCGTTGGTCGCCACGATGCCTCGGTTCCCATGGAGCTTCTTGCCTCGTGTGAAGTCGAGCGGACGACCATCGAGGTCCGTTACCGTACCCCCGGCCTCCTCCACCACCAGCATTCCCGCCGCGTGGTCCCAGATGCGTTCGATGTAGGAGGTCCCCGGCCGCGGCAGGCGCAGGTAGATCTCGGCCTCTCCGCGCGCCACGATCGCGTACTTGCATTGGCTATCCACCCGGAGCGGCTCGCGTTCGATGCCGAGGTGGTCCGCAATGGCCTGCGCGGCCTCGTGGGAGCTGTGAGCGGACACCACCGACTCGCAGAAGCGCGCTTCCGCAGGGTCCTGCGTGGTGCTCACCCCGATGGGCGTCTCCGTTGCCGCATCCGTGGCTAACGGCAGCCGAACGGCACCCTCCCCTCGGACCGCGATAAAGGCCCAGCCCTCATCCCGTGGCGCTTCCCACACATGCGGCAGATTGGGACAGGCCAGCGCAGCGACCTGCACCTCACCATCCTCAATAAGCGCCAGCGCAATAGCGTACTGATCCCCTCGCAGGAAGCCCTTCGTGCCGTCGATAGGGTCCAACGTCCAGAACCGATCGGCGTAGGTATCCAAATTGCCGTAATCAATCCACGAGAAGATGTCCTCGGTCGTGGCCTGTGGATGGATGCGCTGCACATAGGATGTCAGCTGCTGCGTCATCTCAGCCTGCGCCGATTCTCGCAACGCGGCGGCATCCTCTTCGGCCATGATGGGATCGGTCGGGAATGACGCGCGGAGCATCCGGGCAATCAGCGCCTGGCTCCCGTAGTCAGCAATCGTGACCGGCGTTCGGTCTTCCTTCTCAAGGGCGCTGGCAGAGAGCTCCTGCTGTACATCCTGGCAGAGACGTGCGGCCGCCCGGACAGCGGCAATGGCTACATCGCGTTCGCGGGTGTATGGAGGGGTGGTCATACAAAGGAAGGGGTGAGTACAAAAGAAAAACGAAGGCGCAACATCGAAAGCATGTAGATCTTAAAGCTACAGTATATGAAAACGAATCGTAACTGATACCTTACGATTTACTGGCTGGCTCCCCAACCTGGCAATTCCCCGATGCCTACGCTCCCGACCCCGCCTAAGCTACCGAATCTTCGCAAAATTGCACGCGAGCGACGTATTCAGCGCATCGGCCGTGTGTTGTACCAACGCGTCTTGCTGCGATCCGGTCGCCAGGTGGCGAAGCGACTACATCTCGACTCCCGGAATGTGCTGCTGTTTCTGTTGGCCGTCGTGCTGGCCGGGGTGACGATACCACTGCTGGAACCCACCGGCCTGCCCCGCGAAGCTATTCTGATGGCATCAATCTTTGTGATTGCGTCGCTGCTCTGGGTGACGGAGGCACTGCCGCTGTTTGCCACGGCCATTGTCATCATTGGGCTGCAGGTGGTGCTGCTGGCCAACCCAGGCGAATGGGCAGCGCTGGGGTTTGAAGACGGTCCTACTCCAGACTACCGAACGTTCTTGGAACCGCTGGCCGACCCCATTATTGTGCTGTTCTTTGGTGGGTTCGTACTGGCCAAAGGAGCGACCAAGCAAAACATTGACCTGGCGCTGGCCGGCATCATCCTCCGGGTGTTTCGCGGGCGGCCCGAGTTGGTGATGCTCGGTTTGATGCTGGTGACGGCGGTATTTTCGATGTGGATGAGCAACACGGCCACCACCGCGATGATGATTACGCTGGTGGTGCCGATGCTGCAGCAGGTCCCCAAGGGCGACCCGCTACGGAAGGGCCTGCTGCTATCTGTACCGCTGGCCGCTAACATCGGGGGTATGGGCACCCCTATCGCGTCGCCGCCCAACGCTGTCGCCGTGGGGTTTCTGCAAAGTGCGGGATACGAGGTTAGCTTCCTGGATTGGATGCTGATGGCTGTGCCCCTTATGATGGCGCTGCTGGCCGTGACGTGGGTGCTGCTGCGCCGGCTCTTTCCTCCGGCGAACGAGAACCTGCACCTCGCTCCGGAGGAGCAAGAAATCACAAGCTGGGGCTGGTTCGTGGTCGTCGTGTTTGTGGTCACCATCGGCCTGTGGCTGTCAGAGGCCTGGCACGGCCTCCCCACGGCTGTAGTGGCTATGGTACCGGCGATTGCATTTACGGCTACCGCCATGCTCAAACAGCACGACATCAACGGGCTGGAATGGAATATCCTGATCCTGATTGCCGGAGGCATTGCGCTGGGGCGCGGGATGCAATTGACAGGGCTGGATGTGGCGCTGGTGGAAAGCCTGCCGATGACAGCCGTGTTGGTGCTACCCGTGCTCATTGTGGCCACGCTGCTGCTGAGCACGTTTATGTCAAACACCGCCGCGGCCAACCTGCTGCTGCCCATTGGGGTGTCGTTTGCGGTGGCGCTGCCTGGGCCGGGAGCGGTGGTAGTGGGCGTATGCATTGCCCTGGCCGCCTCCGTGTCGATGGCCCTGCCGGTCAGCACGCCCCCCAATGCTATTGCCTACGCCCAGGGCGACCTGGAGACCAATGACTTTATCCGGATTGGAGCCATGGTTGGGGTAATCGCCATCACGCTGATCGTGCTCTTCGGCAACCCCATCGTCAGCTTCTGGATGACGTGAGCGGCCCGGCCTTACGCAGCGCCTCAAACATAGGAATCGACTCCATGAACTGGAAGGCCCCAGTCTCCTCGCTGAAGCGGCAGCAGTAGTGCGTCCGACCATTGCTTGCGGCCAGGAATCGGGCGCCAATCTCGCGGTTGTAGCGCGCGATTTGGTCAAACGTGTCCTGCCCTATTTTGACGCTCGGCGCTTTACACTCCACCACCATCAGGGGCTCCGCGGCACTATTGTACACCACGGCATCGGCACGGCGACGCATCCCCTGAAAGGTAAACGCCATCTCCACGGCGATGAGCGACCGGGGCACGCTTCGCTCCTCTATCAAATACCGGAGCAGGTGCTGCCGGACCCATTCTTCCGGTGTAAGCCGCACGTACTGCTCCCGCACGGCATCGTAGATGTGGGGCTTTCCATCAATGCTCCGGCGCGTAAACGAATACGCCGGCAACGTCAGAGCATCCATAAAGGGAGCGGTGATTCGGGCATCAGTTCGTTGATGCGAACGATAGCCTCTACGCAAACGATCCAACCGAGCAACCACGCACGGCCCGGGGAGCCTGCGCACCCTGCTGCATTCGCTACAGGGCACCGAGGCTCTACCGATGGGCCAATGACGGCTGCACGACTCACCAAAAAAGGCCCGACCGCAATCGGCCGGGCCTTCCCCACCATCGACATACGCATATCGAGCATACAGCGTATGCCCATCGTTCATAATGATAATGCGTTGGTCGGGCACCTAACCGGACATGCAATCCAGCACTTTTTGAAACGCGCCAAATATCCTCGTCCCAAGCGTCTAAAACCGAGGCTGACCCGCGTCTTCGGCGTACCCCGTCATCTCAACAAACCCACGCCCCTGCACCTCCACGCCGGCATGCTGGCCCGCGACGTCGATCGCACCCTCGTAGTAACTCGTGGAGACGTTCATCTCCTGATCAGGAAACACGCTGGTGATCTCCAGGTCGAGGTCCGCTTTCGGAATCTGCAAGCGCCAGCGAACCGGGTAGGTGCCTCCGGTGTGCGGGCTCGTCCAACGGTCCAGCACCTCCAGCACGCCGTCGCCTTCCGCGAGCGACACGGTGTTGCCTTCAGGGTCCACGACGGTGCCGGAGGTGTACGGACTCCGGGAGCCGTCCTCTTCGCGCAGCTCGTAGTACATGAGGTCGTAGCCGTTATCGAGCTGCACCGAGAACCAGTCCCAGCCCACTTGGCCTTCCATGAGCGCGGACGTGCTCCACTCGTGATCCATCCAACTCTCTCCCGTCACGTCGAACGCCTCACCGTTGATGGTAAGCGTCCCTTCGGTGGCCATACGGCTAAAGGTGACATAGTATGAGGCATTGCCTGGGTCTGCGCCCTTGGGGTCGTAGCCCCGGTCGCCGTGGAGCACCTTGGGCTTGAGGGGGTCGACGGTCAGGTCCAGGCCGAAGTCGTCATCGTGCGCCGTCAGACGCATGGGGGTAGCGTCGGCGCCGTCGACGGCCGCCATGGTCCAGTCCTCCAGCCACACCCGAAACGGAGGCGACTGCGCCCCGGCCAGCCCGGCTGCGCCGCGACTGAAGCGTTCGGCCCCGTAATGCTGCTCGTTTTCCACATCCCCAACCGCCAGGTGAGCCAGGAAGAGCTGATTGGTTGCCCAGTCGGAGGTGCGCGCCTCCTCCGCGGCCGCTGTATCGGGCGGCGTGAGCTGATTACGAAAGATCGTGAACTGATACCCAAAGCGCCGCCCCTCAGCCGTTTCGACGTTGCCAGTATAGTACCACCATTCCGTGCGGTAGCCGGGGTGCGGTCCATGGTCTTCGGGGAAGGACAGCTCCCGCGGCCCATCGGCGCGCAGGAAGCCCTCGGCATCGCCGCTAAGGGCTTCTGCCGGCGATACCCGTCCCTCGATTGGGGTGGGCTCGGTGGGCCACAGCACCCACGCAACCCCCAGCGCCAGGGCCAGCCCAAGCAATATCCAGAGCGATCGGTATCCCATCATGCGTGTGTTGTTGTGAACAGAGGTGAGGGCCGGCGGCAGCAGTTACTCTTCCCGCAGGGCATCCGCCGGGTTGGCCTGTGCCATCTTGTATGACGGATAAAGCCCGGCCAGGAGCGCCGCTACGAGGGCCAGCCCCACGGCCTGCAGCAGGATCTCCGGGGTGACGTTAAACTGCAGCGTCCACCCAAACGAGCGCCGGTTGATAACGTATACGAGCACCGTAGCCAGGATGAGCCCCAGCGGTACGGCAAGCACGCCTGCCATGAGGCCCATCACACCGGTTTGTGAAGTCACGTATTGCCAGAGCTGCCGGGGCGTCATGCCGTTGGCACGTAGCACCGCCAGCTCGCGCGAGCGCTCCAACTGCAGTGCCATGAGGGCACTTAGCACCCCCACAAACGCCACCAGCACGGCCAGCAGGCGCAGCACGACCGTTACGGTAAAGGTGCGGTCGAACACCTCCAGGGAGGCTTCGCGCAGCCCCTGATTGGAGCGAATGATGACTTCCTGCCCATCCGGCACCTGACGACGGAGCCGCTCCACCAGCCCCTCCACCGGCTGCCCCTCCGCCGTGTAAAGCGCCAGCCCCGAGACGGCATCGTCCTCGAAATATTGGTTGTACACGGGCCGCCCGATGGTAATGACGCCAAGGTCCGAGGCGTAATCGAAATACACAGCGCCGACCTCAAAGGGCGCCCTGCCCTCGTCCGTCTGGATCTCGATGGTATCGCCGACTTCCACATCGTGCCGGTAAGCATACGGCTCTGATACGATGACCACCGGCTCGCTGCCGAGGCGGTCCCACACCGACGCGTCCCCCTCTTTGATGCGGTAAGCGTCCTCAGTGGAGGGGCCAAACTCAATCGCCACCAGCTCGCTGCGGCCGTGGTTCGTTTCTACATGAACGCTGCGCACCGTGTGCGCGTCGCGTACCCCCTCAGCGGCGCGGAAGGTCGCCACCACCCCGGCGTCCAGCGTGGCATCCGCCTGGCGGAAGACGAGGCTGGGCGGCTGTACGTAGACGTCGGCCTGCAGTTGGCCTTCCAGCCACACCTCCACCGTCCCGCGGAAGCTGTCGATCATGATGCCGACGCCCACCGTGGCCGCTACCGCCACCACCAGCGCCGCGATCGCCACGGCCGTCCGGCTAAGCGTAGTCACGACGCCTCGCGCCGCCATGCGACCGATCAGCCCAAAGAGCCGATCCATGACGGGGCGCAGGCCTGTCGCCATCCCGGTGATAACGAGGGGAATCAGCAGGGAGAAGCCGATGATGAGGAGAAAGAGCGCTGCGTAACTGAGGGCGATACTGTCGCCCGGGATGAGCAGCAGTCCGCCGCCAAGAAGACCAAGAAACACCCCTCCGAGGGCCAGCCGTGGAGCGGCCTCGCGGGTGGAGGTCTCCGCCGCCGAGCGCTGCAGCACCGTGCTGGCCGGCGCGTTGGTGGCCTCGCGAGCCGGCCATACGGTAGCAAGCAGCGTCGCCCCCAGGCCCAGCAGCGCGCCCTTGGTCAGCGTCCACGCATCGATGGTAAGCTCGCGGACGGTCAGCACATAGTACAGGTCGTTGATCGTCTGCGTGACGAGCACCACGAGCCCCTGCGCCAGCACCAGACCCAGCGCGAGCCCTACCACAGTGCCCAGCGCGCCAATCAGCAGCGCCTCGCCCAGAATGAGCCGCCAGATTTCACGGCGCGTAACCCCGAGCGCCCGCAGCCGCCCAATGAGGGGCCGGCGCTGTATCACGCTAAACGTCATCGTGTTGTAGATCAAGAACATACCCACCACAAGCGCCAGCAAGCTGAGGGCTTGCAGGTTGAGCTCAAACGCGCGCGTCATCTGCTCGACGGTTTCCGTGCGCGCCTCCGAGCGATCCAGCCGGGCGCTCTCGGGCAACAGCCCTTCAATGCGGTCGCGTTCGGCATCCGTCTCAACGATCAGGTCTACGCGACTCAGGCGCCCCCGCATCTCGAAGAGCTCCTGCGCGGTGCTGATGTCCACCACCATCACGCTTTCGAGTGCTTGCCGGCTGCGCTCGTCATCGGCGGCGAGCAGGCCCGCGATGATGAGGGCGCGGTCGCGCCCGCCGACGCGAACCTGCAGGGTGTCGCCCGGCGCACGGCTCAGCGCCTCGGCCACCGGCTCTGCAATGAGCGCCGTCTGCCCCCGCGCCATGAACACGTCCAGCTCTATTCCCGCATCCTGGCTGGCGTACGCCCGAAAAGGCCCTTCGGCGATGGGGTCGATGCCCAGCACTTGAAAGGTGCGGCCGGCGTCCGGAACGGTCGCGTACCCTTCCACCACGGGCGCTGCCGGACGCACCCCATGGTCAATCCGCAACTGCCGGTAAACGGCCTCGTCCAGCCCGTCCCCTGCCCCCCGCACCTGATGCGTGGCGCGACCGGTGACGGTCTCAGCCGAGAGCTCAAAGGCTTCCTGCGCACTCACGTTAGCCAGGTCGATGGACACGACCATGGCCACACCCATCGCAACACCCACGACGGAGAGGCCAAAGAGCCAGGGGTGGCTCCAGAGGTAGCGCAAACTGGAGCGCCAGAGGGAAGCGATCATCAGGACGCGGGCACGGAAGACGGATCATAGACGTCGAGGGTGCCGCCTTGCAGAAACAGCACCCGGTCGGCCACCGCGCGGAGGTCGTGGTCGTGGGTGGCTACCAACATGGTGCGGCCCGCCTGCCGTACGAGCCGGTCCAGCACGTCCAGCACCTGCTGCCCGGTCTCGTAGTCGAGGTTGCCGGTTGGCTCATCGGCCAGTATCAGCAAGGGGTCGTGCGCCAGCGCACGGGCAATCGCGACGCGCTGCTGCTCGCCCCCGGAGAGGCGATCGGGAAACGTGCTGCGGCGGTCGCGCAGGCCTACTTCTTCAAGAAAATGCAGCGCCCGGTCCCGGTCTTCCGAACTGGAGCGCTGATTCAGCTCCAGCGGCAGCAGGATGTTTTCCTCCACCGTGAGCGTTGGAATCAGGTTGAACGACTGAAACACAAACCCGATGTGCTCCCGCCGAAAAAGCGTGCGTGCATGCTCCGACTGCGTGGTCAGGTTGGTGTCGCCCAGAATGACCTCGCCGGCGTCGGCCCGATCGATGCCGCTGATCAGGTTCAGCAGCGTGCTCTTGCCAGCGCCCGACCGACCAAGCAGCACCACCATCTCCCCCTTCGTGATCGTCAGGTTGAGGTCGTCCAAGACGGTGCGGAACTGCTCACCCTCCTGGTAGCCCTTGGTAAGCCCGCGCAGTTGGACCTGCGGGGGCGCGGTCGCGTCAGCAGCCATAAGCGCAGCGGTTGATAGAAGAAGCGGACCGGTAGGACCTCTGCTCCACCAGATTGTTCAGCCGGAAGACTTACCATTCTTGCTACTTACCATTCTTGCTACGTCCCTTCCTACCTCCACTCGCGGATGCAGGGACCGCTAACGCGGCTACTGGTGATGTGCCTCCGCCGTCTCCGGAGCCCCCGGCGCTACGGGCGCTGGCACAGACGGCAACCGAACGGTGACCTCCGTGCCGTTCTGCGCGGCGCGATGGAGCCTGAGGTCTCCCTCGTACACGCGCGCCAGCCGCTCGGCAATGGCGAGGCCCAACCCCAGGCCCTGTTGCTCGTTCTGCTCGCGGCGAAATTGGGTAAACGCCTCCAGGCGGGCGATCTCCTCATCAGCGATCCCCTGCCCGGCGTCCGCCACGGTGAGCACGGCCTGGGCCTCGGTATGCTCCGACGACGAGGCCGCCGCATCGAGATGGAGCATCACATGGATGGCGTCGCCGGCCTCCGAAAACTTGAGGGCGTTGTCCACCAGCTCCCGCACGATCTTGCTCAGGTGTGTCGGGGGGATTTGGACCGCCACGGGCGAAACATCGGTCGTAACGTCCGCCGTCCGGCCGACAGCTTCCGCCATCGTCTGGATCTGTTCCTGCAAAGCCGCCGCCGGGACGTGCGCTTGCCGGGTATAGTGCGTGCGGCGGTGTTCAGCATCCGCCACAGCAAGTTCCAGGTCTGCAAACAACAGGTAATTCTCTACGAGGCGCTCCAGACGTTTGGTGGACCCGTAGATGTCTTTCAGCATCGCCTGGCGGTCGGCGGCCTCCATCTCCTCATCCAACTCAAGCAGCACCTGCGTGAGCGCGAGCACGCTCGACAGCGGCGTCCGAAACTCGTGCGGCAGGCTGTGCGAGAGGGTCCGCCGCAGCTCCGTCATGCGTTCGTTCGCCCGCTCCTCCAGCACCTGATGCTTTTGGAGCTGCGTCTCCACGGCCGAGAGCACATCCTCCAGCCGAAACGGCTTGGTGAGGTAATCATCCGCTCCGCGGGTCATGCCCTCGCGGAGGTCCCGCTTGTCCGCACGTGCGGTAAGGAAAATAAATGGCGTGTCCGCCAGCGACGGGTCGTTTCGTACAGCGTCCAAGACGGCGTGCCCATCCATTTTCGGCATCATCAGATCACAGATGATGAGGTCCGGCTGGTGCTCCTGCGCCAGTGCAAACCCCGCTCGCCCGTCCGGTGCATTAATGGCCGCGTAGCCCTCGGCCTGCAGCAGCTCCAGCAGATTTTCGCGGATAAAGAGCTCGTCCTCGATTACGAGTATCGTGTTCATGCAGCATCCTGCGGTGTTAGCGGAAGGGTGATGTGAAAGGTGGAGCCGACCCCGGCTTCGCTTTGGAAGTCGATCTGCCCCCCATGAGCAGCTACAGCCCGTTGTACGATTGCCAGCCCCAGCCCGGTCCCGGAGACGTTGCCCACATTACCGGCCCGGTGAAAGGATTCGAAGAGGCGCTCCTGATCGTCCTCGGGGATGCCGATGCCATCGTCGGCTACCGTCACATGGAGGGCTTTGTCGGCCGCCCAGACCCGCACGCGGATGGTGGAGCCGGGGTCGGAGTACTTGACCGCATTGGACAACAGGTTGGTACAGGCGTGACGGATCAGTCCTGCATCCGCCTCTGCGACGGCCGGGGCTTCGTCGGTGTTCAGGGTGATCGTGTGCCCGTCCCCCTCCCCATGTTGCACTTCGTCCACGATGGCCTGGATGACGGCGGTCGGGTTCAGCCGCTCAGGGCGCATGTTTAGCTTTCCAGCGTCGGAGCGTCCGATGACGAGCACGTCGTCGAGCAGGTCGCTCATGGTGTGGACCGCCGACTGGATACGCTGCAGGTGGGTGACCTGCTTGTCGTGCTCCCACCGCTCGCCGTAGCGCTCCAGCAGCTCTGCCGAGGCCAGGATAGTGCCCATGGGCGTCCGAAACTCGTGGGAGGTCATGGAGATGAACTGCGTTTTCAGGTCGCTTAGTTCACGCGCCTTCTCCAGCGCCTCGCGGATGCGGTTTTCATACTCGCGCCGCTCCGTTACATCGCGCTGCACCGCAACGAAGTGCGTGATCTCTCCTTTATCGTTGCGCGCCGGACTGATGGACCACTCGTTGATGAAGGGTGTCCCGTCTTTCCGGTAATTGACGGTCTCACCAAAGAACGGCTGCCCGGCTTCCAGCTGTTCGCGAAGGTGAACGAGCAAATCGGGGTCCGTCTCTTCGCCCTGCAGGATGCGCGGGGTCTGCCCAATGGCTTCCTCAGCGGTGTATCCGGTCAGGCGCTCGAATCCGGGATTGACGTGCACGATGCGCGGGCCCGGCCGGTCCAGTTCCGTCTCCGTAATCAGCACCGATTCCGACGTATCCTCCACCGCCGTTTCCATGAGGCGCAGGCGTTCCTCTGCCTTCTTCCGCGCGGTGATGTCAAACATCACCCCATCCAGCCAGGCGATTGTACCATCCGGTCCGCGGGTCGCTTGGCCTTTGTCCGTCACCCAGCACATGCTGCCATCGCGGTGCCGCATGCGGTACTCCACCTCGTAGGCCGTGCCCGCCTCGATGGACGCCCGCACGGCTTCCCGGATGCGGGGCAGGTCGTCTTCGCACACCACCTCCTTAAACGAGAGGCCATGCTCCTCAAACTCAGCGCGCGAGTAGCCCGTCACGTCAAAGATACCCTCACTCATGTAGAGGGTATCCCAGTTGGTATCGTAGGTGCAGCGGTAGACGAGGCCCGGGAGGTTTGAGACGAGGCTGCGAAACCGCTGCTCACTTGCGGCGAGTCGCTCCTCGGCCTCCTTCCGCTCGGTGATGTCAAGCACAAGACCGTCAATGAGCGGATGTTGCGGATCGGCGTTGGGGATCAACTGCCCCTGGGCCAGGACCCAGCGTAGGCTTCCGTCCCGATGGTGAATGCGGTACTCTATTTGGAACGGCTTCCTCTTTGAGAGCGCCTTCGTCGCTTCTGCTTCGACCTGCGGGCGATCGTCCGGGTGCACGAGGTCTGCGAACGTGTGGCCTTCACTAAATGCCTCGTGCGAATACCCTGAAAGATCGAGCACGCTTTCGCTCATATAGACCGCATTCCATGTTCTGGGATCGGCCCGGAAGATAGCCCCAGGGAGATTCGTCGTGAGGCTTTTGAAGCGCTGTTCTGCTTCTTTACGATCGGTAATGCGGATCAAGGGTTGAGGGCGAGCAGAAGCATCGCGGCGGCGAGCCGTCCGAAGGCGTGCACGAGCAGGCCCCTGTAGGAGCGCACTTTCGAGGCCCGCTGAATGCCCGTTTTCTCATCAATCCA
>LKNB01000018.1 GCA_001564055.1 Rhodothermaceae bacterium Tc-Br11_B2g6_7
GTGACCCCCGATTCTGGATCCGCGACTTGCTGCGACAGATCGAGCCGCTGATTGAGTTCTACCGAGCTCACCGACACGACCAGCCCACCGCCGACCTTGATGCGGTCGGTTAATTGATAGGCCACCGAGGGCTGAATGTAGATGGTCTGCAGGTTATTGTCGAACCCCAGCACCGCCCCCCGGAAATCGGCGGGCCACCGGGTGTTGAGGCCAAACGGGACGTAGACCCCAAGGCCGAGGCCCAAGCGCTCTGTGGCGCCGTAGGCAGCATAGACGTGCGGGACGACGGAAACGGGGCTATCGACATCCGTCGACTCTCCGGTGTCGTCGGCCGTGTAATCGCCTACCTGAACGATATTGGTGACCCCGCCGCTGAGCGTCCAGCCGCTGAGGCCGGCCAAACCGGCAGGGTTGAAGTAGATGGAGGAGCCATCCCCGCACGGGTTAGCTACCGCGGTGCCGCCGCGCCCAGACGCGCACGTGCCCTGCTCGAAGATCCCGAAGCCCTGGGCGTAGGTCTCCTGGACGGTAAGAAAACAAAGGCTCAAGACGAGTAGAACACTCGCCAACAGAGGACGCCATTGACGATGGGCTGGCAGATGGTAAGATTGCTGCATAATGCACCTTAGGGAATGATCAAAGGGGTACCGGGAGAACGCAGGGGCGGTTGGTTAACGACGTTAACAACATCATAACATATCCGGTAAAACGCAAGTTCGAAGCGCTTCCAATATGCAGGGCGCATGCATCAAAATTGATAAAGGATAAAATATCTGGGGGAGTCCCTTCAGAGAGTTTGGGTGAAGATCGACTGAGGTGTGTCGCGTAATACGCGATGCTTCCTCGGCATCGCTGGGACAGTGGCGTGTCGTTGGAACAGGATGGATGCCATCAGCGGCTATTGCAACCACGACCCCTCGCGTGCAGGGCTACAAAAAAGCCCGTGCCTTCGGAGAAAGACACGGGCGTTAGCCACGGAACAGAGACTGGTGAAAGGGTGGCATTTACTCCACGGCGGGAACGGCCTCCAGCGCCGCGTCCATTTCCCGGTCGTCCATCTCATAGTCCTCCAGGCGTCCGTTCATGTAGTCGTCGTACGCGCTGAGGTCGAAGTTGCCGTGGCCGCACAGGTTAAAGACAATGGTGCGAGGTTCGCCAGCTTCTTTCGCGGCCAGGGCTTCTTGCTCGGCGCCCCACACGGCATGGCCGGCTTCTGGCGCTGGCAGGATGCCCTCGGCTCTGGCAAACTGCTGGTTGCTCTTGAAGATGGCCAGCTGCCCGGCGCTGCGTGCTTCGATAATGCCGGCCTCAACCAGCGCACTGATCTGGGGGCTCATGCCGTGGTACCGAAGGCCACCGGAATGAATGGGCGGCGGGACAAAGTCGTGCCCCAGCGTGTGCATCTTCACGAGCGGGGTCAGGCCGGCGGTGTCGCCATAGTCGTAGGTGTAGCGGCCGCGGGTAAGCGTGGGCGTGGCTTTGGGCTCAACGGCCACAAAACGGCTCCGCGGTTGTTCGTGCGGGTTGTCGCCCAGGA
Source organism: Rhodothermaceae bacterium Tc-Br11_B2g6_7 (assembly GCA_001564055.1). GTDB lineage: Bacteria > Bacteroidota > Rhodothermia > Rhodothermales > Salinibacteraceae > Tc-Br11-B2g6-7. The sequence continues at coordinate 1,538 of LKNB01000018.1, forward strand.
AAGGGAAGGCAAACCCACCAAAGTTGCTGCCGCCGCCCGTGCACCCCACCACCACGTCGGGGTAATCAGCCCCGAAAAGCTCCAGCTGTTTGATCGTCTCCTGCCCAATTACCGTCTGGTGCAAGAGCACATGGTTTAGCACACTGCCCAGCGCGTAGCGGGTGGTGTCTTCACTGGCGGCCCGCTCTACCGCCTCACTGATAGCGATGCCGAGGCTGCCCGTGGTCTCTGGCGTGCGCTCCAGCACGCGCCGCCCCGCATCGGTGGTATCGCTGGGGGAGGGCGTCACCGTCGCGTCCCAGGTCTCCATCAAGATGCGGCGGTAGGGCTTCTGCTCGTAGCTCACGCGCACCATGTACACATCGCAGGCCACGTCAAACATCTGGCAGGCAAAGCTGAGCGCGCTGCCCCATTGCCCGGCGCCCGTCTCCGTAGTGATGCGCTTCGTCCCAGCCTCCGCGTTATAATAGGCCTGCGGGACGGCCGTGTTGGGTTTGTGGCTGCCTGTGGGGCTCACGCCCTCGTACTTGTAGTAAATCTTAGCGGGGGTGTCCAGGGCTTTCTCCCAGGCACGCGCTCGGTACAGCGGGGTGGGACGCCAGAGCCGATACACCTCCTGCACGCGCTCGGGGATTTCGATCTCCCGCTCGGTGCTCATCTCCTGCTCAATGAGCGCGGGTGGAAAGAGTGCGCCAAGGTCGTCCGGGGTAATGTTCTCCTTTGTCATAGGATGCCGCACGGAGGGCAGGTCGATGCCAAACGTGGGCAGGTCGGCGTTGATGTTGTACCAGTGGGTCGGCGCATCGGCCTCGGACAGTACAATTTTTGTTGGTTGAGCCATAAAGCGAAAGAGGTTATGGGAAAGATGGAAGAAGTGTAGCCTATCAAACATACGCCCCGCCTGCAAGCGCTTCCGCCTGCCAGGACGACATAATCCCGTTACTCGTGCGAGCTATGCCGCATCGGCGAAGAGGGAAAGCAGCCCGTCCAGCGTCTCGATGCGATGATCTGGGGCGGGGTAGAGGGGGCTGTAGGTGCTGCCCGGGCGGGCGACAAAAACGGTCTCGAGCCCGGCAGCGTCTGCGCCGTGGATATCCCAGTCGTGCGCGGCGATCATCACGCAATCGGCGGGCGCTACCTTGAGGACGTCAGCGGCATGGCGATAAGGGCGGGGGCCGGGCTTGTGCTGCCCGACGGCATCGGCCGAGAGGACGTGCGTGAAATACTTGTCGAGCGTTGCGTGCTGCAATTGCTGTGCTACCGCCGTCGCCGTGCCGTTGGTGAGGGCGACAAGGCGAAACCCTCGGGTATGCAGCTGGTGGAGGGTATAGGGCACATCGGGGAAGGCAGGGAGGGCCGTCACTCCGTCCATGAGCGCCTCGACCTCCTCGGAGGTGGTCGGAACGTCGGGGTCCAAGGCCTCCATTGAAGCCCGCGCCAGCGTGCCGAAATCACGATGCGTGCCGGCGCCCAGGCCCACCAGCCACCATTCCTTCAGCTGACGGAACCACACCTTCCGCAACGCCGCATCTCCTCGGTAGGCGCTAAAGAACGGGTCGAGCGCTGACAGGTCAAGCAGCGTCTCGTTCACATCAAAAATCAGCGTCCGGTAGCTCATGCGTTCTCTTCCGAGGGGACGCCGGTATTCGCGTTGCCATTGGCCGCATCTGTACTCACCACGAGCTCGTCTGGTACATCATTACGCTGCGGTTCGGGGTTTACGAGCCCGCCTGTGATGGGGGTCTCCAGCGCGGTCACGAAATGCGCAATCGTAGAGAACAGGAAATCCTGCTGAAACTCAAACATGTCACGGGAGAAGCCCAGATGCTCGCCCTTGTGCGCGGGGGCTACATCGAGGTAGTAGACGCGTGGCCAGTCGGGGAACTGCGCCTGTGCTTTCCGTAAGAGACTGAAGGCTTCGGTCGCCGCGTCCTCAAAGGAATGTTCTTGCAGCACCACCTGATAAATCGACACGGTATTGTCGAAGTTCATGTGGACGCCGGGCGCATCGGGCTTGTTGTACTCGGGCTCAAAGGCCGGGCCATCGGAAGCCATAGATAAAAGAAGGAGTAATGGGGCAATAAGCGGCTCTTCGCCCAACGGCTTCCGGAGGGGAAGGATTCTGGCGGTCAGCCAAATCCCACCGCGTGTTCACGGCCGGCGCGGAACGGAAGCGCCCAGGCGATGGTCTTTTCTGTACCCATTTAATCCACAATTGCTAAGCGCTATGGCTACCAACTCACCCGCGGATTTTGAAGACAGCCGGTTTGACTACGGAGAGCGCGTTCGGGTGCTGCTCCGCCATCCCACCCACGGGTTTGTGATGGGCGAGGCGGAAGGTGTGTGTTACGGCCGTGAGACCGATATTGACGTCTCAAAAGATGGCGAGGAGCCGCGGTACCGGACGCTCGTCTGGGTGAAGGAGATGGAAGGGTACAAGAAGCCCTCAGAGGTGCCAGGGGCCGACCCGGAGCCCGTGCGCGAAGCTTGGTTCGACGAGGCCGCGCTGCGCAAGCGCGACGTGCCGGACCCGTTGGAAGGCGTATCTTGGAATTGAACCTATCCTGCCATTCATGCCGGAGCTATCCACCCACCAGTCCGAGGCCTTTGCGGAAGTCCGCGAACGCCTGTTCAAGGGCGAGCGGTACACCTCACTGAACGGCTATGCTGGCACAGGGAAGACGTTTCTCATCGGCCGCCTGGTGGAGGAGCTCCTGGGTGAAGACGAAAACGTGTGCCTCTGCGCCCCCACCCACAAGGCGGCCCAGGTCGCTGGCGAGATGATTCGGGGCGACCTCCGCCCGCAAACGCTGCATGCGCTGCTCGGGCTGCGGCTGGTGCCCGACCTCAACGGGGGGTACGAGCTGGTCCCCGAGCGCGACCGCGATTTACCGGAGGATGCGACGGTCATCGTGGATGAGGCATCAATGGTAGGCGCCGCGGAGTGGGCGGCGATTCAAGAGGCCCGCGGGCTGGTCTGGCTGTTCGTTGGCGATCCTGCGCAGTTGCCTCCGGTGAACGAGGATCCGTCGCCGGCCCTGCAGCAACCGGGGCCGCTCCTGGAGGAGGTGGTGCGGCAAGAGCGCGAGAATCCTATTCTTTCGCTGGCAACAAACCTGCGTAACGGCGCGCAGGATTTTGCATCAGCCTTTACCTCGGGTGCGGGGGTGGCCGTCACGAACCGACGGCAGGCGCTGATCGACAGTGCCGTGCGAGCGTTCGAGACCGACACTTTTCAGGATGACCCGGCCTATGCCCGCATCCTGGCGTATCGGAACCGGACCGTCCGGGCCTACAACCGGCAGGTACGCACGGCACTGTTCGGCGACACCGCGCCGCGGTTTTCGCCGGGGGAGTGGCTCGTCGCGCGCGACAGCTGGTTCATTGAAGGCGTGCCGCTCCTCACCAATAGCGAGGAGGTGCGCGTGGTATCCACGACGCAAACCAAGGAGGATGACGACGACCTGGGGCGCTGGACGGTCTGGCAATTGGAGATTGCCGGTCCAGACGATGTAAACCCGCGTGAGATTACGGTGCTGCACGAGTCGGAAGAAGAGCGCTACCAGGAGCGCCTGGCCCGCTTTCGGAAGGAAGCCAAGGCCGGCGAGCGGGACTGGGAGCTGTACTACAGGCTGCGAGAGCACTTTGCCTCCGTCGATTACGCGTATGCCTCAACCATCCACAAGGCGCAAGGCTCTACCTACCACACCTGCTTTTTAGACGTGCGGGATACGCGGGTAGCTCCGGAACGCGATCGGCAGCCGCTGCTGTATGTGGCCGCGACGCGCCCGGCCCACCGGCTCGCCATATTGGTGTGAACGGTCAGTGCGCATGGCCGCCGTGCGAATGCACCGGCGCATCGCCTGCGCCAGCCTCCTGCAGGGTTTCCAGTGCTCTAAACGAGCCAGTAACGTTGTACGCGGTCCCCTCGGGCGTTTCCATTTCGTACGTAACCGATCCGTGGGCTACGTGGGTGAACGGGGCTTCGTCCACGCCCTCTTTTGTCAGGCCGCCTGGTAAGTCGTCCACCTCATGAACCGGGGTCACCTCATGAATGGTGAGGGTGCCCGAGGCCACCCGAAGACGCGTGATCGCAGGATTCGTGGTGAACGCAGCCAGCGTCACGAAGCGATCTTCCGGCAGATCCGCAAACCCATCGTCGATGCTTTCGATATCGCCCAGCGAGGCTGCGGCGTCGTAGGTGCCAGGTGCGAGTGCGCGTTGCCGGGTGAGCAGGCTCAGCATCAGCGAGACCTCACCGGCCTCGGCGGTGAGTTGTAGCTCCAGCAGGTGATCGTCCTCGTCAACAAGGACATGCGCCAGCGCTGACCCTTCAAATGAGGCCGTTTGTCCCTCAGAGGCGACCGTCGCCTCGAACGGGAAGTACAGGTCTTGCGCCTGCGCTCCTCCGCTAAGGAGCCCGCAGCAGAGCACCACCGTGAAGCAGAAAACCGTGAGGCAGAAGGAGGAAGTACGCATGGCTATGGAGCGGAAATGTGCGAGTGCGGTACGAGGGCGAGGCCTCTACCGTGATTCAACGAAAGTCCATTAGAAACGTCCCTGGAATGATCGTCGGGGGACGCCATTTGTGCTCACGATCGCCTATGTTCTGTTTCACGAACGGCGCGTGCCCAACAGCGGTTTGGCGGGCGCAGGGCGCGTTTTGCTTAACGCGATCTTTGCTTGTCCCTACTGACGGCGTTAGGTAAGTTCCATTCTGTTTGGTACACCCGCTGCGGTGCCGCTACACCTGAGTGCAATCCGCCCACCCCTCGCATGATCCAGCAAGTTCTTTTTCTCTTTCTGGCCGTTGTGGCCATCGGCTCGGCGCTCGGCGCGGTACTCGCCCGAAGCCCGATCAACAGTGCCCTGTGGATGGTGGTCAACCTGATTGCAGTGGCGGGGCTGTACATTACCCTGAATGCCCTGTTTATCGGCGTCCTGCAGGTGCTGGTGTACGCGGGTGCTATCATGGTGCCGATCCTTTTTGTGATCATGCTGCTGAACCTGGGGAGCATGCCCGCTCCTTCCGAAATTCAGTGGAAACACGTGGTGGCGTTTATTCTGGGCGTAGCCCTGCTCACGCAGTTGGCTTTTGTGCTGGCCATTGGGCTGGATGCGCTGCCCGAGATGTCGGTGAGCGAGGAAGCGGTCGCTGCCTCGTCTGCTCGTGAGATTGGCAAAATGCTCTTCACGCGCTACGTCCTTCCGTTTGAGATCATCGCGATCTTGTTGCTGGCCGCTACGATTGGCGCCGTCATGTTTGCCAAGCGCAAGTTTGCCTGATACCATCCCGCCGCTTTTCTCCTGTTCGACTGAATCTGCCCCCGCATGGAACTGACCGTAAACTGGTACCTCGCGCTGAGTGCTATTCTCTTCTCCATCGGGGTGATGGGAGTGCTCTTTCGCAGCAATGCGATTGTTATTCTCCTCTCGGTGGAATTGATGCTAAACGCCGTCAATGTGTCCATTATTGCCCTGGCGCAGATGATGGCGGACTCCACAGGCCATATCCTCGTCTTTTTTGTGCTGGCGGTGGCTGCTGCTGAAGCCGCCATTGGCCTGTCGCTGGTGATTGCCCTCTTCCGTACCAAGCCGACGGTTGATGTCAACGAGTTCAACCTGTTAAAGCATTAGCACGCTACATGCGGTAGGTGTGGCCCGGCACGTCGGGCCTGCTGCGCCGCGCGTTTTCCCCTCCACTGTCGCTCGCTTCTTCTTGTCGCATGGACGCCCTACTTGTTCGACTTATCATACTGTTGCCGCTGGCCGGTGCCATCCTTACGGGGTTGGTGCCGCTGTTTATGCCAGGGCTGCGAAAGAACGAGTCGTTGATCAGCACCATCGGCACGCTCGCCGTAGCCGTACCGTTTGGGATGGTCGTCTACCTCTTTCTGACGTTCGACGGTAATGCGTTTGTGGCCACCTTCTACACCTGGATGGCCGCGGGCGACCTCTCGGTTGATTTTGCCTATCGCATCGACCAACTCTCGTTGATCATGGGCCTCGTGGTGCTGGGTGTTGGTACGCTCATCCACGTGTACTCCATCGGTTATATGCACGGCGATGACGGGTTCTGGAAGTTCTTTTCCTACCTGAACCTGTTCATCTTTGCCATGCTGAACCTCATCCTGGCCGACAACCTGGTCGTGCTCTTCCTCGGATGGGAGGGGGTGGGGCTTTGCTCCTTTTTGCTCATTGGATTCTGGTACACGGACCTCAAGAACAGCGCAGCAGCTAACAAGGCCTTTATCGTAAACCGCATTGGCGACTTCGCCTTCCTGCTGGCTATGTTTCTGCTGTTCCGGGAACTGGGAGGGCTCGACTTTGACACCCTGCTGAACGGGGTGGATACCCTCAGCAGCACGACGGTGACCATGGCCGTGCTGCTGCTTTTCCTGGCTGCCACCGGAAAAAGCGCACAGATTCCGCTCTTTGTGTGGCTGCCGGATGCCATGGCGGGCCCTACGCCGGTGTCCGCCCTTATCCACGCCGCCACCATGGTAACCTCGGGCCTGTACCTGTTGGCACGGATGTCAGACATGGTACTGGCCGCTCCGGGCGTAATGGTTCTCATCGCCATCGTCGGGGCCTTGACGGCGCTGGTGGCCGCCACCATCGCCATCACGCAAACGGACATCAAACGCGTGCTGGCCTACTCTACGGTGTCGCAGCTCGGCTTTATGTTCATGGCCGTAGGTGTAGGCGCTTTTTTCGTGGCCATCTTCCACGTGGTCACCCACGCCTTCTTCAAGGCCCTGCTTTTCCTCGGCTCCGGTAGTGTGATTCACGGCATGCATGAAGTGGAGCACGACCTGGAGCACGAGGGGCATGATACGTCATCGTTTGATGCGCAGGACATGCGCACGATGGGTAACCTGAAGGCCTACATGCCGGCTACGCATATCACGTTTTTGATTGCCACGTTGGCAATTGCGGGGATCCCCCTGCTGTCTGGGTTTTTCTCGAAAGATGAAATCCTGTTTATGGCGTTCCAGGCCGGATACAACGGGATGCCGGTGGCTTATGCCGTCTGGGCCGTTGGTATCCTCACGGCCCTGCTCACGGCCGTATACATGACGCGGGCGTACGTGCTGACCTTCCGCGGCGAAGAACGCTGGCCCGAAGCGCCTTCTATTGCGCCACATGAGTCTCCGCTGAGCATGACGCTCCCGCTTTGGACCTTGGCCATTCTGGCGATTGTGGGGGGGTATATCGGGCTGCCCGGCGTCATCGCGGACGGCGACTGGAACTGGATTCACCACTACCTGGCGCAGGACTATGGGGGACCAGTCGCCGACCTGGCAGACAGCGCAGGGTTCTCCCTCCCGCTGGCTTTGAAATGGCTGCTCATTGCTATTGGCGGCGGCGTGGCCATCCTTGGAGTGAGTCTGGCCTGGGTTGCTTACGACCGCGAGGGCCTGGCCTTTGATGACCGGCTCCGCGAGCGCCTGGGTCCGCTCTATGGCGTATGGGAGGTGAAGTACCGGCTGGACGAAGTGTACGATGCTGCGCTTGTGAATCCGATTCGCGACATCATGGGGCAAGGATTTGCCAAAGCTGATGCCTCGGTAGTGGATGGGGTGGTCAACGGCGCTGCGCGGGGCGCTGCTGCCTTCGGGCGCGTGCTCGGCCGCATCCAGACGGGTGTCATCCAGCGGTACGCTGTGATGATGGTCCTGGGGGTGGTCATTGTGATGGCGCTCATCCTGTTTGTATAGCGCACCCGCGCTGCCGCTGCCGCCCCGGCATCGGTCTCTGAACAACCTTACTATGTCTGCTTAGCGGAATGACGTTTCCTTATCTTTTAACCCTGGTCATCTTCCTGCCCTTGCTCGGGGCGCTGCTTACGCTCGTGATGCGCGACGTCAGCACCGTCCGCTGGATGGCGCTGGGCACCACCGTGGCCACGTTTCTGCTATCGTGCTTGCTGTACGTCGGGTTCGACCCGGCTGCCGACCCGTCGGTGCCCCAATTCGCGGACGTTACCGGGCCGCTGATCTCGCACGCCTTCGACGTCAAGTACTTTGTGGGCATTGACGGCATCAATATTCTGCTGGTGATGCTGACGACGCTTCTCGGGCCGATCATCGTATTGTCGTCGTGGCACTACATCGCCAAGCAACAGGCCGCCTATTATGGCTTGTTACTGCTGCTGCAAACGGGCGTGCTGGGCGTCTTCACCAGCTTCGACCTGTTCTTCTTCTACATCTTTTTCGAGCTCACGCTCATCCCGATGTACTTCATCATCGGGATCTGGGGCGGGGAAGATCGCATTTATGCCGCCATTAAGTTCGTGATCTACACCATGGTGGGATCGCTGCTGATGCTGGCGGCCCTACTATACTTGGGGTATCTGGCAGGGAATGAGGTGAACGCGGGCGTTTTCACTACCGACTATTTCAACCTGCTTGCGCTGGAGATTCCGCTGGGCACGCAGACGTGGCTCTTCCTGCTGTTTGCCCTCGCGTTTGCCATTAAGGTACCGCTCTTTCCGTTGCACACCTGGCTGCCGGATGCGCACGTGCAAGCGCCCACGGGGGGCTCCGTGGTGCTGGCCGGGGTGTTGCTGAAGATGGGTACCTATGGCCTGCTGCGGTTCTGCCTGCCACTGTTTCCGAATGCCTCCTTCTCGTGGGCGCTGCCCGCGGCCGTGCTGGGCGTTATCGGTATCATCTATGGGGCCCTCGTCGCGCGAGCTCAGCCTGATGCCAAAAAGCTCATCGCGTATTCCTCGGTGAGCCACCTCGGCTTCATCGTGATTGGCCTGTTTGCCTTCACCATCGAAGCCATGCAAGGGGCGCTGCTCCAGATGATCAACCACGGCATCTCCACAGGTGCCCTCTTCCTCTTGCTGGGCATGCTTTACGAGCGGCGCCACACCCGGTTGATGACAGACTATGGCGGCATCGCGAAATCCGTACCCCTACTGACGTTCTTTATGGTTTTCTCCGTGCTCGCCTCCGCTGGATTGCCGGGCCTTAACGGGTTTGTGGGCGAGTTCATGATCCTGCTTGGCGCCTTCAAGAGCACCGTCATCGGCAGCCCGGGCCTCATTGCCCTGGCGACCACGGGTGTTATTCTGGCTGCTGTGTACCTGCTCTGGATGCTGTATCGGGTCTTCTGGGGGCCGATCACGGATCAAGCGAACGCCGAAATGGATGACTTGAACGGACGCGAGTTTGCGATCCTGGCGCCACTGGCCGCCCTGATGCTCTTCATCGGCTTTGTGCCCCAGCCCTTTCTTGACAAGAGCGATGTTGCCATGCAGCATCTGCTGGATACGGTAGAGGCCAAGCAGGCCTCTATCGCCGAGGCGGCCGCCGATGAGTCGCCCGCACCGCCCGCCGCCCGAGCTGCTTTTGATGGAACGACATTTTCCGTAGAGACAAACCACCGGCCTGTGCCCTAAGCATGGGGCGGTGGCTCCCGGTACCCTTTCTTTTTCAACTGAACCCTGATCCCATGGCTGATCTCGAACCGCTTTCCCAGGAAGAAATCACTGACGCCCTTGCCGGTCTGGACGGCTGGACCTTTGAAGACGATGCCATCACGCGGTCGTTTTCGTTCTCCGACTTCCGTGCGGCCGTTAGCTTTATTGTCCGCCTCTCGTACTACGCAGAGGAGTACAATCATCATCCGGAGCTACATAACGTCTACAACAGCGTGACGGTGACGCTGACCACCCACGACGCTGGCAATAAAGTAACGGGGATGGATGTAGCCTTGGCTCGTGAGATTGACGGGTTTTCGTGGGTGTAATTTTCTGTTTTTCCGCCCGGGGTGTTCTCGGGCACCTAATGACTTCTTTTTGATGACGCTATGGATCTCTCTCAGGCTTACGACGCAATGCTTGGCGACCTCGCGGGGGCGTTTCCCCTTGTGTTGCTCGCCGTAGCGGGGCTGGTGATCGTCGTATGGGATGCCTTCCGCAATAACGACCCGCTGCTGCCCTATATCGCCGGCGGTGCGCTGGCTATTGGCCTCGTGTTCGAAGGCAGCCAGCTGGCGTCTGAGCAAACCACCCTGTTCTATGGTAACATCCGTGCCGGTGGGTTTGCTGCCTTTATCAATATGGTATTGCTGGGGGGGACGCTACTGTCCGTCGTGCTGTCGGTACCATACCTGCGGCAAATCAAGCACGCCTACGGGGAGGTTTATGCGTTGATGCTCTTCGCCACCGTGGGGATGATGGCTTTGGCTACCGGTAACAGCCTGATTATGCTGTTTGTGGGGCTGGAGACGATGAGTGTGTGTCTCTATATCCTCGTAGGTCTGGTGCGTAAGGATGAAGGGTCCATTGAAAGTGCCTTCAAGTATTTCGTGTTGGGGGCGTTTGCCACGGGCTTTTTCTTGTATGGTATTGCCCTGCTCTACGGGGCTACGGGCACCGTGTACTTGCACGAGATGCAGTCGGGCTTTGCGCAAAGCGGCGCTACGACGATGTTCTGGGCCGGTGTGGGCCTGCTGCTCGTCGGGTTCTTCTTTAAGGTGAGCGCGGTCCCGTTTCACATGTGGACGCCGGACGCGTACCAGGGTGCGCCTACGACGCTTACCGGATACATGTCGACGACCTCAAAAGCGGCGGCCTTTACAGCGCTCATTCTGGTACTCTACTACGCGCTCCCCCCTGAACGCTGGACGACCGTCCTCGCGGTGGTTGCTGTCCTTACCATGGTCGCCGGCAACGTGCTGGCGCTTGCGCAGGATAACGTCAAGCGCATGCTGGCCTACTCGTCCATTGCGCACGGAGGGTATATCTTGGTGGGGCTGGCCGCAGGAACGGCTGCCGGCTATTCGGGCGCCCTATACTACCTGTTGATTTACTCCATCATGAACATCGGCGCGTTTGGCGTCATAGCGCTGTTGGAGTGGGATGGCAAGATCGGCCGCGAACAAACCATGGAGTCGCTATCCGGGATTGGCACGCAGCGTCCATTTTTGGGGCTGGCCATGGCAGTGTTCATGTTCAGCCTGATTGGCTTTCCACCCTTTGGGGGGTTCTTTGGAAAGGTGGCCGTGTTTGGTCCGGCCATTGATGCCGGGCTGACGTGGCTGGCTGTGATTGGCCTATTGGCCAGCGTAGCTTCGGCAGGATACTACCTCCGCGTCGTGTACGTCTTTTCATTTAAGTCTGCCGATGAGCGCCCTGCAGAAGCGCCTGCCACCGGCACAGGCTTCAACGTGCCATTCTCATCCCTTGCCGTGCTCTCCCTGTGTGTAGTGCTGCTCGTGGTCGTCGGCTTCATCCCGGGCCTGCGCGATGTTACGACCCATTATTTCATTGACATGGCCGTAGCAGCGGGCACCTTGTAGTTCATGGATGTGATTGGTGGCGCCTTACCGATGGCTATGGCCGTCCATAGAGGACGCCCAGGCCGGTGCTGGAGTCCGCTTTAATCTGAAGAGGGCCCGTGCATGCCCCAGTGGGTGTCGTGTGCAAGTGCCTTGAAATGATTGCGCGCATCGCGATAGAAGAGGTGCACGTTCTTTACATGGGCGTCGTCTTCGCGCCCGGTGAGTTCGTCGGTGTAATAGATCGTGCTGCCGTCCCGTCCGGCATATATCCCCTCCGAAATGCCCTTTTGGTCTACGACGTATAGCGTAGCCCCTTCCAGATTTAGAAATTCACCAAGAGCGGAGAGCGGGTCTTGCTCTTTGTCTTGCGAGACCAGCGTTTTCAGGTCGGGCTTGCGTTCTGGCATGAGGGCCTTCGTTTTGTGAAAAGAGTATGGACTAAAAAGGCCAATCTCCCGGGCGGTTTCGGGGCGGAGCGGACGTAACCTGAATTTGGTACCAACCTCCGGTATTTGTAGTGGGAGAGGCGACAGAAACAACTGCTGTGGCGAATGCAATAAGCTGTTAACGAAGCGTGCCGCTGCGCCGTACCAACGAACGTATGAGGGATCGTGCAGTAACTCTACCCTAATTCGTCATCAACTCCCCAAAAATCTCTCTCATTATGGCTTTTACGCTGCCAGATCTTCCTTACGCGCACGACGCCCTCGAGCCTGTTATTGATGCCACTACCATGCACGTGCATCATGGCAAGCACCATCAGGGCTACACCAATAAGTTGAATAATGCACTGGAGGGCCATACGGAGCTGCAGAATCGTTCCATTGAGGAATTGCTGCGCGGCATAAAAACGCTGGTACCGGCGGAGATACGTACCGCCGTGCGAAATAGTGGAGGCGGGTTTGCCAACCACCGCCTGTTCTGGGAAGTGATGTCGCCCGACGGTGGAGGGACGCCTTCAGGCGCGCTGGCTACCGCCATTGATGAGGCGTTTGGGTCGTACAGTGCTTTTAAGGAGGCCTTCGCGTCTGCAGCCGGTGGTCGCTTTGGTAGTGGATGGGCTTGGCTCGTGGTTGATAAAAATCATGAGCTGGCCGTATATTCCACAGCCAACCAGGATAGCCCGCTGATGGAAGGCGACACGCCTATCCTGGGGCTGGACGTGTGGGAGCATGCCTACTACCTGCACTATCAGAACCGCCGCGGCGATTATGTGCAACAGTTTTTCGATGTGATTGACTGGTCTGCTGTGGACGCGAAGTACGCCGAGACGACCTCTTAAAAACGCTACGTGCTTTTGGCACTGGCGCAGGACCAACAAGCAGCGGCATGCACTGCCGCTGCTTAATTTTTGGGCTTGTTGGAAAATTTATATACGTCCAACCATATGTCTCTGATGAACTTATGGGGATGATTGATGGCGCAAGGGGCAAAAGCCTTGAGTACCTGCCGTCAGGATTGTATCCTTTCGTTTCTGTTATCCTACGGCAGCGCATACACGCTGCGCACGTTCTTTTGAGTTAATCCCCCTCAGGCGTTTTGTACATTGAGCCAACAAATGTAGCCACGTGGGTTGCGGTGGTCGTGTTTGCTGCCCTAAGTCTGGCCCTGGTGCTGGCCTTTATCAGGCTCATGCTGGGGCCGTCCCTGGCAGACCGGATTGTGGCGCTGGATCTCGTGGCCTACCTGGCGGTGGCCTTCATGGTGTCGTATGCAATTGTAACCGACGAAATCTACTTCCTGGATCCAGCCCTTGTGCTGGCGCTGGTTGCCTTTCTCGGGACGCTCGCCTTTGCACGCTTTATGGAGCATCGCGCCACAGACCATATAGCAGACTCTGACCCCACCCCGCATCCTCAGCGTACCCATGATTGAGATTCTGGCTACTGTATTTCTGCTCAGCGGAACCGTCTTCGCGGTGGTGGCGGGGATTGGTGTGGCCCGCCTCCCCGACGTACCCATGCGCATGCATGCGTCCACCAAGGCCGGCACCTTGGGCGTCGCGCTCATTACCACAGCAGTTATCTTTCTTCATCTCGACGACCTCAGCGTGGTGACGAAGGCTATTGCCCTCATTCTCTTTATGCTGCTGACGGCACCCATCGCCGCGCACATGATTGGCCGGGCGGCCTATCTTTCCAAAGTAAAGCTTTGGGAAGAGACGCAAATCGACGAACTGGCTGAACACATCGAACGCGAAGGAAAACTCCACTAAGAAGGTACGAGCCTACGCGCTTGTGCTGCCCCCCTTGTGCCCTGTGTTGTAACGGAATCATCTATGGCCATCCTGCTCATTGTTTTTTCTGGATTTGCACTGTCGCTTCTGGCGCCATGGCTGACGCAGCCGTTGGGCAAAGCGGCGGGCTGGGTCTTTGCGTTAGTGCCCGTAGGTATTGTAGCCGGCCTTGCCACGTACACGGGGGCAATTGCTGCAGGAGAGACGGTTTCTGTCTCATACGACTGGATCTCGATCACGGCGTTTGACGTCACGCTCAGCTTCTATCTGGATGGGCTCAGCCTCTTCTTCGGACTGCTGGTGAGCGGAGTAGGGGCCCTGATCTACGTGTATGGCGGTGGGTATTTGGAGAAGCATCACCATCTGGGGCGGTTTTTCTCCTACCTCTCCATGTTTATGGCCGCCATGATGGGGATGGTGCTGGCAGACAACCTGCTGACCTTTTACATCTTCTTTGAGCTCACGAGTTTTGCCTCGTTCATGCTCATCGGGTTTAACCACGACAACGCAGGATCGCGTCGCTCGGCGTGGCAGGCCTTGCTGGTGACGAAGGCTGGGGGGCTGGCCATGCTCATCGGCTTCCTGCTTATCCATCAGGTGACGGGGACGATGCAGATCTCCGAGATCATCCAGATGGGCGGGCTCATCACCGGTAGCGAGTTCTATTTGGCGATTCTACTGCTGGTGCTGGGTGGGGCCTTTACCAAGTCCGCCCAGTTTCCGTTTTACTTCTGGCTCCCGAATGCCATGAAGGCGCCGACCCCCGTCAGCGCCTATCTGCATTCGGCGACCATGGTGAAGGCCGGCATCTACGTGCTGGCCCGCCTGCACCCGGCGTTATCGGGTACGCCCGAATGGATCGCAATTGTGACAGGCTTTGGCGCCGTAACCATGCTGATGAGCGCCTGGCTCGCGCTTCAGTATACCGATATGAAGGGCATCCTCGCCTATACGACTGTCATGGCCCTGGGCCTGCTCACTATGATGTTGGGCGTAGGTTCGGAAATTGCCATCAAGGCATGCATGCTGTTTGTGCTCGTGCATGCGCTGTATAAGGCCTCACTCTTTATGATCGCTGGGGCTGTGGACCACGGCATCCACGAGCGCGATGTCACCAAACTCGGAGGGCTGCGGCATGCCATGCCAATCACGGCAGGTGCGGCCGTCCTCGCGGGGTTGTCAATGGCCGGCTTGCCGCCCTTCTTTGGCTTTATAGGAAAAGAGATTGTGTACGAGGCCGCCCTGAACGGCGGCGTCGCGGAAACGCTACTGGCTGTTACGTCTCTGTTAGCCAATATAGCGCTGGTAGCCGGAGCTGGACTTCTGGTGGCGCGGCCGTTCTTTGGAAAGCCCACGGCGATTGCGAAAAAGGCCCATGCCGCCCCCGTATCCCTGTACATCGGTCCTGTGGTGCTGGCTGGGCTTGGCCTCGCCCTGGGCCTCTTTCCCGGGCCGTTTGGCGAGCTCTTCCTCCTGCCTGCGGTCGCGGCCGTGACCGGGGAGCCCGTCGAATTCAGCCTTTATCTCTGGCATGGCTTTACCATCGAGCTGGCCATGAGCGTAGTCACCGTGGCGGCCGGCGTAGGTCTTTACCTTGGATGGGATGCCATGCGGCGCACGGTGGCGGCCCGCGGGTTTGAGCGGTGGCTCGGCACGGGGCTCGATCGGGGCTACGACCACACCATCAACGGTATTCTGGCTTTTGGGAAGTGGCAGACCCGGCTCTTGCAAAATGGATACCTCCGTAACTACATGACGACCATCCTTAGCGTTGGGGTGGTGCTGATTGCGGTAAGCTACATCCGTGGGGGGCTGTTTGCCTGGCCTGCAGAGGCGATGGGGCCCATCGAATTGCACGAGTGGGTGCTGAGTGCCCTGATCCTTGGCTCTGCCCTTGGGACGATCCTGTTTACCTCCAGGCTATCGGCCATTGCCGCGCTCGGGATTGCAGGCTTCAGCATTGCCTTGATGTATCTCTCGTTCGGTGCACCAGACCTGGCGAAGACCCAGTTCCTGGTAGAGACGCTCACCGTCATTCTCTTCGTGCTGGTTCTGGTCCGCCTCCCTAACCTGAAGGAACCGGCCTCGCGTACAGGAAAGGCGCGCGACGCCATTATAGCGCTTAGTGTTGGGGCGCTCATGACGCTTTTGATGCTTGCGGCGCTGCGTCTGCCCTTCGATAGCAATATGGCCACGTATTATGCGCAGAACACCTACACCCTGGGCGAGGGGCGCAACATCGTCAATACCATCCTGGTGGATTTCCGGGCGCTGGACACGTTCGGCGAGATCGCTGTGTTGCTGGTCGCAGGGTTTGGGATTTATGCCCTGCTGGTGCTGGGGCGGAAGGACGATGACGACGCGCCAGCCGATGACGACCCCTCTCGCCCCGATATCTCTACTCCTGTATCAACCACGGAGACGGCCTGACCCATGTACACGCTGATCCTACGTACGGCGGCAAAGCTGATTGTCCCGTTGTTGTTGCTTTTCTCGATCTTTATCCTCCTACGCGGCCACGACGAGCCAGGCGGTGGATTTATTGGAGGGTTGATTGCCGCAAGTGCCTTCGCGCTTCTCGCTGCCGCTTTTGGTACGCAACCGGCGCGCAGGGCGCTGATCGCAAACCCCCTGGAGCTTATGAGTGTGGGGCTGGCCATTGCGTTCGTCACCGGGCTTTTCCCGTTGTTGTTGGGGCAGCCGCTCTTTTCCGGCCTATGGGTGGAGTTTACCCTGCTTGGTACAGCTATAAAGCTTGGCTCCCCGATCATTTTTGACGTGGGCATTTTCTTGCTTGTTGTGGGCACGGTACTGACCGTGGTGTTTGAGCTGGATACCGATGGCATATCGTTTTTTCCATCAGAGGCTACTGTGGACGCGCGGGGCCCTACACGGACCCAACCGTAGCGCCCCACACCTTCACTCCTTTGTCTGACCTCGTCTGCTATTATGGAAATCTTGCTCGCCTTCGTTGTCGGTGGCCTCTTTGCGGCCAGCGTGTACCTGATTTTGAGGCGTAACCTGGTGCGTCTCATTATCGGCATCGTGCTCTTGTCCAACGCTGTTAACCTGCTCATCTTCACGATGGGCCGCATGACTCGTGGAGAGCCCGGTTTCATCCCGGTGGGGCAGGAGTTGCCCCCCGAAGTGATAGCCAACCCACTTTCGCAGGCGCTCATTCTTACAGCTATCGTGATTGGTTTTGGTCTCTTGGCCTTCACCCTCGTCTTGGTGTACCGCACCAACAAGGACAGCATCCTGGTTGACTCGGACGACCTGCGCGATGAGGAGATCGATCCCAGCGTCTATCACAAATGACGCCGCTTCCCCTTCCCCCACTGAAGTAACGCCCCCACTCTGTCCTGATGTCTTCTCATCTCTTTATTATTCTTCCCATTGTGATTCCCTTCACGGTGGCGGTGGTAACACTGCTGCTGCGGAAGGCGCCACAGATTCAACAGTGGGTTAACCTGACCGGAATGCTGGCCCTCATGGCCGTTTCGGTTAATTTGCTCTGGTTGGTGCACGTTGACGGTATCCAGGCCACCACCTTTGGTGGCTGGGCGGCCCCGTTTGGGATCACCTTCGTTGCGGACCATCTGGCGGCGATCATGGTGCTGTCTGGGGCACTCATGGGGCTGGCAATCTCGCTCTATGGCATGGCCGAAATGGACAAGGAGCGCATTGCGTTCGGCTATTACCCGTTCATGAATATGCTCATGGCGGGCGTTATCGGCGCCTACATGACAGGGGACTTGTTTAACCTCTATGTGTGGTTTGAGGTGCTGCTGATCGCGTCGTTCGTGCTGATGGCGCTTGGCAACACGCGGGAGCAGCTCACCGCTGATATCAAGTATGTAGCCATTAATCTGGTCTCGTCGCTGCTCTTCCTGGGAGGCGTAGGCCTTATCTACGGGATCACGGGCTCGCTGAACATGGCCGAAATCTCGCTGCTCCTCGCCGAGGTGGAGTCGCCCGCGCTGATCACCACCATCGCGATGCTCTTCATTATCTCGTTTGGCATCAAGTCGGCGATCTTCCCGCTCTATTTTTGGCTCCCGGCGTCCTACCACACGCCGCCGCCTACAATCATGGCGCTATTTGCGGGGCTCCTAACGAAGGTGGGCGTGTACGCGCTGATTCGTGTGTTCACGCTGTTCTTCACCTATGATGTAGGCTACACGCATACCCTGCTCCTCTGGATCGCGGGCTTTACGATGGTGTCGGGCGTCCTCGGGGCGGCTATCCAGACCGACTTCCGCCGTATCCTCTCGTTTCACATCGTGAGCCAGATTGGATATATGATCATGGGGTTGGCGCTCTTTACCCCGGTAGCTCTCGTCGGCGCTATCTTCTACATCGTCCACAACCAGTTGGCCAAGACCAACCTGTTTTTGATTAGTGGCCTGGCCAATCGGCTGGAGGGTACCTTCACCCTGAAGAAGCTGGGCGGACTCTATGCCGTGTATCCTGGGCTGGCGGTGCTGTTCGTGATCTCGAGCTTTGCGCTTGCCGGATTCCCCCCGTTGACGGGCTTCTGGGGCAAACTGGTGCTGGCCATCGGGGCGCTTGAGACGCAGGAGTACATCATCCTGGCTGTGGCCTTGCTTGTAGGCATGATGACGATGTTCTCAATGGCTAAGATCTGGATGTACGGTTTTATGCCCGGCACCGAGTCAAACCGGGCGAACGCGACGTCTGACGACCACACCCTATTGGGCATGGGCAACGGCGCGAGCGGCACGCCGTATGTGACGTCCCCCGTGATGATGTATATCCCAATCGTACTGGTAGCCCTTCTAATCGTCGCAGCAAGCGTATTTTTTGGGCCGGTGTACACCATCACCGAACAGGCGGCCCTCGAGCTGCTGGATCCATCCCTCTACATTGATGCGGTACTCAACCCATGAGCAATCTGCTGTTAAACTTTGTACTGGCGCTCAT
This sequence comes from Rhodothermaceae bacterium Tc-Br11_B2g6_7, assembly GCA_001564055.1. Classification (GTDB taxonomy): domain Bacteria; phylum Bacteroidota; class Rhodothermia; order Rhodothermales; family Salinibacteraceae; genus Tc-Br11-B2g6-7. The sequence goes on from LKNB01000018.1 coordinate 20,016, forward strand.
CTGGACCTTCGTCACGGGCGCTTTTACGCTGGGTAATTTTGCCGTGGGTTTCGTGTTGGGCTATGCCGTGATGCGGCTGGCACGCCCCCTCATCGGGGCCTCAACCTACGACGCGCAGCTGTGGCACCAGATCATGCTTCTGGGCTTCTTCATGCGTGAATTGTTTATCTCCAGCGTGCGAGTGGCCTGGGAGGTGCTCACGCCAGGCTACAGTATGAGGGCCGGGGTGATGGCTATCCCGCTGGATGTGGAGACCGATCTTGAGATCACGATGCTGGCCAATCTGATTTCGCTTACGCCGGGTACCCTGAGCATCGATGTGTCGGCTGATCGCAAAAAGCTCTTTGTGCACAATATGTACCTGGACGACAGCGTGGAAGCGTCGATCCTGGAGATTAAGCACGAACTGGAGCAGCGCATAATGCGCGCCACGGGTTCGTATAAGACGTCGAAGCCCGGGCCAAAGAAGCCGGCACGTCTCACCATGGAAACCTGAGCGGGGGCCATGCCAGCCCGTTGGTTCTTGTCCATCGTTCTTCGTCCCCGGTGTGCTCTTCGATGAAGCTCCCGCCCAACATCGCGCTGCGCTGGCTTACGCATGATGCAGCCATGGCGCCGACGTGGATGGCGTGGTTGACGGACGAGGAGCGGGCGCAGGTGGCATCGTTCGGGCATCCTGACCGCCGCCGTGAATTCGTGACGGGCCGCGCTGCGCTACGGCTCCTGTTGGCGGACGAGCAACACAGCGATCCGCAGGCCATCACGCTCGAAACCGCTTCGGATGGCGCTGTGGAGACCGCTCAAGGGCATCCGCAGGTATCGCTGGCCCACACCGGCCCGCACGCTGTGGCGGTGGCGGCCCCGCATCCCGTGGGGGTAGACCTTGAGCATATCCAGCCGCGCCGGCCTGACCTCCATCGGTTTTTGTTGCATCCCTCCGAGTATGACATCCTTGACACGGTGCCGCTGGCACGCGATGAGCTGCTGGTGCTGCTCTGGACGTTGAAGGAGGCCACCCTGAAGGGGCTGCGCACGGGCTTTCGTCGCTCGCCGAAGACCCTGCGCCTGACCATCGACTTCCCGGCGCGTGCGGCAGCCGTAGCCGTCGTTGATGGCGCGCCGTGGACGGTCCAGTTTCAGCGCGCCCACGGCTGCTGGCTCTCCGTCGCCCGTCCGGCCGCTACTGTGTTATCCTGACTCATCTTTCCGTCTCTTCTCTCGCTATGCCATCCGACTTATTCGACCCCGCCGCCTGGACGCCTGTGCCTGGCTTCGACCTGACCGACGTGACTTACCACCGTGCGGAAGAGCAGGGCACGGTTCGCATTGCCTTCAACCGCCCAGACGTACTGAATGCCTTCCGCCCGCAAACGGTGGACGAGCTATACCGCACGCTCAACCATGCGCGGCAGACGTCCGATGTGGGGTGCGTGCTGTTGACGGGCAATGGACCCTCGAAGAAACACGGCAAGTGGGCGTTCTCTTCCGGAGGCGACCAGCGCATCCGTGGGAAAGACGGGTATAAGTACGAAGGGGCGGAGGGCGACGTAGACCCGGCAAAGCTGGGACGGCTGCATATCTTGGAGGTGCAGCGGCTGATTCGTTTTATGCCGAAGGTGGTGATTGCGGTAGTGCCCGGGTGGGCAGTAGGCGGCGGCCACAGCCTGCATGTGGTGTGCGATCTCACACTGGCGAGCGCGGAGCATGCGATCTTCAAGCAGACCGACGCCGATGTGGCCAGTTACGATGCCGGGTTTGGCTCGGCCTACCTGGCACGGCAGGTGGGGCAGAAGCGGGCGCGCGAGATCTTTTTCCTCGGGCGCAATTACTCAGCTGAAGAGGCGGTGGCCATGGGCATGGCCAATGCCGCGGTACCGCATGAGGCGTTGGAGACCACAGCGCTGGAATGGGCCGCTGAAATTAACGGCAAAAGCCCCATGGCCATCCGCATGCTGAAGTACGCCTTCAACCAGATCGACGATGGGCTCATCGGGCAGCAGCTCTTCGCCGGCGAGGCCACGCGCCTTGGCTACATGACCGATGAGGCGCAAGAAGGCCGTGACGCATTTCTCGAAAAGCGCGATCCGAACTGGGACGACTTCCCGTGGCATTATTAGAAGCTGCTTTGATATGCCGTTAGGGGCGGCTGAGGGCCAATCGTAGTGAGGCGGGCTGGATCATGGCTGCACGCGTCTCGGCCAGGCGCTCGCACTCCTTCGAGAGGCGCCGCCAGCCTCCCAACCAGCCGAGGGTGCGTTCGACAATCCAGCGCTTTGGCTCTACGGAAAAAGCCCGGCTCATCCGACTTTGATGTGGGAATCTCCAGCCGAAGCCCAAACGCCTCAGCGGCATTCCGAACGATCCTAACGTGCTAATGACCGGTATACGTTTCAGAAGGGCTTCGTTAATCACGAACAAGGCCGCCGATCTCGTGCAGCGCATCCCGTAATAGGTCCACGCCCAGACTCCCATGATGGCTGACGCATCTCTGCTCGAGCAGTACGTTCGCATACTGGCGGAAGAGCTCTCGCCGCGCGACGCCGCAAACCCCAGGGGGTTGGAAGCGAGTGCGACGTTTGTGGAGGAGGTCTTCCGCGCCTACTCGGACCGAGTATCGGTGCAGCCGTACGATGCCAAGGGGCTTCGGGTGCGCAACGTGTGTGCCCGGTTTGGTCCAGAAGGCGGGCCGCGGATGGTGGTGGGTGCGCACTACGACGCTGCCGGACCCTACCCGGGGGCCGACGATAATGCCAGTGGGGTGGCCGGGCTGCTGGAACTGGCGCGCTTGCTGTCAGAAGAGCCGCCTGCGTCGGATGTGGAGCTGGTGTCGTTTCCGCTGGAAGAGCCGCCCTTCTTCATGACGCGCCACATGGGCAGTGCCGTGCATGCACGCGCGCTGAAAGCCAAGGGTGTAGAGGTGCGGGCGATGATCGCACTGGAGATGATCGGTTACTTCTCCGACGAACCGAACAGCCAGGGCTTTCCACTCGGGCCGTTGATGAAGCCGTTCTATCCGGCCACGGGCAACTTCATCGCGGTCGTCGGCAAGTGGGGCCAGGGGCACCTGGTGCGTGCGGTGTGCGAGGGGATGCGCTCGGCCACGCCTCTCGGGGTCGAGTCGCTGATTGCGCCTCGGATTCTGCCGGGCGTGACGTTGTCAGATCACCGGAGCTACTGGAAGCAGGGCTTCCCCGCCGTGATGCTTACAGATACGGCGTTCTTCCGCAACGCCAACTACCATACACCCCACGATACGCCGGATACGCTCGACTATCGTCGCATGGCCCAGGTGGTGGACGGCGTACGCGGTGCTGTTGACCGGCTCACCGGCTGATATCTCCGGGGTCCCATGATCCCTACGCTTATGCCGCCTCCCGCAGGGACGGCTCGCGCGTCTCGGCCACCTCGTAGACGCCGTCCTCTTCCATGCGTCGCCGAATAATCGTCTCCTCCAAGCGATCGGTCGTAACATCTGCATGCCCAACAAGAAGCGCTCCAGGCCGAACTGCGTCTGCCCGTGCTGCCGGGGGCGGTGCTGCACCTCCTGTGCGGTGAGCCGGTCGAAGCCTCCCATTTGGCCAGCATCGGGATTCGATCAACGAATAGTGCACTCCACACACCCCCGTCACGGCCGTGGCTCATACACGCAGGTATACACAGTAGACTGGTAGTTGTCAAAATGACGGCCGCGCGTATCCCGGGGTGCGGCGGTGGGGCGTTCCGCGGCTGAATCTCCAGAAACCCAGTGTCGTCATTGGGGTGGCCTGCGCATACGGGGCCACAGCGTTTTCAGCCTGCCGCTGGCTCATCAATACGCTCAAGCAGCAAGTCCCGATCTGAAAGCAGGAGACGTCCGCCGACGGGTCCACCGAGTGGGTGGAAGGGCAGGGGGCACGTTCGGTGGTTGCAGTGCATGCGATGGTTGGGGGGTGCCGTACAGGGCGGATCGCCATCTGGGCCCGCTGGCCCTTGACAGAAAGAGGAGCATTACCTATCATATGCAATACATGTTCAAAACATGAGTTATGTTTTAAACATGTACCGCAAGGCTTCCTCACCCAACAGGCAGAAACCCCATGCGTACAGCGGCCCTACTCATTGATGATCTGGTTGGGCAGGCTCACACTGCCGCGTACCGGCCCCGCGGGCCACTGGTGGTGCGGCGGGGTGGGTGCGTAGCGGGCCGGTGTGGCGTGGCCCGAGCGCTCGGCATAGCCCCCGGATGGACGGTCGATCGCGCGCTGCGGGTGGTGCCAACCGCAGTGGTAGTGACACACAAGCCGCATATCATCCGCACCTTTGAGGAATCGGTTCGGGCACAGGCGCATGCCCTGACGCCATTTCTGGAGGGGGCCGCCCCCGGATTGCTTTATCTGGGGGTCGATCAGCCGGAAGTGCTGGCAGAGCTGGCTGAGGCGGTAGGGGCGCGCGTGGGCGTAGCAGCTTCCCGGCGGCTGGCGCGGCTGGTCGCAGCGGCTACTCCGCCGGGTACCCTGCGTGTAGTCGATGGCGCCGCTGATGACGTGCTGGCGCGGGTCCCGACTCCGGTGCTGAGCCGGCTGGGCATTGCGGAGGATACCATAGAGCGGCTGCAGCTTTTCGGGCTGCGCACAGTGGACGAGGTGGCCAAGCTGACGCGGCGCCACCTGCTGCGCCAGTTTGGGAAGGAGGGAAAGGCGCTGCATACGCTGCTCGCCCCAAGCGATGAGCCGCCTCTCACGGCGTATCAGCCGCCGCCGTCGGTGCAGGTCGCGCTTGACATCGATCCTCCGGTGTGTGAGCCGGCGGGTCTCGACGGCGCGCTGGAAGAAGCCTTACGGGATGGCCGCCAGGCGCTGGGCACGCGGCGGGCCCAACGCGTGCAGGTGCGCCTCACGCTGCGGCCGCCTACACGTGCAGGATCGAGCGAGCCTTTGCACCGCTCGGCTGATCGGCTGCTGCACACGGCTACCGCTGAGGCGAACCCTTTCCGGCGGGCCCTGCGCCGCCTGGTGCATACGCTGCTCAAACAGGAAGGGCCGGCTGCTGCAGCGGACCGCGTAAGGGGAGAGGTGACGCGGCTGGAGATTGAGCTGGGGGCGCTCACGGAAGCACAGGCTGCGCAGGGTCACCTCTTTGCCGAGCGCCCAGCGGCGCGGCAGGCGGTTGCGGCGGTGGAGGCGCGGTACCCCGGAGCCATGCTGCAGGTGCAGCTACAAGATACAGGGTTCTTTCCGGAATCCCGCTACGCGCTGGTTCCGGTGCAGAGTGCCTCGATGGACGCCCGTGCGGGAGGTCCCGGGTGAGCAGTCCACATACACCCATCACGGTACAGATGGCCGAGGGCCGTCCGTGCGCGCTCCACTGGAAGGGCCGCCGTGTGCCGGTCGATGCCATCGCAGACTATTGGGTACTGGAGGGGCGCTGGTGGCAAGGCCGCACGCGCCGCACCTACTTGCGGCTGGTTACGCCCGCGGGCACGCTGGAAGTCTACCGCACGGCTGGCATCTGGCACCTGAGCCGCGTGCTCGACTGAGCCGGCAGCCGTGGGCCGTCCTGCCTCCCGTGCTCCGCCACCCGTTTCGTCGTCCATCTTCTGTATCCTCGCCTGCTGTGTTTACCCCGCTCCACGTCCGCTCCTGGTTTAGCTTTCGGGCGGGCGGCTCCTCGCCCGAGGCCCTGGCGGCGCGCGCGGCGGCGCTCGGCTACGAGGCGCTGGCCCTTACCGACCGCCATGGCGTCTACGGCGCGGTGCGCCATCAGCGCGCCTGCGAAGCGCACGGTCTCCGGCCGCTCTTTGGCGCCGAGCTGGACTTAAAGTTTTCGGAGCGTGATGCAGAAGCGGTCCCTGACGCCAGGGCAGCCTCCTTCGACCGCGGGGCGCTCGTCTTCCTCGCCCGTGACACCTGTGGATATGCAGCCCTCTGCCGGCTGGCTACGCGGGCACACCGCCGAAGCCGGACAGCACCGCATCTGTGCATGCCCGATCTGGAAGAAGCGGCAGCGGATCTCCAGTCGCATCTCTATGTGCTGACGGGGGGCGTCGACGGTCCGCTCTATCGCTTGCTGGACGCGCGATGCCACGCCCGGGCGCGCCGCCTGCTCCGGGAGCTACAGGCCCTGCTGGGCGGGGCGCTCCACGTTGAACTGACGCATCACCTGCGCCCCGGCGACAATGCCCGGTTGCGTCGGCTACAGCGCCTGGCCGCCGCCGAGGACGTGCTCACCGTGGCTACAGGCGACGTCCGCTACGCCGACCGCGCCGGGCACGCCCGGTATGATTTGCTGACCTGCGTAGCCGAGGGATGTACCGTATTCGAGCGCCACAGCGCGCGGCCGTGCAACGCGGAGGCCCGCCTCAAAACTGAAGCCGAGCTGCGCAAGCTCATCGGAGATGCCGCGGCATTCGAGCGAGCAGCAGCACTGGCGGCCACGTGTCATGTCGATCTCCTGCCCGGGGCCATCACGCCCCCGCCCTCGCGGCTCGTTCCGGAAGGGGAGACGCCGGAAGACGCGCTTCGGCGCTTGTGCCGGGCTGCGCTCCCGAGGCGCTACTCGCCGGAGGCCCAGCGCGAGGCACGGGCCGTACTGCAGCGCGAGCTTGGGGTGATCGCAGACCTGCAAATTGCCGACTTTTTCCTCGTTGTGCGCGAGGTGGTGGCCGAGGCGAACCGTCGGGAGATCCGCTGCGCCGGGCGTGGTTCTGCCGCAAACTCCATCGTGGCCTACCTGCTCGGCATCACGGGCGTCGACCCGCTCGCGCACAACCTACTCTTTGAGCGCTTTCTGCACCGGGGCCGCAAGGGGACGCCCGACATCGACCTGGATTTCGATTCCGCGCGCCGGGACGAAATAATTCAGTGGATCGAAGCGCGCTTCGGCGCAGATCATACTGCCATGACGGCGACGCTCATCACCTACCGGCTGCGCTCCGCCCTGCGCGACACCGCAAAGGCGCTGGGCTGGCCACTGGAGACGATTGATCGCCTGACCGCCCGCGTCCCGCGCCGCAGCGCAGCCGATGTTGGAGCCTACCGGGAAGACATCGAGGCGGTCCTCGGCACGACGCCGCTCGTAGATATGCTCCTTGAGGCGACCAAAGGACTGGAGGGGTGCCCGCGCCACCTCGGGCTTCACTCCGGCGGGATGGTGCTCTCGCGCACCCCCTTGACGCGCCTCAGCCCGGTACAGCGCTCCGCTGGAGGGGTCCTGCAGGTACAATTCGACAAGCACGATGTAGAGCGGCTCGGCCTCGTCAAGCTGGATGTGTTGGGCCTCCGCATGCTGGCCACCATCAGCGAGGCCGAAGACCTGGCCCGCGCCCATGGTCAGATGCCGGAGGACCTGGACGCCCTCCCGCTGGACGACATCCCTACGTTCAACCTGATCCGGGCAGGTAAAACCGTCGGGGTCTTTCAGATTGAGTCGCAAGGGCAGCTACACCTGCTGGCTAAGCATCAGCCCGAATGCTTTGGCGACCTGATCACCGAAATTGCGCTCTTTCGGCCGGGCCCGCTGCAGGGCGGCATGGTGGAGCCGTATGTGGAGCGGCGGCAGGGCAAGGCCCCGGTGGAGTACGATCATCCATCCCTACGACCCATCTTGCAGGACACCTACGGCGTGATTCTCTTTCAGGAACAGGTACTGCAGGTAGCTCACGCCTTTGCTGGGATGTCGCTGGAGGCAGCGGACGCATTTCGAAGGCTTATGTCGAAGTTCAGGGACCCGGGGAAGATGGAGGCCATGCGGGCCGAGTTTGTGGCCGGGGCACAGGCGAAAGGCGCTACTGCGGAAGTGGCGCATCGCGTGTTCGACCAGGTAGCCGGGTTTGTTGGCTACGGCTTCTGCCGGAGCCACGCGGCAGCGTTTGCGAAGACGGTGTATCAGAGCGCGTACCTCAAGACGCACTACCCGGCGGCCTTCATGGCAGCACTCATGCAGCACCGGCCGGGGATGTACCGGCAGGCGACGCTGGAAGAAGAGGCCCGGCGGATGGGCGTGGCGACACTTCTGCCCTGTATCCACCGCTCCGCCGCACGGTTTAGCCTGGAAGCGCGGCCGCTGCGCTCCGTCGAGCATCAGAGGGAAGGGGATCAGGCGAAAGCATACGCCATCCGCAAGCCGCTGACCGCGATTCGTCAGGTATCGGAAGACCTCGCGCAGACCATTCTGTGGGCGCGGGCACGGCGGCCGTTTGCCTCCATCGAAGACCTGTTTGAGCGGGTCCCCATGGCGCGTGGTGCGCTGGAAGCCCTGGCCCGCTCCGGCGCGCTGGACGCCTTTGCCGGCGATAGCCGCCGGGCGCTCTGGAAGGTTGGGGTGCTCCTGCGGCGCCGAGAAGCCCGCCCCCGGGCAGCCGCGGAGCCGATGCTCTTTGCCGGTACGACGCATGGCTCGCCACGCCTCTCCGCGGCCGACCTGCCCAACTTGCCCCCGCTGCCAGAGGCGGAGCGCCTGGTGTGGGACCTGGAGACGCATGAGGCGCCGCGTCGGCATACCATGACCCTCGTTCGCCGACGCCTGGCGCAACTGGAGGTGCGCCCCATTGCCACCTGCTACCGCCTCGGGCGCTACGTCCGCCTGCGCGAAGAAGCCATCCTCACCGTGGCTGGCATTGTGATTTTGCGGCAGCGGCCGGGCTCCGCCCAAGGGGTCACGTTTGTGACGCTGGAAGACGAGACCGGCTTTATCCAATGTGTGGTCTACCCACCGGTGTACACGCGCTTCAAGAAAGAGCTGGGGCAAAGTGCGCTGGCCGTACGCGGCCGGGTGCAGATTGAGGGCAACTGGCGCGGGCTAATCGTGGACGACGTACGCACACTGGATGGGCTCGCAGGAGGGTATGAGGGTCATCCCAGTAGCTCCGGCGGACGCGACCGATGGGTCCGCAAGGCTACACCAGAGCAGGTAGGGGAGTGACTGAAGCAGAGGGCATGCTGCCCGTCGGTGCTGCTACGCTTCTGCCCCCACGGCTTCCGCCGGCGATCTCATCGTCTTGGTGATGTGCTGCATGATCTGCCGGGCATGAAAGCGGCCGTTCTCGATGAACCAGCGGCTCGTGTCAAGCCCTCCGCACACCGTTCCGGCCATGTACAGCCCGGGGCGGTTCGTTTCGAAGGTCTCGTCATCATACACAGGCGTTTGAGCGGCGTCGTCCTCCGTGGCAATGCCCAACCGCTCCAGGAAGTCATAGCTGGGACGGTAGCCTATCATCGCCAGCACCCAGTCATTGCCCAACCGTTCCTCTCCATCCGGCGTCGAGAGCACCAGGTGGTCCTCTTCAATACGCTGCACAGTCGTGTTGAAACGCGCCGCGATGGCCCCGTCCCGGATGCGGTTTTCGAGGTCCGGCTTGATCCAGTACTTCACCTTGTCCGACACCGCCGGGCCGCGATGGATAAGGGTGACGTCTGCCCCCTGCCGGTAGCAAGCCAGTGCGGCCTTAGCCGCGGAGTTTTTTGCCCCGATGACGGCTACCCGCTGGTGCGAATAGGGGTACGGCTCGCGGAAGTAGTGCGTCACTTTGGGCAGGTCTTCGCCCGGGACGTTCAGGCGGTTCGGGATGTCGAAGAAGCCGGTCGAGAGCACCACGCGTCGCGCCTTATGGGTTCCGTTTTCTGTATGCACGGTAAAGCGGCCCGCATGGCCTTCTACTGCCGTCACGGCTTCGTAGAGCCGCAGGTCAAGCGCCTCCACCTCAGCGACCCGGCGGTAATATTCGATGCCCTCTTCCCGCGTCGGCTTGTAGCCTTTCGCCGGAAACGGATGGCCGCCAATCTCCAGGAGCTCGGGGGTAGAGAAGAACTCCATCCGCTGCGGATAACCCACCAGCGAGTTGACCAATGCGCCTTTCTCTACGATGCGTGCCCGCAGCCCGTGGCGCTTGGCCTGAATCCCACAGGCCAGTCCCACCGGACCTGCGCCGATAATTAAGACATCTACCATGAAAACATTACCTTGTGCATGAGCTGTACAGTGCGAGCAACGACTCGCGGTATCTGCGGTTTCTGCTCAACGCGCGCCTACACCAGCTGTTAGGTGTGCGTCACAGTTTGCCATTTTCCCATTAGTTGTTGTAACAACAAATGATCGTTTGAAGGCGAACGCGGGGGTGCAGCAGGCGTGTACCGGATTTATGTAGCGATGCTATCGACCAACCGTCTCGCTTTATGAAGCTGCTTTCGTCTTATACGCTGGGCCCGCTCACACTGCCGCACCGGATCCTCATGGCGCCGATGACGCGTAACCGCGCGCCCGGTACGGTGCCCACCGACATGATGAAAATATACTATCGTCAGCGCGCATCGGCTGGGCTGATTATCACGGAAGCTACCCAGGTGGATCCCATGGGGCAGGGGTATCCGGCAACGCCCGGCATTCACTCTGAGGAGCAGGTGAAGGCCTGGCGTAAGATTACGGACACGGTGCATGAGGCTGATGGGCGTATCTTCTTACAGCTCTGGCATGTGGGCCGGATCTCGCATCCGAGTTTTCACGACGGTGCCCCGTCGGTTGCACCCTCAGCACTTACGCCAGAGGGGAAGACGTTCACGGCTTCGGGCGATATGGTGCCCTTCGAAGAACCACGGGCACTCAAAACGTCAGAGATTCCTGACATCGTGGAGCAGTTTCGGCATGGCGCGGCCTGTGCAAAGGCCGCCGGGTTTGACGGGGTGGAGGTCCACGGCGCGAATGGCTATCTGCTCGATCAGTTTATGCAGAGCGGAACGAATCATCGCACCGACCGCTACGGGGGCTCGGTCCAGAACCGGGCGCGGTTGCTGCTGGAGGTGACTGATGCGGTGGTGGAGGAGTGGGGCAGCGATCGCGTCGGCGTGCGCCTTTCGCCGGGTGGGACCTTCAACGACATGCACGACGCTGATCCGCACGAGACGTGGGGGTATGCCGCAGAGGAGCTCGCCCAGCGCGACCTGGCGTACGTACACACCGTGGAGCAGGAGCTGGATGATGGGACGACGGCCTCGGCCCTGATTCGTTCAGCGTATGAAGGGACGCACATTGTATGCGGTGGGTATGACCGCGCCTCGGGTGAGGAGGCCCTCCAGCAGGGCCGCGCCGATCTTGTGGCCTACGCACGGCTCTTCCTGGCCAACCCCGACCTGCCCAAGCGTTTCGCCGAGAATGCCCCGCTCAACGAGTGGGACGAGTCCACCTTCTACGGCGGCGACGCGGAAGGATACATCGACTATCCGACCCTTGAGGACATCAGTGCGAAGCAGTAGGCTCGGCAACTACCGTTATTGCAAATGATATTGCAGCAACAAACCGCGCTGCTCATCGCTCGCGACCCTCCCGAAAAAAGTCCCGCAGTAGCCCCGCAGCAGCCTCCTCTTCCACGCCGGAGACGATCTCCACCTGATGGTTCAAGCGCTGGTCGCGGGGAATGTTGTAGAGGGTGGAGGCTGCACCCGCTTTCTCATCAAACGCCCCAAACACGAGCCGGGGCAGGCGCGCCCATACGATAGCGCCGGCACACATCGGGCAGGGCTCCAGCGTTACGTAGAGCGTGCAGTCGGTGAGTTGCTTGCTGCCGAGTGTATCGCAGGCAGCGGTGATGGCGATCATCTCCGCGTGCGCCGTGGGGTCGTTCAGCTGCTCAACCTGGTTGTGGCCGCGCCCGACCAAGATCCCGTCTTGGACAACAACGGCACCCACAGGGACTTCCCCCACACGATAGGCCCGCTCCGCCTCGCGAAGCGCCTTTTTCATCCAGCGACGATCCGGCTCCATAAGGCGCGCGAGACTCATGCCTGAGAGCGCCGAATGGGCAACGTCATGCATCGAGGGCCCCCGCGACCGCGCGAAAGCTCCGTGCCTTCAAGTTTGATCGCCAAGCGCTCTTCCGGTTCGAACGGGCTTTCCGCGTAGTATGACAGGAAACTACCCGCCGTGACCACGCGGTAGCCGTGCTCCATCATGGCTTCAAACGTGCGGCTGTTGCGCTCATACCCGACGACCACGTAGGGCGCCATCGCAAAAAAGTTAGCGCCATCCGTCCATTGCTCACGCTCCTGGCTAAGGGTGTTGCGCCCACCACACGGGATGAACGTCATTTCGTGGCCCAGCAAGTCCTCCAGTGTGCTTTTAAGGTCGACACGCACCTCACAACCGAACCGGTTGGGGGCGTTGGCGTCGGGGGTAAAGTGGACCACGTTGCCCGTCTGGTCTTCGGTAAAAAGCGGAGGGAAGACCACACACTCGTCGGGCCCGGAGAAGGTAAACACGGTATCGAGATGCATCGATGAGCGCCGTTTGGGCAGGTCAACCATCACTACATGCTCTACCGACGTGTCGGCAAAGAGCTTGCTGGCTGCGGCCATAACGCCGGTGACGGAGGTGCGCTCAGAGTGCCCAATGAGGACGACCTCAGGGCTGGCTACCAGCACATCCCCGCCCTCAAAGGTGACGCCCGGGGGCATCTTCAGGATGCGATCCTGGACGGACGCAAACCCCGGGTGGTAGTGCAGAATCGTCGATATGATGATGTTCTCGCGTGCCCGGGCCGCCGTGGCCGGGTGGCTGATGATGATGTGATCCGTGACGACGGCTGCAAGGTCCCGCGTGAACATCAGGTTAGGCACCGGCGGAATGCGAATGGCCAGCGGAAGCTCGCCGGTAAACGCAAACTGATGCAGCTCCTCGTCGGTGAGCTGTTTCAGTTCCTTCTCAAAGGCCTGCAGGTTGGTAATCTTGGCAATGCGGCACATCTCTTCGACAAAATAATACCGCGCCTCTTCTCGTGCGAACGCCTGCCGCAGCAAATCGCTGATCTGCAGCACGCCCCCCGGCTCGCCAATGAGCGTATCGAAGAGCTTGCACATGCGGTCGTGCTCTTCCCGGGCATGCTCCACATAGAGGATGTCGTCAAAGAGAAGATCCAGCCGGCTGTCCGGTGGCACCAAATCCACCTCACGTCCAGGGGTGTGGACCAGCACTTGCTGTAGGGGGGCTGTCTCAGAAGGGACGTTCAGGGTGTACGATGTTTCCGCGCGGGAGGTGGAAGGGCTTTCAGCCGTATCTTCAAGTACAGGGGCGTTCACGGCAATAGAGGGGAAAGTCAGGAAGGGGAGCCGCTGCGCTGTTGCGGCTTAACAGAAAGAGAGGTACGCGCTTGACCGGAGAAAGTGCAGTTTGGTCACGTCACGCCCAGTGGAGGCAAGGCAGAGTCAACGACGTTTGCGAAACAGATCAACAAAGCGCAAGACGATGGCGACAAGCAGCAAGATCAGTAAGACCCGAATGCCAATCTGCAGGAGAAAGCCGGCAATGTTCAGAATGGCGTCCAGTAGCACGATAGCTACGATGAGCACAATGGCAACAACAAGCCAGCGAAGGACCGTTTGAATATTCATAGATGGAGGGCGAGACCTCAGCGGTGAATAGGAGGCCGGGGCGTGCACCGTCGTGAATGGATAGAGAACGTGCGAGTACCGTGTTCGGACAGCGTGAGAGAAAGTTGCAGACTGGTGTGAAGACCTCGTTGGGACGGTGGCAATGGCTCAAACGAAAGCCACCGCGTAGCCTACGGTTTACTTGAAGGTGGGCATTCGTCAGGATATAGAACCCTTTCAAGAACCAGGCCATGTGCGGGGGCGGCGGGTCCGGCAGCTTGACGGTCGCGGCGTTCCAGAATAGATGGCAGGCTATCTACCGGCCGGCGCCCTTGCCCGATGTCGACCAACGTCCCCACAATAGCGCGCACCATACCGTGCAGAAAGCGGTCGGCCGCAATTTCGAAGCGCCAATCATGCGTCCGCGTTTCTGCAACCCACTGGGCATGGCGCACGGTGCACACGCGGTTTTTGGTGGCAGACTGGGTGATGCAGAAGGACCCAAAATGGTGGGTGCCCAGCAGATCGGGCAGGGCGGCGTGGATGCGGCCAACATCGGGCGGCGGGCGCAGGTACCAGCGCATGTGCTGCTCCAGCGCCCGGGGCTTGGTGCTTACGTGATAATGGTAGCGGCGCTCGCGGGCGTCGTAGCGCGCATGGAAGCCATCCGGCGCGCGCGCCACATCAAGAACGGCGATGCCATAGGGGGTGAGGCCATTCAGCGACCGTTGCAGGCGGAACGCGTCCACGGCGTCCGCCGTCTCGATATGCGCCACCTGGCCGCGGGCATGGACTCCTGCGTCGGTGCGGCCAGAGCCTACCACGTTCGGCGCCTCGTCCAGCACAGTGGCCAGCGCTTCTTCCAGCGCCGCCTGCACGGTGGGCCGGTCGGGCTGCACCTGCCAGCCATGAAAGGCGGACCCGTCGTATTCAATGAGCAGGCGGTAGGTGGGCATCGCAACAACGTACGTTATTTACTTCACTGATGATCTGCTGCCGTCATGGCCGAATATACCCCGTCCACCCTTCCGGATCCCGCCCGTTCCGGTAGCGATACCTCGCGCATCTTCTTGACGGGTTTCATGGGGGCGGGCAAGAGCACCGTGGGGCCGCTGGTAGCTGAACGATTGGGCTACACCTTCATCGACCTGGACGAGGCCGTAGCCGAGCGTGCCGGGCAGCCGATCACCGTGTTGTTTGAAACAGGCGAAGATGCGTTCCGAGCGCTGGAAAGCACCCTGTTGCGGGAGGTCAGCCAACAGGATGAGGTAGTGGTAGCGACCGGTGGGGGCGCGCTGGCCTCCGAAACCAACCTGAGCCTCGCTCAGCGTGCCGGGGTGGTGGTATACTTGCGCGTATCGGTTGACGCGTTGGCTCATCGCCTGGCTGATACCGCGACGGAACGCCCGCTGCTCCACGATGGCGAGGGGCGCTCACTGGAAGGGGCTGCGCTCAAAGAGCGTATTCAGGCGCTGCTGGATCAGCGGAAGCTCCGCTATCAACAGGCTGACGTCGTCGTAGATGCGGAGCAAGAGCCCGAGGCCGTAGCGTTTGCCATTGTGGACGCCCTCAACGCAGAAAGCTGACCGTAGCTAAGCCGCGTCCGGCGCTCCTCTGGCATTACACCGTTTCCCAGGCGGCGGAGTGATCGTCGATGTAGCGCCGGAGCTGCGTGATCGCCACCCGGTCCTGCTTCATCGAGTCGCGGTCGCGCACGGTCACGGTATCATCTTCCAGCGTCTGGCCATCGACCGTGATGCAGAACGGCGTGCCGGCTTCATCCATGCGGCGGTACCGTTTGCCCATCGAGCCGCGCTCGTCGTACATCACGTTAAAGTGACGCTTGAGCTCATTTTCGATGTTGTGCGCAATTCCTGGCATGCCTTCCTTCTTCACCAAGGGGAAAATAGCCGCCCGGATGGGGGCAAGCTCCGGATGGAGGCTCAGCACCGTGCGCTCATCGCCGTTGACCTCCTCCTCACGGTAGGCGTCGCACAGGAGCATCAGGATGGTGCGATCCAGCCCGACCGACGTTTCGACCACGTACGGGATGAATTTCTCCTGTTCGAAGGGGTCGAAGTAGGTCATGTTTTTACCGGAGTACTCCTGGTGCCGCTTCAGGTCGTAGTCGGTGCGCGAGTGGATGCCTTCGACCTCCTTCCAGCCGATGGGGAATTCGTACTGGATGTCCACGGCGGCGTCGGCATAGTGGGAGAGCTGCTCATGTGCGTGGATGCGAAGCTTGTTAGCGTTGACCCCAAGCGCCTGATGCCAGCTCATGCGGCGGTCGCGCCACGTGTCAAACCAGTCCAACTGATCACCCGGCTTCACAAAGTACTGCATCTCCATCTGCTCAAACTCGCGCATCCGGAAGACGAACTGGCGGGCCACGATCTCATTTCGGAAGGCCTTCCCAATCTGTGCAATCCCAAACGGTACATGTTGCCGGGCCGGCTCGCGCACGTTGTGGAAGTTCACAAAAATGCCCTGTGCCGTTTCGGGGCGCAGGTAGATGCGGTCGCCTGTTTCGGCCAAGGGGCCTACGTGCGTCTCAAACATCAGGTTAAACTGCCGCACCTCGGTCCAGTCAAACGCGCCGGAATCGGGCGCGCGGATCTCCTCATCCATGATGATGGCGTAGAGCTGCTCGGGCATCTCGTCACCGCTGTTGAGCGCGGCGACCAGCCGTTCGTGCACGGCGGTGGCCTGGTCTTGCTTCCCCTCCTGCATGAGGCTGCGGATGTGATCTTCAATCAGCTCATCGGCCCGGTAGCGGTAGCGTGAGGCCTTATCGTCGATGAGTGGATCGTTGAAGGCTTCGGTGTGGCCGGACGCTTCCCATGTCTTGGGGTGCATCATGATGGCCGCATCCAGCCCTACCACGTCGGCGTGCTGATACACCATATAGTTCCACCAATGCGCCTGCACGTTGCGCTTCAGTTCCACGCCCAGCGGGCCATAGTCGTACGTGGCCGCCTGGCCGCCGTAGATTTCAGACGACTGAAAGATAAACCCGCGCTGCTTGGAGAGGGAGACGATGTTGTCGAACAGGGTGCTCATGGGCTGGAAATCCGTGCGCGAAAGAAGGTTGAATCATCGCAAAGTAGGCAGCCCAGCCGTCCGATACAACGCCCTTGCTTGAATTGGGCGTGATTCAGCGCGCCCTTGTTAGTCCGTGGCCGTCGCCTCTGTGGAGGCAAAGTGCTCCTCCAGCGTGCGTAGCAGCTGTTCCCGCCGCAGCTCGCTGCCGGTAGCGCGCACGACCCCTTCCTCATCAATCAAGAGGGCTGTAGGATACGCATACCGGGGCTGTGGGCCCAAGTAGTCCCGCATCAGTCGGCCGCCCGGATCATGCACCTGCGTCCACGAGATATTATGCTCCAGAAGAAACGAGATCAGGGCATTGTACTGATCATTCGCCACGCCAATGATTTCGAAGCCGCGGTCCGCGTACGTTTCGTAGGCCTGTTGCAGGTAGGGCACATCGCCGACGCACGGCGGACACCACGTGCCCCAGAATTCAAGCAGGACCACCGAGTCCTCGTGATCGGACAGGCGCACGGTTTCTCCGCGAATCGTTTCAGCCGCAAACGGTTTGGCCGGTTGATTGACGCGCAGCGGATCCATGCTGCCGCAGGCCGCCAGGGTCAGAAGTAGGGCGGTGGTGGTAAGAAGACGAAGGTGGGGCATGGAGGCAGGGCAACGGGGAAGGGTTACCGGAGAAGATTCCGCTCGGCCAGCGACGTGTACGTATCGCCTGCGATGATGATATGGTCGTGCACAGGGGTGCCCATGAGCTTACCGCCGGCACAGAGGTCACGGGTGACTTTAATGTCCTCGCGGCTGGGTTCGGGATTGCCGCTCGGGTGGTTGTGCAGGCAAATCACCGCAGCCGCATTCTCGACGATGGCTTTCCTGAAAATGGCCCGCGGCTCTACGATGCTGGCAGCGAGGCCACCCTCGCTGACGGTGTAGTCGCCTATGATGACATTGGCGGTGTTGAGCAGGACGATCTTGAAGATTTCGCGCTTCAGGTCGCGCATGTGGGGCGCGTACACCGCCGCCACGTCTTCCGGACACGTCACCTGGATCCGCTCACCCTGATGCCGCTGCGATTCCACACGCCGGCCGATCTCAAACGCGGCCAGGAGCTGCACCGCTTTGGCAGGGCCGATGCCCACCACACGTGTGAGCTCTTTGAGCTCGCGCTTGGTTAGGTCATGCAGCGAGCCAAAGGCCCGGCCCAGCGCTTGCCCGAGCTGTACGGCAGAGATGGGGCCATCTTTGGTAGAGGTGCCTGATCCAAAGATCAACGCAATGAGCTCAGCATCCGAAAGCGCGTTCGGGCCGTGCTTGATGAACTTCTCCCGGGGCCGGTCGGAGACGTCCCACGCATGAATGGGCGCGTGGTAATGGATGATGGGTTCCTCAGAGCCTTCGTGCGGCGTTGGCATGGTAAGGGTGCGGGCAGGGAGTAGGGCAAGCATATCCCTTAGACACACCGGCCGGGTAAAACATAACGTCTGCCTGCTGCCCCGGGTGTTCGTAGTCCGCCGGCCTTATCCGTCCATTACGTTGGCAAGCAGGCTGGCCAGCATTTCCTCGTTCGATTCCGACTGCTTGAGGTGGCGCTGCAGCGCGTTCATGGCTTCCAGTGGGGGGCGCGAATTGAGAGCCCGCATGAGGCGGTTGTGCGCGGGGAGTTGCTCGTCGTCGATGAGCAATTCCTCGTTCCGGGTGCCACTCTTCCGCAGGTTCACGGCCGGGAAGATGCGCTTGTCGGCCATCTCGCGATCCAGCACAATCTCTGAGTTACCCGTTCCTTTGAACTCCTCGAAGATGACATCATCCATGCGACTGCCCGTCTCGATGAGGGCCGTGGCGATGATAGTGAGGGACCCTCCGCCTTCGATGTTACGGGCGGCGCCAAAGATGCGGCGCGGGACCTTGAGGGCGTTGGCGTCAAGCCCACCGGAGAGCGTCCGGCCGCTGCCGTTCACAAACAGGTTAAAGGTCCGGCCCAGGCGCGTGAGGGAATCCAAGAGCAGGACGACGTCTTTCTTCAGCTCCACCAGCCGCTTGGCGTACTCCAGGGCCAGCGTGGAGACACGGACGTGGTTGTCGTCGCCCCGGTCATTGGAGGAGGCGAAGACCTGCGCCTTCGTAGACCGCTTGAAGTCGGTGACCTCTTCCGGCCGCTCATCGACCAGCAGGCACACCAGTTCCACCTCTTCGTGATTTTTGGTAACACCTGCGGCAATTTCCTTCAGCAGGACCGTCTTACCCGTGCGTGGGGGAGCTACGATCAGGGCCCGCTGGCCCTTGCCGAGCGGAGCAACGAGGTCAACGACGCGCATGTCGACATCGTCTGATCCCGTTACCAGATTCAGCTTCTCGTTGGGATAGATGATCTGCCCGCTGTCAAAGTCGCGGGTGGTGGCCCATTCCTTCGGCTCCACGCCCATGATCTTATGGACCTGGTCGACTTGCATGTCGCCCTTCCGTCCCGGCTTCAGCGTGCCGTCAAGGATGACGCCGTCGCGCAGGTTGTTTTTCCGGATGACGGGCGGCGAGCAGAACGGATCGCTGTCGCCTTTGCGCAGATCGTGGCGAAGTTCACGAATGAACCCGAAGTTCTTGTCACCAATGAACTCGAGCATTCCGCGAAACTCCGGATTTTTGGACTTCTTCTTAGACATAAAAAACGATGTTACTTTGGGTTGTGATAAGTAGTGCCTGGTCGCTTGGCCGCTGGGGTAGCGCGGCCCCATGGCAGCATCAGCCTGCCGGACGTCTGACCTGACGGGTCATGGGTGATCTACACCCGTTCCTGTGTGCGTTACAGAAGAACGATGCCGCAAGCTCCAACGCGCAAGCCTCCGCGTGGACGTAAAGGCACGTCCATCGGCAGGGTAAGCCTATTGTAGCGTAGAATGAGGAGGCTTGGTGAGCCGCTGTACGGCTACACGACCAGCTTCACGCATTCGCGTGCACCATAAAAACAATCAAGTGGGCAATGGGGCATGTATGACACCGCAGTCCTCCAGCGGTGATCTATCTGCCAACAGCCATGCAAGACGCAAGAGACAGGAGTAAGGCACCGCCATATGCTAAATCCTGCGGGTTGTGCCGACGGGCACACCAGGACAATGCCTTCTCAAGGGGTAGGAACGACGGCTAAGATAGATGGTTTCCGGGTCATCGTCAAGCCTTGGGTCCTGTGGCCCGTAAAGAGAATCAATTTTTACACCTAACGCTGTTGATCGAGCGCTGCCTATGGTGGACGCTGTACACGTTGACCGTGCCGGACCCGATACCGCGCCGCCGGTGCTGTTGTTGCACGGATGGGGAAGCAGCGCGGCGCTCATGCGTCCCCTGGCAGAGGCCCTGGCGGACACGTTTGCGGTCTATGCCTTGGATCTCCCAGGGCATGGCCATTCGCCGCCGCCGCCGGAACCGTGGGGCATGGAAGCCCACGTGCACTTAGTGCGAGATGTCATTTGCGAGCGCATCCATCCGACGCATGGCACCGCACCGCTGCCGATCATCGGCCACTCCAATGGGGGGCGCATTGCGCTGTTCCTGGCGGCTGATCCCCAAACCCAGGACCTGGTCGACCGCCTTATATTGATTAGCCCATCTGGCATCCCGCGCAGACGCAGCGCGGGCGTGACGATGCGTAGGTCGATTGCGAGGCTCGTGAAGGCCCCGTTCACCTGGCTACCCGAGCCCCTGCGGAGCCCCGCCACCGACTGGCTGCGGCATACGCTGCTGTGGCGTGCGCTGGGGTCATCGGATTACCGCGCACTCGACGGCGTCATGCGGGCCACCTTCGTGCAGGTGGTCAACAGCTACGTGGACGACCGGCTCGACCAAATCACCGCACCCACGCTGCTCTTCTGGGGGACGGACGACGAAGCGATCACCCGAGAGCAAATGCGTATCTTGGAAGACGGCTTGCCCGATGCCGGCTTAGTCCCTCTGGACGGTGCAGGCCACTACGGCTATCTTGATACGCCCGGACCTGTTGTTGCCGGGATCCGCCACTTCCTACGTGACTATGCCGGCCCAGCGGCTGCACCCTCGGAAGCTTCCTCGGCGGCGTGATGCGCTGCAGTACTCTGCGTTTACTTCCCACCTCGATCGCCCATGCTTCTCTTTTTTCTTGCTGCCCTGGCGACCGGTTTTGCGGGGTGGCGCCTCTGGCGTCGCCTCCGCTTCTTTCTGCACATGGCCCAACTGGAAGGCTATAGGCCCTCGCGGCTCCAGCATTGGTTGGGAGACCACCCCGACCTGTTGGTCCGCCCGTCGCATGCGGTTGGGTTGGTCGTGCTTGGTGGCGCGGTCTTCCTGATGGGAGTGGCGCCCGTGCGTACCGTGGTCATTGCCGCACTCATACTCTGGCCGCTCGCGTTTATCTCGTCCCGGCGGTACCGCAGCACCCAGGAGAAGAAGCCCCTGGCGTTCACCGCGCGGCTGCAACGTCTGATGGGGACGGCGGCAGGCCTTGGGCTGCTGACGGTAGGTGGGGGGGCGGCCGCGGGCGGTTTCATGGGGGCGCCCGAAGGGTACCTTGCGTTGCTCGCCGGGCTCCTGCTGGCTGACCTGGGCGCGTCGCTCTGGGTACTGGCGGCCACCGTGCTGAATCTTCCCGTGGAGCGGTACGTGCAGGAGGGGTTCAAACGGCAGGCCCGCGCCACGATTCACGACCGCCCGGATCTGCTGGTTCTGGGTATTACAGGATCGTACGGCAAGACGAGCACCAAATTCATTGTGGCGGAAATCCTGCGGCAGCGGTTCAACGTGTGTGCTACGCCCAGCTCGTACAACACCCCGATGGGGCTGTGCATCGTCATCAACAACAAGCTGCGGCCGGAGCATCAGGTGCTGGTCCTGGAGATGGGCATGCGCTACTCGGGCGACATTGCGGAGCTCTGTACCATCGCCCAGCCGGACCTGGCGATCGTAACCAGTGTGGGCCCAGCGCACCTCGAAACGATGGGCACAATTGAAGCTATTGCTGATGAGAAGGCCGACATCATCCGGCATGCGCGGCCGGGCGCACCCGTCGTGCTCAACATGGATGATGAACGGGTAGCGGCCATGGCCTCAGAGGCGACGGGGCCCCTCTGGCGCGTTTCCGTGTCCGGCCACCCTGAGGCGGATATCACAGCGTCAAACATCGCCTACGGGCCGGAGGGGACGACGTTCAACGTGACGGATGACACGGGCGCCACCGCGACGTTTCGGACCGAGCTGCTCGGGCAGCACAATGTGCTCAACATCCTCCTGGGCGTGGCGGTGGGGCGGCAGCAAGGCTTGCGCCTCCGGCAGATCGCGCATGCGGTCCGGCGGGTGGCACCCGTGGAGCATCGCCTGCAGTTGCGCCAACAGGGACCCATCACCGTTATTGACGACGCTTTCAACTCCAACCCTGTCGGCGCGCGCAACGCGCTGGAGATCCTGGGGCAGTTTGATACGGGGCGCCGGGTAGTCGTGACGCCCGGCATGGTGGAGTTGGGCGAGCGGCAGACGGAGGAGAACCACGCGCTGGGCCGGCACATGGCCAACCACGTGGACCTCGCCGTGCTGGTGGGAGAAGAGCAGACGCGACCCATCCGCGAAGGCCTGCAGGCAGCAAACTTCCCAGAGGAGGCCGTGCACACCTTCGACACGCTCTTCGACGCGCAGGCCTTCCTCAAGACGTACACGCGTGAAGGCGACGTCGTACTCTACGAAAATGACTTACCTGATCAGTACGATGTGTAATCGTGGGAAGCAGCTATTCGCGGTCTATATATCATCCAGCGTCTCCAGGTAGAGCGCATCAAAGGTCTCTTGGGCCTCCATCATGGTGTGGCGCATCAGGTCCTCGGCGGCAGCGGTATCACGGGCGGCCAGGCAGGCGAGGAGCTCGTCGGTGTTGAGCTCCCGGGCAGCCGTGGCACAGGCCTCCCAGCTCAGGATGCTGCGCACCACGCGGTCGATCGCCTGCGCTTCGTTGTCGTATGGGCGTGGCTGCATGTCGTGGCCCTTCCAGCGCGTGTACCCGGCATCCTGCATGAGGCCGGCGATGGCGATGTTCATGCCGTTGACCCGGGTGCCATGGTCAATGTCGTACCGGCCCGGGCCACCCAGAATGATGCCGTCGTTGTAGCCCTGACTGTTGAGGTGCGTGTGCACCATCATCTCGTGGTCCAGCTCTTCCACGGTATCATGGACGTGATCCAGCCCGATCATCTCGGAGTGCCCGATTTCTTTGTTGATGCCCTTCTTCTCCAACGATACGTCGTACTCAGCCGCCAGCCGGTGCCAGAGAAGCGCGGCACTGGCCACGGTAGGGAGCAGCATGGCCGGGTGCCCTTCGTTGGGCTTCGGCTCCAACCCGATAAAGAGCGCCCCGCCATGCGCCGCTTCCGTCTTGCACAGCGCAGCCAGCCCGTCCTTCAGATGGTTGTACATCGCGCGGATACCGATTGTCGCCAGGTCATACCCGAAGCTACCGTTCCAGATGACCAGGGTAGGGGCGTGGGCAGGGTCTTCGTGCCAGGCAGGGCGTAGCGCGCCGTAAGCCAAATCCACGCACCGGTCGCCGAACGCCCGCGCCTCCTCGCGCTCGGTGTCATCCAGGGAGGCCAAGCCACCGTAGGCAAAATGGTGGTGAGCTCCTGGCGTAAGCATCGCGAGGTGCACGCCCGTTTCGTTGAGGGCGGTGGCAACGGCAGCGGCGTTGTCTTCGTGCACCTCGTTGTCGTAATGCAGCTCAACGCCCAACTCCACATGCTCGGGTAGCTTGGGACGAATCGCATCGGCGATGAGGTGGATGAAGTCAACTGTCGAAAATCGATCGGGGCGCCAGGAGGGGCGGATGTCAGCAGGTACGAACCCGCCCTTCCCAGGGTTAAAGGTCCAGCGACAAATACTATGAAGCGAAGAGGTCATGGAGCTGAGGAGGCAACGGGGGAGGCAGCGAGGGTGTGGTCGAGCATGTCGGTCCAGCGGTGATACAGCGTCTGCAGTGGAGCGCGCAGCGCGTCATCCGGCTCTACGCGTTGCACCGGGTCGAGGCCGACAAAGGCGTCGTCCAGCGTGCCATAGTAGCCAATGCCGACGCCCGCGCCGCGTGCTGCCCCCTGCGCGCCATCCGTATCCATCAGTTCCACGGTAGCGCCCGTCAGGGTGGCAAAGGTACGCGTGAAAAGGACACTTTGAAAGAGGTTGGCGTTTCCGGCGCGGATGAGGGTGGGTTCAAGGTTCATCGCTTTAAACGCCTGGAGCCCATGTACGAGGGCACAGGCGACGCCCTCTTGGGCGGCCCGAAGGACGTGGCCCCGCTTGTGCGTGTTGAAGTGGAGGTTATGGAGCGAGGCCCCGGGTGCCTGGTTGCCGAGGGTGCGCTCGGCGCCGTTGCCGTACGGTAGCAAGAGGAGCCCCTCGGCACCCGGCGGGGCCAGACGGGCGGCGCTGTTCATGGCCTCGTACCGGCCCCGCCCGCTAAAGGCATCGCGCAGCCAGCGGTACAGAATACCGGCCCCGTTGACGCAAAGCAAGACCCCGTAGCGGGGAGCATCGGGCTGATGGTTGACGTGTAAAAACGTGTTCACGCGCATCTCGGGGTCGTACCCGGCATGGTCAGTGATGCCATACACAACGCCAGAGGTCCCGGCGGTAGCCGCCAGTTGCCCGGGTGCGGTAACGCCCAGCGAGAGCGCGTTATTGGGCTGATCGCCCGCCCGGTAGGCGACGGGGATGTCGGGACGGAGGCCGAGCGCCGCTGCTGCGTCCTCGGTGAGCGTCCCCTGCACACCGAACGTGGGGGTGGTAGGCGGAAGCACGCCGGGAGAGATGCCCCAGTGCTCCAACAAAAAAGCCGCAGGGGCCTCTGTCTCAACGTTCCACAGGGTACCCTCTGAGAGGCCAGAAGGGGTGGTCCGTGCCTCACCGGTCATACAGAGCGCCAGGTAATCGCCTGGCAGCATCGCATACCGCACACGGTTAAAAATGTCCGGCTCGTTGCGCTGTACCCAGCGGAGTTTGGAAGCGGTAAAGTTGCCGGGGGCGTTCAGCAGGGTGCGTAGGCACCGGTCGGGGCCGATGGCACGGAAGGCTTCTGCTCCAATGTCGACGGCGCGGCTATCGCACCAGATGATGGAGGGGCGCAGCGGCCGCAGTGCATCGTCCACCACCACCAGCCCGTGCATCTGATAGGCGATCCCAATGCCCCAGATGTCCTCCGGGCGCACCCCTGACTTCTGCATGACCAGATTCGACGCCTTGCAGAGGTAGGTCCACCACAGGTCCGGATGCTGCTCAGCCCAGCCCGGGCGGTCCGCCTCCATGGGTAAGCTGCCGTCCTCCGGAGCCGTGGCCCGGGCAATGCAGGCCCCCGAGTCCGCGGCTATCAGGGCAGCTTTTACGGCTGAGCTTCCGACATCAAATCCAAGCAGATACATGGTGGCGCGGTTCGGCAGTGAGAAAGCGATGATCGCACACAGCTGTAAGATACCACCTGGCGCGCGAACTGCAAAGCGTGTGCTAACGCATGAGCCGCGTGGTTCGATGGATTTTCGTACGGTGGGGATGGGTCTTGATCGATGCCTTTTGCATCTTGCGAGACCAAACACGTTTTCCTTCACCCCACCCTACGGCTGTATGCCCACGCTCGACATCGAAAAACGCTACTGGTCCTCAGGATACACCCATGTTGCCGGGCTGGACGAGGCCGGGCGCGGGTGCCTGGCCGGGCCCGTTGTGGCGGCGGCCGTTATCTTCCCGCCAGCAACGGTGATTCCCCGCGTAGCCGACAGTAAGCGCCTCTCGAAAAAGGTGCGCGAGGCCCTGCTGGCATCCATTGAAGAACAGGCGCTGGGCGTAAGCATCGGGGTCTGCTCGCCGCAGGAGATTGACCGCCTCAACATCTTGCACGCCGCCATGGAGGCCATGCGCCGGGCGACGACCAATCTGCAGCCTGGCCCCGAGTTCTTGCTCGTGGACGGCAACCGCTGCTTTCCAGACTCCCCCTGGCCGTTTGAGACCGTAGTAAAGGGGGATGATAAAAGCCACGTTATCGCCGCGGCGTCGATCGTCGCGAAGGTGACGCGCGACCGTATGATGCGCGAGATCCACGAGGAGTACCCGGCATACGGCTGGGACACCAATGTGGGCTACCCTACGAAGGCCCATTATGCCGCGCTTGAGGCGCATGGCAGCACGCCATACCACCGAAAATCGTTTCGCTTGGAAGCGCGCACCTGAGGGCCGTCACGATGCTGCCGCGCCGGGGAGGCGCTCGCGCAACGCGGTGAAGTAGGATGGTGCCTGCAACAGCCGGCTGCCATACCAGGAAAACAATTCCCCATCTACCACCTCCACCCGCGTGTGGGGAAGGGCCTCGCGGACTTCTTCGGCAAAGCGGGGGCGGCCAAAGGGGAAAGGTTCAGAGGCGAGCAGCACGGCATCCAGGCGTAGCGCCCTGAGGTCATCGAGGGTCACTTCGGGGTACCGCTGCTGGTCGGCAAAGGCGTTGACGAAGCCGGCCCGGCGCAGCATAGCGTGGATGAAGGTGTCGCCGCCAACGCTCATATAGGGAGCGCGCCAGATGAGATACGCCACGCGCAGGGGAGGGGCCGGCGGGAGGGCAGCAAACGCGGCGTCGATCTCGGCGGCGAGCGCGTCGGCCCGGGGCGCAGTGCCGGTCAGCCGCCCCACGGCGCGAATCATGCCGAGCGCATCCGGTAAGGTTGCGACATCGCTTACGTAGACCGGCGCCAGGGCATCGAGCGCTTCCACCATGGCCGGTGTGTTTTCTTCCTTGTTGGCCAGCACGAGGTCCGGCGTCAGCGCCTGTACCGTGTCGTTGTTCAATTGCTTGGTGCCGCCCACAACGGTTTTCTCCTCACGCCAGTCCTCGGGGTGTACGCAGAAGCGTGTTACGCCGATGACCCGGGTGCCAAGGCCAAGATCCGCAAGCAACTCCGTCTGGCTCGGAACCAGCGACACGATACGCTTCGGCGGGGCGTCAACACGCAACCGCCGGCCCAACGCGTCGGTGGTGACGATAGGGAACGAATGGCGTTGCATATGAGGGCTCGGTTATACAAAGATGCTTACGACGAAGAGCAGCAAGCCAACCCCAACCGCGACCATGGCAATCTGGTTGAAGATTTCCAGATTTAGTCCCGTGAGGTAGGTGAGCGGGTTGCGGACGCCCAGCAGCAGCCCGGCCACCCCCAGCGACGCCTCGTAGGCGGCATCTACGAGCGCACCGGCCTGGATGCTGTTAGTGGCAAGCCCCAGAAGAATGACGCTGAAGAGGATAAACACGCCGTCCATCCAGGTGAAGGCCTGTGGCGCTTTTTCATCCGGGGCCTTAGCGGAAGACGATGGGGACGATGACATAGGCAAAATAACGTGGGGACCGAAGGTAAGGGGCGAGAACGCGATGGTGCCTCGTTCACGTGGTTGATGAGCGATCGGGGACGGACGGTTGATCGTCGTCGTTCGTCGTGCTCACAGCATCGTCCGGTGCTTCCACGGCCGTATCCTCCGTGGACGGTGGGTCAGCGGCCTCGCGCAGCCGTTGGGTAGCACCGTTTTCGTCCACCTCTTCAGGAACGATGCCCAGCCGCTTGGCGCGCTTCCGCCACTGCTCCCGCGCCAGTTTCTGCATGTCGTCAACCGAATCCACCTCGTCTACAATCTCCAGCCCCAGCAGGGTTTCGACGGCATCTTCCATCGTGACAATGCCGGCCATCCCGCCGTATTCATCGACCACCAGCGCGATGTGGGCAGAGCGGTCCAGTAGGCGCTCGAAGAGGTCAGGCAAAGGCAGCGACTCGGGAACCACCTCCAGGGGCCGACGCACCTCCCGTAGCCTCTCATCCGTGCGCTCCTGCGCCGCCCGCAGCAGGATATCGTCCTTTAGTACAAACCCGGTGATGTCCTCTCGCGACTCAGCGTAGACGGGCAACCGGGAGAAGCGGAAACTGTCGTGGCTCTCCAGCACCTCGCCAATGGTTTGGTCTTCCTGTAGTGAAACCACGACGGTGCGCGGCGTCATGATGTCCCGCACGCGTAGGCTACTAAACCGGAGTAAGTTGTGCAGGATGCGGGATTCTTCCATCTCAAACACCCCTTCCTGTGTACCCAGGTCGGCCAGCGCCGTAAGCTCATCGCGGCTTACCGATGCCTCGTCCTGGCCCGACGCCAGCACCCGAGCAATTCCCCGAGCCAGCTGCACCAAGGGCCACATGAGCCAAATGATAGGCGGCAATATGCGAACCACCGCCGGGCTGAGCTGGCGCCAGTAGACGGCCCCCAGCGTCTTCGGAATGATTTCCGCAAAGACAAGCACGAGAAACGTGAGGACCCCCGAGGTTACCGCCACAAGCGCGTCGCCAAACACCACCGCGGCCTGCGCGCCCACCCCTACGGCGCCCACGGTGTTGGCAATTGTGTTGAGGCTCAGGATGGCCGAGAGCGGGCGGTCGATGTCATCCTTATACCGCTGCAGTCGCTGTCCCGTGACGGTTCCTTCCCGTGCCTGGGCCGCCACAAAGGATGGTGTGGTGCTGAGGAGTGCGGCCTCCAAAATAGAGCACAAAAACGAGACGACCACGACCATGGCAGCATAGAGCAGTAACAGGCCCATGAGCGCAGGAGCGGGTGGGAAGAATAAAAATGGGGGCATGCGCATTGCACGCCCCCGGGTATAGCATGGATATGCCAGGTGCCGGTGTTGGTTTCGCGGTCGCAGGTGCTACGCCGACCGGCCGTCGGCCCCCCCGGTCTCCGGATCGGGCGGCGAGGAAGCGCCTTCTGTGGCGTCATCAGGAGACCCATCCCCCTCAAACACGGGCCTCACATCATTTTCTGAGCGGGGCGCGCCGTCGCCGGCGTACGACTCCTCCGCTGGGCCTTCAAGGCCGAAGAGCGTGGTGAAGCGCTGACCCAGCGACTCGAACACAGAGAAAATGGTGGGCACCACCAGCAGCGTGATCAGCAGGGCAAACAGCAGCCCACCGATAATTGAAGTCCCCATCGGCCCCCAGAACTGGGTGTTCTGCGAGCCCAGCTGGAAGTCCGGCTCCAGATTGGCCAGCAAGCCAACGAAGTCGACCTGGATACCGAACGTGAGCGGGATGAGGGCGAGGATGGTGGTCAGAGCCGTGAGCAGCACGGGTCGCAGGCGATTTACGCCGCCTACGATAATTGACTGGTTGTTGCTATACCCCTGCCGCCGAAGCTGCTGAATGTAATCCAGCAATACAATGTTGTTGTTCACCAGGATGCCGAACAAGCTGATGATACCCACGAAGACCATGAGGCCGAAGGGTGTTTGGCTGACCAGTAGGGTGAAGACCACGCCGATCTGGCTGAGCCCAACGGCCAGCAGCACAATCAGCGGCGCGGAGAGGGCGTTGAACTTGGCAACGGTAACGAGAAAGATGAGCATGATGCCCGCCATCAGCGCGAACAGCAGAAAGCCGAATGCCTCCTCTTGATCCTGCTGTTCGCCGGTGTATTCAAGCGCATAGCCCGGCGGCAGGTCGTCCACGAACCCGGCAAGCTCGTCTTGCACCTGCTGCAGCACTTCCTGCCCCGAAAAGCCCGGCGCGTTGCGTCCTTCGATTACCGCTACGCGGCGCAGGTTGAGGCGCGTGATGGAGCCCAAGCCTTCGGAGTCTACAAAGTCGGCCACCGAGGCCAGGGGGATCTGCTGCCCCGTTTCAGGCTGAAGGATGTTCAGGTTCTCCAACGTTTCGAGGTTGCTGCGCTGTTCGGGCGCCAGGCGCACGGTGACGTCGAAGTCGTCATCGCCCACCCGGTACGTGCTGGCTTCGGTGCCGGCAATGGCTGCCCGGACGGTTTGGCCGATCTGGCCCGTGGAGAGGCCATAGCTGGAGGCCCGCTCCCGGTCGATGGCCACGCGCACCTCAGGGCGGCCAAGCTCCAGGTTGTCGCGCAGGTCCACGAGGCCCTGAATGCGGCCGGCTTCGGACGCCTCGTTTAGCATCGCCTGGGCCTCATTGGCCAGCCGCACGATTTCGTCGTAGTCAGGGCCTGTAATTTCGATGTTGACAGGAGGTCCTGTTGGTGGGCCGAGCTCGTCCTTCTGCACGTCCAGCGTTACGTCTGGCAGCAGGTTGGTCACGGCTTCCCGTACCTTGGCCAGCGTGCGAGCGCTGGCTTCGGCCCGGTCGCCATAGTCGATCAGGTTCAGCGTGATGCGGGAGCGCTCTGCCAGAGGCTGTCCGGCGGCAAAGTCGCCAGAGCCCGTCACGCCCACGTTCGTAAGCATGTTCTCCACGTTGCCCAGCACCAGGTCATCCGACGAAA
>LKNB01000057.1 GCA_001564055.1 Rhodothermaceae bacterium Tc-Br11_B2g6_7
AATAGTCGTGCCACCACCATGGGCATGACAGACCACCGACGTCCTCACCCACTCGAACAGATGAAGCGTATAGATAGCGTTGGTTCGAAATGGCTGTGCCCCACATTTCCGCAGCGTGTGCAACGCAACCTCGGACGGGGACCGTCCGCCGACACGCGCCGACGCAGCGCATCGGCGCGAGAAAGAATCTCTACGACTTTTTCACGGATTTGGACGATTTGCGCCGCACCTGTCTTCGGGTGACGCTCAATCTTATGCCGTTCGGCCCAGGCGTAGACCGCGTCGTGGTGATCTACGTAGCACAGGAGAAAGCTCTTGCTCGTCTTGTGGACGATAAGCCGCAGATCGCGATTGATGCGCACAGACCAGAAGTGGTCGTCTTTGGGCGCACTGATGGGATGAAACTACATGCCCGGCCGCGACGGATCCATCTGCAGGTCGAAAGAGGTCGTCTTAACCGCCTTCTGTTCCTGATTTGTTAGCTCGGCAAGGCTATCAGTAAAGGTGTCGGCAATAAGGAATTCCATGTGCCATCAACTCAAGTCTAAGTCACGTAAGAGGCGGCTGGAGAATTCAGGTAGAGCCGTTCCTAACCGTACCAGTACATCCTCCATGTCCTCGCCACGCTTCGCCGCTATAGCTGAGATGCGCGCGACAACCTGCCGGTCATCAATGTCGTAGAGCGTCTCCAGGTAGTCCTGGGGATGCTTAGCCTCAATATGCCACGGAAATAGGGCTTTCTCAGGAAAGTCCTTGAGATTGAACGTAAGGATTACTTCGGCCCCTCCATGGATAGCCGCTGCCAATACATGCTTGTCCTTCGGGTCGTTCTGTACGGCCGGCAAGAGATGTTCATAATCCGCAGTGAGCGCTTCCGGAAAGTGCTCCTGTAGCGCTTCCCTGAACGACAGAGCAAGCCGCTCCTCCCATCCCAGCTTTTCGGTGTGGGTCCGGTACACCTCGTCCAGCACGCGGTCCGACCAAATGGGCACGTACTGTCGTGGCCGCTCCGCCATGCGAAGCAGGAGGTCACATACCGCAATATTCGCAAGCACACACGCGTCCAGAAAAACCCGGAAGTCGGCTCGCATGGGCATTAGTCGCTCGTGCCTCCCGTGTAGGAGGCGTCATATAGCCCGGCGTCGCTCACATCCTTCATGAGCTTATCCAGTGCGCGGCTTCGTTCTTTGTCACGTCTTTTCTGGTAGGCCAGTACATCACGAAAGACTACCCGACGATGGGTGCCCACCTTATGAAAGGGGATTTCGCCACGCTCTAACAGATTCACCAGATGCTGACGAGAAACCCCCAGAACGTTTGCCGCGGCCTGTGTCGTGCACTCCTCGTCTTCCGGCACCAGTACAACCGTACGCTTCTCAGCCATCAGCTGGACGATGTGCATGAGATGATCAAAAAGTGCCTTTGGTAGGTCCGCACGATTTCCCTGCTCATCGATCAGGGCCACGCGGCCGGGCTTGCTTAGGACCCCAGCGAGCTCGTCCAGCGTGTCCGGACCGAATTCTGATGGGTTAAGGCGCGTGCTTGTCATGGCAAAGGCGCGGATTCGTGTGGGGGCGTGTGGATCGGTAGCCGGTGCCAAAGACTACTAAACGCTATAAACGCTAAATGCAGTCCCGGTTCCCCTGTGATACAACCCGTCTCTACTTTTCGGTGTCAGCGCTCTACCTTGAACACCTGCATAACCTCATCGCCGAGATGATTGATGACCTTTACCGCGATGCGGCCGGATGCTGGGGGACTGAACGGGCGTGACACCTCGCTGTAGAGGGAATCCCAGGCTGCCTCGTCAATTTCGGCTTTCAGCGTTTTCTTCAGTGCGCCATACGGATCACCGGCACCCAGGAAGTAGGCGTGGCGCACGAAGAAGCTTTCCTCGTTGTAGTCGGTGTCGATGAACCAGCAGGCGATGCCGTCCGTGTCGTCGCTGCGCACCTCGCCGCTGGAAGGATCGAACACGTCCACACCGTTGATCTTAACTTTAACCTGATCATCATCCGCGTCGAGGATGTCGATGTCAGGCTCTCCAAAGATGACAAAGAGGTTGCCATTACCCGTGTTCGCAAGATCTTCGGCCATATGCAGATCGGCGTTCATGCGGGCCTTCAGAACAGTGACACGTCCCAGCTTCTCAAATTCTGAGGCATGAGCGTCATAGCTGAAGGCACAGGCGATGAGCGTATCCAGCCCGGCGTCTGCGGCTTCGCGGGCCGCGGCCACGAGGTTGGGCCGCGTTACACTGCCGAACTCCGGGCCAATGAAAATCCCGGCGCGTTTTTCGGTACCTGTGCGCTGCTCCGTGTACCTCCCTGTAGCACAGACATAGGCACCAGGCCAGGTCTCGACTGCTTCAAGTTCGATGCGATCCTCTTTGTGCGCCTGCTGCACACCAGACTTGCGGAGCGCGTCAAGGATGAGCGAGGGAAAATCCTGCCCGCCGTATTCCTCCCGGGCTTCGGCGACATTATCAATGATGTCCCCGTTCTCGTCTACGTTCAGGGTGCGGTGCGGGGACAGGCTTTCCACCGTGAAGGGACCCGCCACGCGGACTTTGCTCTTGTCTTCATAGGGTTGATCATACAGATACTCAAAGTCGGCAGCAGCCGCGATAGAGGTGTCGATCTCTTTCTGGCGCTTTATCTTGAGATCCCACCACTTCTCGTGCAGCTCCAGCAACTCCTCATCTTTCCACGGATCGACGGGCTTCTCGGGGAAGGTGTCGATCGTGTAGTCGCGCCCCATGATCTCATTGACGCGGTTGACAGCCTTCTGCCGGGTAGCGTCGGTGGTGACGCGCATGAAGCGCTTATGCTGCTTCTGCGCCTTGCGAGGCCACGGGTCACCCGGCTCGCGGTGAATCTGCCAAGGTTTGAGGTCAAGCCCCGTTATCTCGTTGATGCGCTGCCGGATGGGCTCCATCTCTTGCTGAAAGCGCTTGTAAATAACATCTACCTCGGGATCGTTCGTGATGTCCCGAAGCATGATGTGCGGTGCGCGTTCGTAGACAAAGCCATGACGCACGTTGCCGCTGGTGGTTGCGTCCTTCATGGGGCGCCGCTCAACCTCAGCCAGCTTCTCTTGGCCCGAGGGACTGTCCACGAGGAGATAGTACGGGTAGCGTGCTCCCATCAGACGGGCACGAGCAAGTGCGAGGGCGACGCGCGATGTGTCAATCGTGATCCACCGGCGTCCCCACTGCTCTGCCAACGTCGCTGTAGTGCCTGATCCGCATGTCGGATCGATGACCAAGTCGCCAGGGTCGGTGGTCATCAAAATACATCGCTCGACCACCTTTGTGGATGTCTGGACAACGTAGACCTTCTTATTTCCAAATCCGCTCTGCCGTGTATCGTCCCAGATGTCTGAATATGCCTGAAAAGGGAAGTCTCCGAATGGCCGTACGAATCCAAGCGTCTTTCCAGAGAATGTCAGACGCGATGCCCTGTCAAGCCTTTTCATACCTTCAAGATTGGTCTTCCACCCACCTCTACTGGGCCTAAATTTCTTACCCTTAAAAGCATACTCAAATCTTGTCGTTTTTCCTCCCGACTGAGACGTCAGCGGATTCATCCTCGCAATTCTGTGAGGGTCGTCTCCCGCTTTCACAAGTCTACCGTCCGGCAAAAAGTCATATCTGTAGTTTTTATCTTGTTCCACATCACGCTCGAACATGAGCTGCCTAAACTTCATCTGTTCGGCGTCCTTGGCGAACCACAAAACGAAGTCATGGGTGTTGTCGAGAGCTGCTGATCCCTTTCCCGTAGTAGTCCGGTACACGATCTCACTCACGAAATTCTCCTCCCCAAACACCTCATCCATCAGGGCCCGAACGCGGTGCACATTCTCGTCGCCGATCTGGACGAAGATAGAGCCTGAATCCTTGAGCAAGTCACGGCACACTGTTAGCCGGTCGCGCAGGTAG
This sequence comes from Rhodothermaceae bacterium Tc-Br11_B2g6_7, assembly GCA_001564055.1. GTDB lineage: Bacteria > Bacteroidota > Rhodothermia > Rhodothermales > Salinibacteraceae > Tc-Br11-B2g6-7. The sequence continues at coordinate 3,941 of LKNB01000057.1, forward strand.
GTTAGGTAGGAGTGGATGCCGTCACGCCACGTGTCGCGGAAGGCCTTCACCTGCTCCGGCTCGCGCGTGATGTGCTCGGCCTTGCCGTCGCGCACATTGCGCGTGGTGGTGGACCACTGGAAGTTGGAGTTGAACTTGATGCCGTAGGGTGGGTCGAGGTAGATGCATTGCACTTTTCCGCGCAGTCCTTCGCGTTCGGCCAGCGAGGCCATCACCTGCAGGCTGTCGCCCAGGATCATGCGGTTGGTCCAGTTGGCATCGTGCTCGTAGAATTCAGTTTTCGCCTCCCCATCCGGAACGCCGTTGAAGTCGGCAAAGAGATCCGTTTGCTCCGTGTCCTCTTCCTCACGTTCCTCCGTCCGCCGGACGAGGTCATCAATCAGCACCTTGGGGTGCACCTTCTCCTGGATGTAGAGAGGCGCTGCTTTTACCACAAGGTCAGCCCAGTTCTTTACGTCCTTCCCGCGCCAGACCAGTTGCGGGTCGAGGTCCGGGTTCCGTCGTTCATACGCCACATCAATGGGGGCGGCGTCTTCTTCTCGCACCAGGGACTGGTGCTCTGCCGTGGGAATGTACGTACGCTTGTCATCATGCGTAAGCGACTCAACGTTCTTTTTGGATTTTGCCATGGTATGATTATTCTGCCGGCTGAGCGGCAACTTCAGTAATCAATTGATCGAATGCATCTTCCACCTTTGCCTCAAAGTCTGCTTGCATGCGGAAGACCTCGGTAAACTCAGCGAACGCCCAGCGGCCAAAGCTACCATTGTTATTGACGCCGGGTATCCACTTGGTATCCATCGTGTCTTTTTTGGCTTTCGCATCCTCGCCACGGAAACCCTTGATTTCAACGACAAGATGTAGTGGGTCCGGCTGTCCGTCATCCACCTGCACGATAAAATCGGGCCGGTAGCGCCGCTTGGTACCGCCTTCCACGTAGGGCACATCAAAGTTAAGGCCATGGTTCTTCACGTAGGCGATGACTCGTGGGTGCGTTTCCGCTACGCGACAAAACTCGCCTTCCCAGTCGCTGTCGAGCACCGCATAGTTAACGTGACTCTTTCCCGGATCCGTCTTCCAGAGGTCCTTCTTCGTTGTGGTCAAATTAACAAAGCGTGAGGAGCCGCTGGGATTGTAGGGATCGAGAAGCACCTTGGGCTGGGCATCCCCGGCATGGGCACGCGTAATGGCATTTGTGATTCTGTCACAGGCGATATCTGCCAGTTGCTGAATCATGAGTTGGGCAGGATACGTGCCGCCGCTACATACCAAGCACTCGTCCAGCCACCGGCGTGCGATGCCTTTTAGCTGGCCGAACAGATGAAGCGGTGCTGCCTGGCCTGGTTCACGCCACTTCTTTTCAATCAGGCGGTGGGTGAGGTTGAACAAAAGGGATGACTTGCGCACGTCTTTCAAGTGCTTGACGCTTAAATCGGCCGTCTGGCCGATGATACCGGCATTATGCGTGAGCGTAGGGCCTACGATTTCGGGCGTGAGTTCGAAGACCGAGTCCTCCGTGAAATCGGCCGTCAGCCGGTCATCCGGCAGTTCCACACGGTAGCCCTCTACCCGAGGAAAGACAATTTCAAGCCCGTCACGATCTGGTCGAACAGCCTTCACGTGCGTCGTGGCTTGCGGCGGCGTGGGCGGCGCCACCACAGGCTCAGCCGTAAAGTCAAACGGAATCCCGAGCACATCCGCATACTCCGGCTCAAAAAGCCCTTCATCGTTAAGTTTATACGACTGCCGCCGCAGCGCCCGGCCAATGACTTGCTCGCACAGGAGTTGGGTGCCAAATGCACGGATTCCTAAAATGTGTGTGACGTTGTTCGCATCCCACCCTTCGGTAAGCATTGAGACGGAAACCACACAGCGTATTTGCTCTCCCAATCGGTTCTCCTTTCCAACCGTGTTCATCACCTCGCGCAGCAGGTCCTCATCCGATATGGATTCAGCAGCCTTTACATCGCCCGTACGCTCGATGATTTCACGGCGGAATCGCTCGATATCTACCTCCGCCATCTTTCGAAAATTATCATCCAGCGCATCGCCTGACTCCAACTGTTGACTATCGATCAGCAACGTGTGTGGACGGCCCAGCGGATTCCCATACTTGTCGTAGTTCCGAAATAGTTCGAGCCTTCCCTGCTCCGTCTCTGAGGTACCGTCTTCCTTTTCCCGCTCAAACCCTGCGACGTAGTCGTACACCAGCTTTGAAATCGCTGTATTTTGACACACAACGATAAAGCACGGCGGGACGGTGATGCCTTCCTCTTTCCACGCTGCGTAGACTTTTTCATAGTGGCCATACAGGGCCTCAAGTGCCGTTTGAAGCAGTGTGGGCAGGCTTAACGGATCGAGGTTTTTTACTGTGCGTCTCCCAGCTTTTGGTAGTTTCGGTCCGGGGGCCTTTTTCAGATTCTCCCAAAGCTCCCGCAGCTTGGGCATCTCACCGCCGGGTACGTTGTCTGCTACCGGCACACGGGGCAATTTAACAATCCCACATTCGATGGCATCCATGAGCGAGAAGTCGCACATCGTCCATGGGAATAGCGTCCCTTCAGCATAGCCTGAGCCGCGCAAGAAAAATGGCGTTGCCGAGAGATCGAAAACGCGAGCAACCCCGAGCCTGCGAGCCACCGCTTCAACCCCTGAGATCCAGAGATGCGCAGCCTCCGAGTTCTTTTCTGCCTCTTCCTTCTCGCTCCTATCCAGCGCCTCTTCATCATCACCATCCGGTTTATGACGATAGCAATGGTGAGCTTCATCGTTAAGCACCATAACGTGCTCCATGCTCATGAGCTCGGGCATCACGCGCTGTAGCATTTGCCCTTCCGTTTCAAGCGTTTCGAGCTCCTCACCACGCCCCTGAAGCAATTCGCGGGTCCCTTTCGCGAGACTCCTGCGTTCCCGCAATTTGAAAGCGTGGTAATTGGTAATGACGATGCGGGCCCGCTGCAAGTCCTCCCGCATATCCTGCGGGACGAGGTTTCGCTCATTGTAGTAGCTATCAGGATCGTTGGGCTGCAGTACGCGCAGACGGTCTCGAATAGTGATGCCGGGCGCCACGATGAGAAAGCCCTTCGTAAATTTCGTTCTTCGTGGGTGTCGTACCGCGTTGATGGTTTGCCATGCGATAAGCATCGACATCACCATGGTTTTGCCTGCTCCTGTAGCGAGCTTTAGTGCAAGCCGATCCAGCCCGGGGTTAGCCTCCTCGTTTGCCCGCTCAAGTAAGTCGAGAAATACCTCACCCTTCTTACCTAATGTGGGGGCAACTTCGGTCAGCCAAATAGCAGTTTCTACGGCTTCAAGCTGACAGAAGAACGGTCTCCACTTGCGGTCTTCCTTGTTACGCCAATGCTGGAGGAGGCGAGCAGTCTCCCCTGTTACACGCCAGGAGTCCGGGTCCGGAATCCTGCGCCATTCATTTACGAGCTTCCGTAACGCGTTGATATTTGATGTTGGATTATACTTCTGCTCCTCGGACGAGAGGCCCTTACCCTCGTCAAAGGTGATCTCCCGCTGATCGGAAGCTTTGCGGCCCTTCGCTTTCGGAATGGGTGTAATGAAGTCTGCGCGACGCCGCTTCTCTATAATATTCTGCGTCGGCTGGCCATCATCATCAAGCTCCCAGTGTAGATTTGGACGTTCGTACGGCGAGTTCAGGATGGGCTGCTTGAAAAAACGGTCGCTCATATAAACGGAAAGCAGTGAGGTGATTTTGCATCGCGCCTTCCTGTCTCGGCGTCAAAGCAGTAAGCTATAGAAGCCGGCAAAAAGAAAAGTGGGACCCTGGCCAACGCAACCCACAGGTTTTACCGAAATCCTTTGTTCAGCGGTATAAAGATACAGCCTCCCATCCGCAATAACAAAAGTGGAAACGATGCTGGCCTGTACTGCGCCTACGCCATCTCCTGCAAGTACCCCAGCTCTTCTACCGTAAACGGCCGGTCGGGTACGTCGAAGGCGCTGAAGAAGGGCGTCGCGTCACACGTGTTGCCTTCCACCAGCATCTCGAACTGGTCCGGGCTGATGGGCAGCAGACCGAAGCGCCCGAGGCCGTGGATGGCCGGGCGGACGAGCCAGAGGGGCTGGTAGATCTTGCGTTTCGGCTCCCGACCGAATCCCCTGGTGATGCGGTCGAGTGCCTCCACGTAGGGCACCCGTTCCCGCCCCGCCACACCGTAGGCCTGCCCGGCATGGGCGTCGTCTTCGAGCGCCTGCACGAACGCCTCCGCCACCGCCTTCACATGGATGGGCTGCATTTCATACGAGCCGTCCCCGAAGACCGGCAGGATAGGAAATGGCTTGATGAGGTCCTCGACCAGCCGCGTGCAGAACTCGGGCTGCCCGGGGCCGGGCTTGCCAAAGATGGTGCTGGGCCGCAGGATGACGCCATGTGGAAAGTCGACCGCCCGAACCGCCTGCTCCCCCGCCCACTTGGTGGTCTGGTAGGCCGAGACCCCATCGGGCCGCGCCCCGTTGGCGCTCATATGCACAAACCGCGTGATGCCCTCGGCCTGCGCCTCGGCGACCACGTGGCGCGTGCCGGCCGCATGGATCCGCTCAAACGTGACGCCCTTGGAGGGCTGCTCGTCGATGATGCCGACCAGGTGGATGACAGCGTCGCACCCGCGCATGGTGCCGCGCAGCGACGTCGCGTCGGTGATGTCACCGGTGACGCGCTCGACGTCCGTTTCGTCGTCCGTATGCAGCGTGGCCTCCCGGTCGCGAAGCAGGCAGCGGACGGTATGGCCCGCGCGTAGCAGCGTGCGCAAGATGTAGGAACCCACGAAGCCGGTGCCGCCGGTAAGGTAAACGTGCATAGGAAGAAGAGCGCGCGTGAGGAGGGAACGGGGCAAGGTAGACGCATGCGCCTCCTACGGGTTTACGTGGCGAGGGCTTGCGCCAGCGCTGTATCCAGTGGCGCCCGGAGTGCCGCGGCCGCCTGATGGACGGCTTCCTGGAGGACTGGGTGATCCGGGGTGAGTCCTTCGTACAGATAGCCGGCCTGAAAGGCGCCCGTGGTGCGCGCCAGGATCTCGCAGCCGAAGTGCAGCTCGCAATCCCGCAATGTCGCCTCCGTTAGCATCGCGCCAGAGACCGTAGCCCGGTACCGCTGCAGAAAGGCCATGCGGCAGGCGTCGAAGCGCGTGGCAACATCAGCTTCCGCGCGGTGGGCCTGCATCCACAGATGCGCTGCCAGATGCGCCACATCCTGCGCGGGCTGGCCGAAGTGGGTGAGCTCCCAGTCGATGAGGCGCAGGCCCTCCCCGGTAATGAGGATGGAGCGCGGCCAGAGGTCGCCCATCACCCAGCAGCGACCGGGCTGCAGGAAGCGCTTGCCCAGAGCTTTAGCCCGGCTTCCGAGGACCTCCGCATCCGGGATGCCGGCTCGCCGCAGGAAGTCCGTAGCCGGGACGTACTGCACCGCCAGCCGCGTCTCCTGCATGGCGCGATTGTTCAGACGCTCGGTTAGCGCCTCTACGTCTGCCGTCTCCGCATGGAGCCGCCCGATGAACCGGCCGAGCTGAGTACCGAGCGAACGCGCGGTCGCCTCGTCAGTGGCTTCTCGCCTAAGATGGGCGGCGAGGTCGGGGGCGTCTCCCGCGTCTTCCATGATGATCACATACGGATCTGCCTGCGCGTGGAGCAGCCGGGGCGGGCGCACCGCAGCGCGCGTAAGCCCGTGCCAGTCGCCACCCGGCCCCAGCATCCGCAGGGCGCGCGCTTCAAACTGCGAACGCTCCGGCGCCAGCGGGACGTCGGGGGTGGCGGCGATGAACGGGGGCGCATGCTTCACGATGACCGACCGCGGCTCGGCGGGCACGCGCCACACTTCGTTCAGATTACCGCCCGGCAGGCGCTGCGGCGCGCCCACGCAGCTAAACCCCGTTACCTGCGCGTCTACGTACGCTGCGACCTCTGCATCCGTCATTCGTCCGGCTCCACCGGCGCCTCAAACCGGTACAGCTGATTGCCAAACGGAACAGCCTCGGCTGCTTCCAGAAAGCGCTGCACGATCTGTTCTTGCGCAGCGCGCGAGTGGTCGAGCGTGTCGCTCATCGCATCATGGTTTGCAGGGACGTCGCCCTCCGGCACCGAGTATTTGTGCCCCACCACCAGCCCCGCCGACGGGATCTCCAGCTCGTTCGCCAGCACCACTTCCGGCGCCAGCGTCATCGAGTTCACCTGCGCACCAAGCTGTGGCCAGAGACGATTCTCGGCCGCCGTCTTCCCTCGCGGCCCGCCCACGTACGCGAACACCACCTCGCCGGCGATGGGCACGCCTGCATCCCCCGCCAGCATCCGCACCTGTGCGCTCAAGGTAGAGGAAAAGAGCCCGTCCTCCAGCACCAGATGGCCGTGGGAGGAATCGGGATGCTCGAACATGGTGCAGGTGGAGCCATCCGGCAGGCGGTTTTCCAGCATGATGAGGTCATCGACCAAGAGCGGCTGATAGATCGGCACCGCCGCATCCATCACCCCCACCGAGCTTGTCACCAGCAACGCCCCACAGCCTACCGATTGCAATGCCCAGGCCTGTGCCCGGTAGTTGATCTGATTGGGCAGCAGGCGATGGGGAAGCCCGTGGCGAAAGCTGACGTACGCGGGCTGCGGCGCGTCCGCCACTCGGTGCAGCACGTGCGTGCCGTACGGCGTGTCGATCTCCCGGGCCTGCAGGTCAAGGCGTCCGGTGAGCGTGTGGAAGGCACTTCCAAGGATGGCGGCGACGGAGGGCATGGGTCTCGGGATGGTAGGGAAGGTAAGGAGCGGACCGTGCGCGACTATTTCTGCGGTGACGCTTCGTCCGTGATCGATTGCCAGAAGGAAAGCTCGGATTGGACGCCGGAGGCCTCATCGTCGATAAAGGCCTGCCTGTTAGGGTAGACGGTCAGCCGGCCGCCGGCCATATGCGCAAAGCGATCGCCCACGCGGAGGGCCTCTTTTGCATCGTGCGTGACAAACAGCGTGGTGATGTCCTGTGCTGAGACGATCCGCTTGAAGAGCTGCTGCATATCGTTTCGCGTGTCGAAGTCGAGGCTAGCGAAGGGCTCGTCCAGCAAGAGGATAGCCGGGTGGATGATAGCGGCGCGGCCAAACGCCACACGCTGCCGCTGCCCGCCGGAGAGCTGCGCCGGGTACTTGTCGGCGTGGTCGGTCAGCTGCAGGTCCGCCAGCATGTGCGCCACCGCCTCCTCGGCTGCAGCAGACGCCTCGTTGCGAAGCCCCAGCCCGAAGGCCACATTTTGCTGCACCGTCAGATGCGGAAACAGGAGCGCTTCCTGGTACAGGTACACCACGCCGCGCTTCTGCGGCGGCAGGTGGTCAATCGGCTCCTCATCCACGTAAATGCTACCCGCGTAGCCTTCGTGGAGGCCGGCCAGCACCTTTAGCAGCGTCGTTTTACCACTCCCCGACGCGCCAAGCACCGCCAGCGTCTCCCCGTCCGCGATGCGAAGGTTTACGCCATCCAGCACCGTTTCGCTGCCAAACTGCATCCGAAGGTCGCGCAGTTCAATCATCCGTGACCCCAAAAACGTTGCACAAGAAAACGACGGTTGATGAGCAGAAGCAGGAGCGGAGGCGCGACGAGCAGTACACCCGCCAGCGCCGCGAGGTACGGGTTGGCCTCTTGAATGTACCGAAACACCATCACCGTGAGCGTGGGCACGCGCCCGACGCCAATAAATTGCGTGAGGCCGTACTCAAACCAGGAGATGAGGTAGGTCTGAAAGAAGCACACCACCGCCAACCCGCGCGCCGAAGGCCAGATCGCGTGCCGAAACACCGCGATAGTTCCGCCGCCCATCGTTTGCACCAGGTGCTCCATCGCACGGATGCGCTCGTTCCAGAAACCGTAGAAGAAAAGCACGGCGTAGGGAAACGTGATGACGAGCTGCGCCAGCGCTACGCCCGCCACCGTGCCCGTCAGCCCCAGGCGTAGGAGGTACACGTTCAGCATCACCGCGAAGATTACGGGCGCGATAACATACGGGAAATAGGCCGCCAGCAGCCAGTAGCGGCTCCGGGTGTAGTACGCGAGATGGCGGCTGGCAAAGAAACCGGCGGTGGTGGAGAGCACGCTCACCGACACCGAGAGGCCCAGCGATAGCCCCAGCGACTGTAGCAGCGGCGAGCCCCCCTGCCCGAACCACTGCCAGTTGGCCGTGGTGAACGGGTGGCCCAGCACGGCCGGGTAGTGCCACATCGTGGAGAAGGACAGGTATACCAGGACCGTCAACGGCACCAGAAAGATCAGGGCCAGCAGTCCGGCGCCTACACGCTGCGTCGTCGTCATAGCTGATACCTCCGCCGAAACCGCGAATAGAGCACGGCGATGGTGGCCAGGCACAGGAGCGCGTACCAAGTAGCCATCGCGTAGGCCACGGGGATGTCCGCCAGGTTGTAGCGTTGCAGCTTCTCAAGCACCAGCACACTCATCATGCGGGGCGAGGATGCGCCCAGCACGAGGGGGATGTCATAAGCGCCAAGGAAGAACACAAAGTAGAGCGCGGCGAGGGGAAAGATGCCCCGTAACAGCAGGGGCAGCTGCACCTTCAGGACCACGTGCCTCCGCCCGGCGCCCAGCGACGCCGCCACCCGCGAGAGCTCGCCCAGGTTCTCGTTTTGCCACAGGTTCAAGAGCACCAGCAGCAAGAAGGGAAACACCAGGAGCGTGTGCGTGAGGATAATGCCCAGGCCATAGGGGTCCTGCACCAGCGCAGGGAAAGCGCCCGGGCCGTCAACCAGCCCGGCGTGCCACACCAGACGCGACACCACGCCGCCACCTGAAAGCAGCTGGAATACAACAAACGCGGCCACGATGGGCGGGAGCGTCAGCGGCAGGAACAGCAGCCGGTAGGCGGCGGGCTGCGTTAGCGTGGGACGCGCCACCAGCAGCAGCGTCAGTGCCACGCCCAGGGCGCCTACAATGGAGGCCAGCGCCACGTACGCCGAAAACGCAATCGACCGGCCGAACTCCCCGGCCAGCAGCTCGGCCCAGTTGCTAAGCGTAAAGCCGTCGCTGAGCAGCCCCACCATCCCGAGGCTGTAGAGCGCTGCATACCCGAGCGCCAGGGTCAGTGGCAGCGCACACGCGGCCACCACCGCCGCCAGCATCAGCCGGCGCCGCCATGTGCGTCTATCGTGTGCCACGGGTCGGATGCATCATGTGATAGATCGTATGGATGCCGGTATTCGCCGGGGGTGGGTTGCGCGGCAGCGCACGAACGACAAGGCCTACTCCATCACCTCGCGCCGGAAGTCATCCGCCAGCCGAATCATGTACTCCGGCGCCAGCTCTTGCAGGGCCCGCTCGTCGATGTCCGCACGCTCGGGCGCCCGATTACGCCCGGGGATCTCCGCAAACCGCTCCTGCCACTCCTCCGGCAGCCGCTCCATGTCCAGCACCGTGCCATCACCCCAGACCGCCGGCTGCATCTTCTCGTACTGCGCCTCGGGCGACATCAGGAAGTTGATGGCCACCAGCGACGCGGCCTTCGACGTGGCGTGGCGCGGGATGCCGAGGTAGTGCGAGTTTTGAATGGAGCCCATCTCCGGCATGTAGGCCCGGCTTGTTTCGGGAAAGAGGCCCTCGGCGATCTTGTTGTCCACCTCGCTGTCGTTGTTGCTCATGGTGAAGGCCACCTCGCCGTTCGCAAACAACTGATGCAACTGCGAAAGGCTGCTCGGGAAGGTCTGCCCCGATCGCCAGAAGTGGGGCTTGAGGTCATTCAGATAATCCCACAGTTCACCGCTCCACCGCTCATACACCTCCTCGCCAAACGGCCCGTAGAGCGTCTCAGGCCCGGCCATCGCAATCAGCAGCGACTTCAATAGCGTCATACCGGCGAACTCATTGGGGATGGTGAACCGCCCGGGATTGGCGCGCACCCACTCGGCCAGCGCCGCCGGATCCTGCGGCGGGTTCTCGACCTCCGCCGCATCGTAGATCAAGGCGAACTGCACGTTCCCCCACGGCGCCTCCATGCCCTCGATGGGCTGCTGAAAGTCCGTGCCGATAAAAGGATCGTTATAGTCGACGTAGGCGGAGTGCGGCAGCTCCTCGGTAAACGGGCCGAAGAGCGCGTCAATCTCGCGCAGCTGGAAGAACGTCTCGCCGTTGATCCACAGCAGATCCAGCTGGCTCGACGTCCGGCCGGCCTCCAGCTCCGAGAGCAGGGTCGACACAATCTGGCTGCCCTGGCCACTTACGATCTCCAGTTCGATGTCGTAGCGCTCCTTTAGCTCCGGCACCACGTAGCCGTTCATGTAGCCGTTGATCGCCGGGTCGCCCATCCACATCATCATGGTGATCGACTCCCCAGCCGCCTCCGCTTCAATCTCCTTCCACGACTGCTCCAGCACCTCCTCAGCCCGATCGCCGGACTGGCACGCTGCCAGAAAAAACGCTAAGAGGAAAACGGAAAGCGGTGAGCCCGAGAGCGCACGGGGCAGGCAAAGCAACTGTCGCATAGGAACCAAACAACGGGTGGGGAAGCGTGGCGTGGAGGGATGCCCAGCAGCGCCTAAAACAGGTACTGCAGCCCAAATTGAAATTGCCGCGGCGGCGACACATTCCGGGTGACGAAGCCGCTCCCCGCCGGCCCGGTCTGGATCTGGTTCGACTGCGTCAGGTTGGCACTAAAGCCTCCGAGGTTTTCGGCGTTGAACAGGTTGAAGACATCTGCCGAGGCCACGAGCCGGCCCGTGCCTACGGAGAAACCATAGCGCACGTTTAGGTCGAAGGTGACGGACCAGGGCAAGCGGTCGCTGTTGCGCCCTTCGCCGGGTGTGCGGTCGTTGTTGCCGACGAACTGCGTCGAAAAGGACCGACCGTCGCCATTCAGATCATCGGTGCCAAATACGCTGGCGTCCGGCACGCGGTTAATCGGCTGCCCGCTCTGCAGGAGACCGGCGATTGAGGCCGAGAGGCCTTCGACGGGAAAGTAGGTGACCGTGCCATTGATCATGTGGCGGCGGTCGTTGAGTGCGGGTGCCCATTCGTCCTCGAAGTTGTTGGCATCGCGCGCACGGAAGTTGATATCCTCGGTGTTGTTGCGCAGCGAGGAGAGCGTGTAGATGAGGCGCAGCGCATAGTCGCGGTCGCCGCGCTCCTGCTCGTAGGTGACGTTGGCGGCCCAGTAGTTGGAGCGGCCTTCCGTCTCCGACATGATCACACTACGAGCCACACCTCGGCGCTTCTCACCGTCAATCATCGCAAAGCCACCCTCCTCATCCTGCCCGATCACTACCGGGCGGGTGGCATCCGCTTCCCCCTGCGTGCGCGGCAGGTCGGACGGATCCCGGTTCGGGTCCGCCTCAGCGGCCGCCACATCCTCAGGCGTGATGGTAAAAGGCTCCGGTGCATTCAGGTCGCGCAGGCGAAACAGGTTGTACGAGCGATTGTGCAGCAGGTCGATTTTCAGGCGGCTCTCAGGAGCGATCTGCCACTGGTAGCCCAGCATAAACTGATGCGCTACCGGGTTCTGAAACCCGTTGGGGTTTTTGATGCGGAGCTCATTGCTAAAGGCCGACTCCCGCTGACTTTGCAGCGCCTCACGATCCGGGCCGTCCAGAAAGTCAGCATTTGCTACAGACGCGGAAAGGTTGCCCTCGTTCGTTACCCGGTTGAGGTCGGTATCCTCCGGCAGAACCCCTCGATCGATGAGCGCCTGAACCTGCGCCTTGAAGTCGTCCGAATTGGAGCTAAACTGCAGGGCATCACTGTGCACGGCGTACAGGATCTTGTCGTGGTGCATGCCATAGCCGGCGCGGATGGATGACGTCGCGTTGAGGCGGTAGTTGGCGCTCAGGCGCGGACCGAAGTTCGTAAAGTCACCACGGGTACCCCCGGCGCGCGTGAGGTCGTCGTACTTCCAGCGCAGGCCAACATTCACACTGAGCCGGTTTGTGGGGTTGAACTGGTCTTCCACATACAGGCTCACGATGTTCTGCCGGTCCTCAAAGGCATTCGGCCGCAGCTCCTGCGTAAACTGCAGCACCTCCACATCGTCGGGCAGATCGGACGGCCGCAGGTCAGCCCCTACGCTGGCCGAGCGCAGATCCTGTACCTGCTGCTCGGTGAGTTGCACGACCCAGCTGCCGTTCGGATTGCCACCGCCCGTCAGGCTAAAGCCCGACGACTTAAACTGCCCGCCCGCCTTGATGGTATGACCGCCAGCGAAGAGCGTGATGCTCTGCTGAAGCTGATGGGTGTTTTCGATGCTATCGAACAAAAACCCGGGATGGCCTACAATGGCCACGGGCTGCCCGTCGGGTCCCAGCGCCGTGACATTGGGCAGATCCGGGTTGTTGGGATTGGCAAAATCCCAGCGAAAGTGCGCATACTGGTAGCCGGTCTCGGTCAGAAAGTTACCCCCGTTGTAGATGTGGCGCTGCGCGATACGGACGCTGTTGCGGTTCTGCGCGTTACCCGCTGAGGGGAACGTCACCCCACCCTCAAGGCCGCCGCCCTGCCGCTCAATCGACTCCAGCCCCACATTCGCTCGCACAAACGAGCGGAAGTTATCCGTCCACCGGTGATCGATTCGCCCGGAGAGTAATGTAAACTGGTTGATACCCTCCACCGTGGTGTTCACCCCGAGGTCCGGCGCTGTCAGCAGGTTGTCTTTCGTGTCGGTGGTGTGCTCCGCGCTCACGAAAAACGTGGTGCGGTCGCGAATGATAGGGCCGCCCAGCGAGAAACCACCCTGATAGCGACTAAAGCCGTCCTGCACCTGATTGCCCGATAGGTCGCGCTGCGCAAACGGGGACGAGCTATCGAGCGGGGGGCCGGGCCGGGTGACGAAGAAGCCCTCGCCCTCAAATTCGTTACTCCCCGACCGCGTGGTGATGTTGACGATACCGTTTGCCGTTTCCCCATGCTCAGCGCTGAAGTTGTTCGTCAGCGTGGTGATATTCTGCGTCACCCCGACCGGCGTGCGGAAGGCCTGCTGCCCGAGGAAGTTCTCGTTGTTGTCGAAGCCATCCAGCTGGAAGTTGATAAACAGCGAGTTGGCTCCGTTGATGGAGATGGGGTTGGCCTCGTTGAAAAAACCGGTCGCCTGCGAGATGTTGGGCAGGCGAAAGAGCGCCCGCGTGATGTCTCGCCCTTCTACCGGAAGCGTCTCCAGTTCCATGGCGCTGAGCTCGGAGGACACCCGGCCATCCACCGTGTTGATCTGCGTGGAGCGGGCGCGCACCTCCACCCCTTCCATTTCCACCATCTCGGCGGAGAAGAGCGTCAGGATCACACTGGAGCGCTGGCCGGAGACCAACCGGATGGGTCGGCTCGCCGTGCCCAGGAAGGCGTCCGTGTCAGGGGCTTCAGCGATGTAGGTGCCGGACGTGCTGAGCCCGCGAAAGGTGACCTGCCCGTTGCTGTCGGTGGTGCGGGTCGCGCTGAAGCCGGTAGCCTCGTTTGAGAGCGTCACCTCATAATCAGCCACGCGTTCGTAGCTCCGGTTATCCACCACCGAAACCGTTAGCGCCGCTTCCTGCGCGGTGGCGAGGTGAACAGAAAAAAACAAAATGACAATTGTAGCCCAATACAGTCGCATAGACGTAGGAATCCCAGAAAAGGTGTACAGTAACGAAGCGCCCGGAGCGATCCCGAGACGCGGGGCCGTGCAGACACGGCGGTGAAGTTACTTGTACAGAAGCGGCGGGCCACGGCCGCTTTCGGGATGGGCTACATACTGCGGCGGACGATGACGCGAACGCTCGCGGGGTGGCTCGTTCGGTTCGAACAGCTGCTGCAATTGCGCGGCAAGTTGTGCGGCGGTGCCCTGCGGCCGGTCTGCCAGCAATTGCTGAAGGTCGGCCAGGCTGTTGAGGTCGGTTCGCGCGGCCAACTGAACAGGCGCCATCGCGGCCTGCCGCGTGAGATGCTCCATCAGCGCATCGCAGAAGGCGGCCGTCTGATAGGGCAGCTGCTGCAAGCGATGGGGATCGAAGTGCGCACGGCGAAGGCCGATCAGGTAGGTGCCCCCCTTCGGCGTCGGCCCCACCACGGGGCGGCCGTTCTGCAGCGTTCGTTCCACCGCGGCAAAATCCACCTCCCCCAGTTGCGGGCAATCGTTTCCCACCGCGATGACCTGATCGAAGCCTTCGGCGAACACGTCGGCCAGTGCGTTGACGAAGCGCTCGCCAAATGAGGTGCCGCGCTGACGATCGCTGCTGATGACGCGGACGGGCAAGCCTGAAGCCTGCACAACGGACCGCGCATGCGCCACAAGCGACACTGCTACATCACGGCTACGGGCAATGTCGCCCGGCACCAACCGCTTGTTCTCCCACTCCCGCGCAGGCGCGTGGGTGAACAGCAGAATTGCCGTACGTGGAGCAGCAGACGAGGCGGCCATAAAGAGCACAGGCACAGTAGCAGGGTAAGGCCGAGGACCAACGTACAAAGCGCACACCCGTGTGTCTATCAGCCATCGGATTCGTTACATCCGGCGGGCGGTGGTGTTACGACGTGTGCCACCGGTACTTTTTCAAGACCTCCGGATCGCGGCTTCGCTTCATGACGGTGCCGCAGGCTTCACACCAGAACACCACCTCTTTGACGGGTGCAGAGATGCCTATCAGAAAGAACAGACTGGCGAACAGGCCATACTTGGGCTCCGCCGTCACCCGTGGATGATCCAGGTCGTTGCCACAACTACACGTCTGGTTGACAGTGACGGAAGCACCGCGGGGCGGGCGGTGCTCCGGCTTCAGGGGCGGCATCGGCAACCCGTTGTCCAGGGCAACCTCCTGCGAGGAGGGAGGCGTGGATGATTCGTGCGTGGCAGACATAGCATCGCGGGCGTTGTGCGAGGGACACGAAAGACCTGCAGTACCTACTGCTGTGTCAAGTCTCAATAATGGGGTAAAGCCGTTTTAGCTTGATCCGAGCCTCATCCGTGCTGAACTGCCAATCGACCGTCGCTTCTGCAGCGTTGCGCCGCTCTTGCCACGCCGTCGTCCGCCACTCGATGGCCTCCCGGTCGGGAATGCGGCGGCTAAGAGCCTGCCGGGCCATCACCGATTGCTCAATCTCTGCCATATTCAGCCATGACCCGTGCTCAGGCGTGTAGTGAATCTCCAGCCGGCGGGCCAGGCGCCGCGCTTCGGCAGGCGCAAACGCTTCATACAGGCTCGACAGCCCATGCGTGTTCAGGTTGTCCATGACCAATACGACCGTCTCCACATTAGGATAATGCTTATCGAGCACTTCACGCACACATTTCGCCCAGTCGATCTTGGTGCGCCGCTCACGCGTCAGCACGACGCGGCGGGCGGCTAGCGGCTCAAAGAACGTGAAGAGGTTCACGGTGCCATTGCGTTTGTAGTGGTAATCATGGCGACGGGGCGTGCCGGGCCTTGCCTCAGTAGGCGGGTAGACGTGCCGGAGCAGCTGGCGCGACATCTCAT
>LKNB01000019.1 GCA_001564055.1 Rhodothermaceae bacterium Tc-Br11_B2g6_7
GGCGGCCGCCGCTGTAATCTCCGTTCCGGCTTCGTACATAAAGCCGACGCTTCCCGAAACCAGCAGCAGCGCCACGAAGCCACGGGCGATGCGGGCGTGCCATTTCTTGCCGACCAGCGCGTACATCACGTGCCCACCATCCAGCTGCCCTACCGGGAGCAGGTTAAGCGCTGTAAAGAAGAGGCCCAGCCACCCAGCGAAGAGGTACGGGTAGTGGTACATCTCGTACATAGGCGGCACGTCCTGGAAGAACTGCGTCAGCATCCAGTAGAGCGGCGTTTGCCCCACCACCAGGCGCATCCCGCCCATGGGGTCGTCCTCAGGCAACGGTGGCATTTCATCGGGGAACGTGCCGAACTCACGGATATGATCGATCACCTCATCGTGCCCCGCCAGGTCAAACATGTACGAGGGCGGCGGCAGCGTAAACAGACCGTACAGCAGCACCCCAACGGCCACCACAAAGCCTGCCAGGGGGCCGGCCGCGCCTACATCGAACAGCTTTTTAAGGCTTGGGATGGGCTCCCGAATGCGTATGACGGCGCCAAACGTCCCAATCGGGTTGAGCACCGGGAAGGGGATGTAATACGGCAGTGAGGTCGCAATCCCGTGGTACTTGGCGGCAAAGTAGTGGCCAAACTCGTGTACCGTGAGGAAGAGGAGCAGCGATCCGCCGAAGCGCAGCCCGTCGAGTAGCATGGTCCGTGTAAACTCCATGCCAAGCAGCGTGAAGAGGGCCGCCTCGGTCTCGTATAGATCGAACCGCCCCGTCATCTGAATACCGGCAAAGACCGTCGAGGCCAGCGTGGCGACAAAAAGCAGCAGGTGCAGCCAGTACCGGTCCTTCGCCTTGGGTTTACGTCGCCGCGGCGGCGACTGACTCCGCTCGTGAAAGTCTGGCGGCTCGTTGCGAGGTTCCACAGAGATGGGCAATTCCAGAAAAGAGTGAACCCGTGGGGGTCCAAAAGAAGCGAACGTCCAAACGTAGCCTCTGCCCCGAAGGTTCAAGGCCCAACAGGGTGGTTACGTCGAGTTGTGGTAGCTCTCTGCCCGGACGCTGATGCTACGAAAGCTGTCCCAGTGCTGCCGTCATGCGGTCGAGAGCTTCCGTAAGCGCCTCCGTGCCAGTCGCATAGGAAAGACGCATCCCGCTGGGCATCCCGAAGGCCTCGCCGTGGACGGTGGCCACGTAGTGCTCCTCCAGCAGGTAGAGGCAGAGGGCCTCGCTGGAGTCGATGGCCTGCCCGCCGGGCGTCGTCGTTCCATGGAAGGCCGACACATCGGGGAAGACGTAGAAGGCACCTTCCGGCTGCGGACAGGCGACTCCATCGATCGCGTGCAGCCGCTCGAGCACAAGGTCACGCCGCTGAGAGAACGCCTCCACCATTTCGCGTACGGGCGCAAGATCCATGGTGAGCGCGGCCACCCCGGCTTTCTGGGAGATGCTACTGGGGGCAGACGTAAACTGGCTCTGGATCTTAGCTGCTGCGTCGGCAATAGGATGCGGCGCGGCCAGGTAGCCGAGGCGCCAGCCCGTCATGGCAAACCCTTTGGAGAAGCCGTTCACCGTGATGGTACGCTCGGCCATACCGGGCAGCGAAGCAAAAGCGACGTGGTCGGTGCCATACGTCACGTACTCGTAGATCTCATCCGATACGATGAAGACCTGCGGATGCCGCTCCAGCACCTCCGCCAGGGCCTCCAACTCGGCCTGCGTATACACCGCCCCCGTGGGATTCGACGGCGAGCAGTGCACCAACAGCCGCGTGCGTGGCGTGAGGGCCGCCTCCAGCCGCTCGGGCGTTAGCTTGTAGCCGTCCTCCACCGTAGTGGGGACCGTCACCGGCTCTCCGCCGGCCATGCGTACCATCTCGGGATAGCTTACCCAGTAAGGCGCTGGAATCAGCACCTCATCGCCCGGCCGTACGAGCGCGTTCATGGTAAGCGCCAGCGACTGCTTGGCGCCATTAGAGCAGACGATCTGGCCAGGATCGTACGTCAGATGGTTGTCGTGCTGAAGCTTGGCCGCGATAGCCTCACGTAGTTCCGGCATACCTGTGTTCTGCGTGTAGCGCGTATAGCCGTCGCGGATGGCCTGGATGCCAGCCGCGGCAATGGGTTGCGGCGTATCGAAGTCGGGCTCTCCCGCACTCAGGCTAATGACCGGGTGCCCCGCCCGGCGCAGTTCTTTCGCCTTGGCCGACATAGCCAGCGTGGCCGAGGGCTGCATGGCTTCGATGCGCGGATTAAAGGAAATAGCAGCGGTAGCAGACATAAGGCGGCGGATGAGGGTGACAGTAAAGGGCTGTGGTGGCGTGGAAGCCGGTGTGATGACATACGCGATGGGACTAATCGGCAGCCTTTCTCTTCTGGGCGAGCGCCTCCACCACAGGGGGCGGCACGAAGGCCGAGAGGTCGCCGCCCCAGCGGTGCACATCACGCACGACGGTGGCGCTAATCATGGCGTGCTGTTCGGATGTCATCAGAAACACCGTTTCAAGGTCGGGGTGCAGCTTGTGATTCGCAAACGCCATCCGAAACTCGTAGTCGAAATCACTAACCTGTCGCAGTCCGCGCACAAGCGCTGTGGCGTTCCGCTCACGAGCCCGATCCACCAGCAGCCCTTCAAACGCCGCGACGCTGACCCGGTCCAGGTGTGCCGTGCATTCCTTAACCAGGGTGCACCGCTCATCGATCGCCAGCAGTGTGTTCTTGCTGGAGTTGACGGCGACCGTGACTTCTACCTGATCAAACAGGCGCAGGGCGCGCTCCAGGATGTCAAGGTGGCCATTGGTAAATGGGTCAAACGTGCCAGGCAGCAAGGCGAGGCGAGGAGCAGCGGGCATGTGCGAGAGGGAGGATCAGGATGTGGAAGAAGCCGGAGAAGCGTCGGAGGGCGCTGCGTCTGCGCGCTCGGCCAGCAACGGGCAAAAGATGGTGACGACCGTGCGGCCGTATTTCCGGCTCGTATCCAGCGCTGGATGGTCATCGAAGAAGATGCGCGTATCGTGCTCCAGAATGAACAGCCCGTTGGGCGTGAGGTGCGGCAGGGCCAGATCCGGCAGGTCGGCCAGGCCTTCGTACTCATACGGTGGGTCGGCGAAGATAACGCTGAAGGGCGGACCGGTGTACTTCCGCAGGTACGGGGCGGCCTTTGTCTTCACCATGGCCGTCTGGTCGGCTACGCCCAGCGCCTCCGCGTTCTGCTGCGCATACGCCAGCACCTTGGGGGCGGACTCCACAAAGGTGGCATGCGCGGCGCCACGGCTAATGGCCTCCAGCCCGAGCGCACCCGTGCCCGCAAAGAGATCCAGCACGAACGTGTCGTGTAGGTCCAGCCGGCTATAAATCATGTTGAAGATCGCTTCCCGGGCCCGGTCGGTGGTAGGCCGTGTGAGGTGGCCCTGGGGGGAACGCAGCGTCTGACGCTGCAATCGTCCTCCGATGATGCGCATGGCGTAGCGGGGTCAGTGATGCAGAATGCTATACTAAAGGGTTCGCACAAACGAACCGCTACACCTGCGGTTCAGGGGACAACGTACAGCGCCTGCTGGATGGCCATTACCAGAGGAAGCCGCTGTGGCGCGATCGCCCAGCGGCTTCCCATGATCCTGGTGGATCGTGACGGCTACGGCGGGCGCACCCTTAGAAGCGGACGCCAAGCCGCAGCATAAAGCTATTGAGGCGCTCACCGCCGGGTTCTGCCTCAAGGCCGGCAAACTCAAAGCCATCGGTGAAGCGCGAGATGCCAACCTTGTAGAGCAGCTCAGGCATGAGGGTCAGCGACACCGTCGGGATGCTGATTTCAGTACCCAGGCCCACGTTACCGGCGATGTTCAGATTCTCAAACGATTCGCCCTCCTCCCGAGCCAGCTGAAAAACTGGACCGACCGTCAGATACGGCCGCACGATGGGCAGCGTGGCCAACCGGAAGCGCACATCAATGGGCAGCTCGAACATGTCGATGTCGACGTTGCTCTCCGCGTCTTCCCCCCTAAAGGTGCCTACATCCATGTAATACAGCCCCGGCCGCACAGCCGCCGGTCCCAGCGTGAGGTCATAAAAAAGCCCGACATGGAAGCCTGTGGCATTTTCGAAGCGGCCCTCGTCGGAGCCCGGGCTGATATCGCCAATGTCATTGAAGTTGGCTCCTGCGGC
Organism: Rhodothermaceae bacterium Tc-Br11_B2g6_7; assembly: GCA_001564055.1. Taxonomy (GTDB): domain Bacteria; phylum Bacteroidota; class Rhodothermia; order Rhodothermales; family Salinibacteraceae; genus Tc-Br11-B2g6-7. The sequence goes on from LKNB01000019.1 coordinate 4,159, forward strand.
CACGCCGAGCTGAGCGTTCGCGGGAGTCGCGTGCCAGAGCAACCCGAAGAGAATAAAGAAAAAAGCGATGCTAAACGTATGGATTCGCGTCATGAGCGGGAGAACCAAAAGATAAACAGATAATGAATGTAGCGAGTGGATTGAACTGCGGATTGAGGCCGCACTGCAAGATGCTGGATGTGGAGCTCTCATGCAAGGAAGCCGCTGCGGGCGCCCGGTACGTAACATTGCTACGTAACAAGGCCGTGGCCCATGCACAAAGCAGAGCGAGCAACCAACCGGTACATCACTGGTACGTGCGATACCTATCGGGGGAGCGGTCTCATGCACGGTACCCCTGCTTCTTTTGTTGACCCTGCCAAAATTGTTATGAAGATCGGTATTACCTGCTACCCCGTCTATGGCGGGAGCGGCGTCGTGGCCACCGAACTGGGCAAAGCCCTGGCCGTCCGCGGCCACGAGATTCATTTCATTGCCTACTCCCTGCCCTTCCGCCTCAGCAACGTCACGGGCAACATCTTCTTCCACGAGGTCAACATTAGCAGCTACCCGCTCTTCGAGTACCCGCCCTACTCGCTGGCGCTGACCAGCAAGATGGTGGACGTGGCGAAGTACGAAGGGCTTGATCTCCTGCACGTGCACTACGCCATCCCCCATGCCACCAGTGCGGTGCTCGCCCAGCAGATTCTGCAACAGCAGCAGCTGGACGTGCCGGTCATCACCACGCTCCACGGTACGGACATCACCATTGTGGGCCAGGACCCCTCTTTTCGCCCCGTCGTCAACTACTCGATCAACCAATCGGAAGGCGTGACGGCCGTCTCGGAATACCTTCGGGAGGAGACCTATGCGCACTTCGACGTCGAGAAGGACATCGAGGTGATTCCTAATTTCATCAATACGGACGAGTTTTACCGCTCCGATAAAGACTACTTCCGCCGCGCCCTTTGCCCCAATGGCGAAAAGGTACTGATCCACGTCTCCAACTTCCGCCCGGTGAAGCGTGCGCAGGACGTGGTGCGGGTGTTGCATCAGCTGCGGCAGGACGACTTGCCTGTGAAGCTGCTTTTGGTAGGCGACGGACCTGATCGGATGCCGTCGGAACACCTTGCGCGCGAACTGGGCGTGCAGGATGATGTGCGCTTCCTTGGGAAGCAGGACCCCATCATGGAGATTCTCTCCGTGGCGGATGTCTTCCTTATGCCGAGCGGATCCGAGACGTTCGGGCTTGCCGGGCTGGAGGCCATGGCCTGCGAAGTGCCCGTCGTCTGCAGCGACATTGGAGGCCTGCCGGAGCTCGTACAACAGGGCGAAAGCGGCTTCCTTTGCGAGCTGGGCAACGTCGAGGAGATGACGGCGCGCACCCGGGAGCTCATCACGGATGAGGCGCTGCACAAGCGGATGGCAGCGGCTGCGCGTGCGCGGGCGCACGACTTTGATACCACCCGCATTGTGCCACAATACGAAGACTACTACGAGGCTATGCTCTCCGAAGGCGTACCTGCTTCCGGTTAAGCCAGCCCATCAGGTAATGACAGCGAGGAAACCGGCGCGGCTACATTCGGCTCACTTTGGCGCTGGCACGCCCGGTACCTGCCCGGTCAAGAACGGATTGCGCTTCCTCTCCGCCCCAATCGTGGTTTTCGGTCCGTGCCCGGGGTAGATGGTCACGTCGTCGCCCAGCGGCACCAGCTTATCAAAGATGGATTGCATGAGCTGCGGCATAGAGGTCTGCGGCAACCCCTCCGTCCGCCCAATGGAGCCCGAAAAGAGCACATCACCAGCGATTGCAAAGCTGTTGGCCTCGTCGTAGAAGGTAATCGAGCCCGGCGAGTGGCCTGGGGTGTGGAGGACGTCCCAGGTGAATCCGGCGACGCTAAGCGTATCGCCCTCTTCCAGAAACGTATCCGGAAGCGGGGGGCGCTCCAGCGGAAAACCAAAGCCTTTGGCCTGCTCCTCGGCCCGCGCGATAAAGGGCTCATCTGCCGCATGCATCTGAAACGGGCGCCCAAAATGCTCGGCGAAGAAGGCGCAGCCGAAGATGTGGTCGATGTGCGCATGCGTCAGCAGCAGATGCGTCACGTCCAGCTCGTGGCGCTCCAGATAGTCGAGCACGGCCTGCTGCTCCTGCGCCGTGTGCGTACCAGGATCGATCAGCGCGGCCTCTCCATCGGCGTGCGCGATGTAGCAGTTGGTCTGAAACGGGTTGAAGGTAAACGACTTCACGGTCATGGACGACGCAGCCATGAGCAATACGGCCAAGTGCAGGAGGATACGAGGTGCAACAGTCACCGGTACGCGGCCCCGGCGGGAAGGATCTGCCCCGGGCGGTGCGATGGCGCTCCGTACCCGAAGGTGTGACAACAGCGTTTAGCTTGGCCGCCGCGCCGAACCTGTCTGCCGAGGTGCTCGTTCGGCGCTTTCTGGTACACATAGCTGATTGTATTGCGGCCCCGCTGGTACCTCCATTGTTGCAGAGCCCGGGCTCCGGCCCATGAACACGCCCTTCTTTTTGCTCTTTTTCCTCTCGGTAACGGCGCTCGTCCCGTTGCTCATCGACTACTACGTCTACCGCAACTGGCGGCGCTATGTGCAGCACCGGGTTCAGGCACGTCGGGAACCGACCCTGCAGTGGACCCTCCCGCTGTACCGCGTCACGCTTGTCCTCATGCCGCTGGTGGCCCCGCTCTATTTTGCGCTTTCGAACTGGTACGATGTGGAGCCCAAGTTGCTGCGCTGGGCGATTATGAGCGCTTGGGGCGTGTACTATGCGCCCAAGGGCCTCATTGCGATCGGGCTTGGGGTGAAGGACAGCATCCGGGGCGTGCAGTGGTTGTTTGCGTGGTTTCAGGAGCGGCTTGGTGCAGAGGAACCGGTGGGGGCAGGCAATGCCGCTGCGGAGCGGTCCCAGCCCCTTGACCTGAGCGACATGCGCGGCCACACCCGGCGCGACTTTCTGCGCGATGTGGGCTGGGGCGCGGCGTCGGTGCCGTTTGTGGTGGTGGGCTATAGTCTGTTCCGCACATTGTACGACTTTCAGGTGCGACGCGTGGACGTCCCCATTCAAGGGCTGCCTCGGGCGCTGGAGGGCCTCACTATTGCCCAGCTCTCAGACCTCCACGCCGGCTCCTTTTTCAGCGAGCGCCCCATGCACGATGTGGCCAGGCTCGTGCAGGACTTGCAGCCCGATCTCATCACCCTCACAGGCGATTATGTGAACCGGGATGCGGCCGAACTGGACCGTATAGCTCCCGCGCTGCAGCAGCTCTCGGCCGAACTGGGCGTCTACGGCTGCCTCGGCAACCACGACCACTACGCGAACGTGGCGGACGTGGAGGCTCGTGTGCGGGCGCAGACCTCCATCGACCTCCTCGTAAACACGCACCGTACCCTCGAGATTGACGGCGCGCAGCTCCATCTCATGGGTACGGACAACACCGGCTTCAATCAGCAGTTTGGCGACCTCCATGCTGCCACGGACGGCATGGCGACGAGCGCGCATGGCGACGACGTGCAGGTATTGCTGGCCCACGTACCCACATTCTGGGACGAGCGCGTCCGCCCTGACTTCCCTGCCATCGACCTGATGCTCTGCGGCCACACGCACGGCGGGCAGGTCGGGCTGGAAGTAGGCCCGGTGCAGTGGGGGCTGGCCCGGATCGCCTACGATCGCTGGGCTGGCTGCTACCGCGAGCCCACCACCGGCCATCCTACGCGCAGCGAACAGTTTTTGTACGTCAACCGGGGCGTGGGCACCGTTGGGCCGCCGCTTCGTATGGGTATTCGTCCGGAAGTTACCCTGCTCACGCTGCACCGCGCCTGATTGGCTCGCCTTTGCATGAAGCATGTCCATCGCATCATCTTGCGCGCCCTGCCTGGCCCCTTCTTGGGGTGGCTGAGTGTGATCATGTTTCTGCTGTTGATGCAGTTCCTGATGCGCTACCTGGGCGACATCGCCGGACGGGGGCTGCCGTTCACGGTGATTGTTGAGCTGATCTCCTACAACCTGGCCTACATGCTGGTGCTGGCGGTGCCGATGTCGGTGCTACTGGCCACCCTGATGGTGTTTGGGACGTTCACCGAGTCCAATGCCTACACTGTCATCAAGGGATGCGGCATTTCTATCACCCAGCTCATGTGGCCGCTCGTGATTGTGGGCTGCCTGCTGGCCGGCACGATGGCGTACTTCAACCATGTGATCCTCCCCGAGGCCAATTTCCGGGCCCGGGTGCTGTGGCAGGACATTCGCACGCAAAAACCGGGATTCGATCTTCAACCGGGTGTCTTCTACACCGGCCTCCGGAGCTACGCCATTCTGGTGCAGGATCGCGATGCCGAAACGGGCCACGTCCGCGACGTGACCATTTACGACTACACGGAGGGCTCGCGTAACCAGGGCGTCATTAAGGCCCGCCATGGCGAGTTGAGCTCGCAGGCCGACGGCGCAGAGATTGTGTTTGACCTGCGGGAGGGCGAGGTGCACCGCCGGCCGTCGGCCCGGCGCAGCGGCCTGGAGGAGCGGTATGAGCGCCTGGCGTTTGAGCGCTACCAGATCACCTTCGACATTTCCGATTTTGGCTTTGAGCGCTCCGAGCCGCAGGAGCGGTACCGTTCCGAGCGCACCATGCCCACCCGCGATATGGTGCTGTACATCGATTCGCTGCAGCAATCGGTAGCGCAGGCATACGCTCTGCTCCGCACCCGCGAGCAGCACCGTGGGCTGCCCGGGCGCCCCGATAGCACCCTCACCCCGCGCTCTGACCTGGAAGACGCACTTCCCTCGCCGGATGCGCTGGCCGCTGATGGAAGTGCGGGGGGACGCGAGCCGCCCATCACGCGCACGAGCGCCGGCTCCCTCGCGCAGCAGGGCGTCACGGCTGGCCTGGAGGCCAACCAGCGCAGCCTGATGCATACCGCCGCCATCGAAAACGCCCGCACTACCGCCTCCCAGATCGACGATACACGCCGTACGACCGAGTGGGATACGCTGCGGGCGGCCCGCTACAGTGTGGAGGTGCATAAGAAGTACTCCATTGCCGTCGCCTGCCTCATCTTTCTGTTTATCGGAGCCCCCCTGGGCCTGAGCGTAGGGCGCAGCGGGCTTGGCACGGTAGGCGCGCTGGCCTTTGGCATCTTCCTCTTTTACTGGATCACGCTGGTGCAGGGCGAGAAGCTGGCCAACCGGGGCGCGATTGACCCCTGGTTTGGCATGTGGATCGCCAACATCGTGATGATTGCTGTGGGGCTCTGGCTCCTGGTGTACGTGAGGATGGACCTCCGCGCCACGCCCCCCCTGCGCCACCGCTTCCTGTCCTGGCTGCGGTCGTAGCCGTGGCTGCCCCTGCTCCGCCCCATCTCGCCTCTCCCCACCCCCGTGCTGCCCATGCTTACGCTCGTCCCTACGCCTATTGGCAACCTCGAAGACATTACGCTGCGCGCCCTGCGCGTATTGAAAGAGGTAGACCTGATTGCGTGTGAGGACACCCGCACCTCCGGCGTGCTGCTGTCGCATTATGACATCCGCACCGCCACCACCAGCTACCACGCTCATAACGAGCACAAGAAGACGCCACAGCTCATCGAGCTGATGAAGGCTGGGCAGCACCTGGCCCTCATCACGGATGCGGGCACCCCAGGGATTTCCGACCCCGGTTTTTACCTCACGCGGGCCTGCGTCCAAAACGACGTGCCGGTGGAGGCGTTGCCCGGCGCCTCAGCCGTACTGCCTGCGCTCACCGTCAGCGGACTCCCCTGCGACCGGTTTGTGTTTGAAGGCTTCCTGCCACAAAAGAAGGGCCGGCAGACGCGCATCCGCGAGCTCAGCACCGACCCGCGGACGCTCGTGCTCTACGAATCGCCCTACCGCATTGCAAAAACCCTCGGGCACCTGGCGGAGGTGTTCGGCACCGAGCGTCCGGCCGTGGTGGCGCGCGAGCTCAGCAAGAAATTTGAAGAAGTCCGCCGTGGCACGCTGGAAGAGCTGCATACCTACTACGATGCCCAACACCGCGTGCGAGGCGAGATTGTGCTCGTTGTAGGCGGGCATGAGGGGTAGCGCTACCGTTTTCCTGGCTACTGGTATCGGCCAACCCCCAAACGGGCGTTTTCTTTACTGAAGTGCTGGCCCTGCGCTTCTGCCCGGGCATTTGTATGTTGCACTGCGCGTTCGCTTCGCGCGACCTGATTTTATTTTTATCATCTGGCCCCTATTTCGCATGAGCCGCTGGCAAGGCATTTCCGTTGAAGCAGAAGGTACAGGCGTTTCGCGCCCGCTGAGCGAGCAGGTGAACCTGCTGGGGAGTCTCCTTGGTGAGGCGATTAGAGACCGGGCCGGTGAGGACACCCTGACCCTCGTTGAGGAGCTCCGACAGCAATGCAAAGAAGCCGCGCAACAGCAGGACTCCAGTCTCCGTGACGCCGCCGCCACACGTATTCGCGGGCTCTCCCACGAGCAGATCGTGTGGCTGCTGAAGGCGTTCACAACCTTTTTTCATCTGGTAAACCAGGCCGAGCGGCAGGAGATCATCCGAATCAACCGCGAGCGGGCACGCGAGAGCAGCGCAGATGAGCCCCGCGCCGACTCCATTGATGAGGCCATTGCTACGCTGCAAGCGCAAGGGCTGGATATTGAGGCCACCCTACGCCATATCCACCGGTTGGATGTGCAGCCGACGCTGACGGCCCACCCCACCGAAGCCCGGCGGCGCAGCATCCTCTACAAACAGCAGCACCTCTCCGGCCTGCTGGATGCCGTACAGGGAGAGGCGCTGCCTCCGCTGGAGCGCATGGAAACGCTCACGGACATGTTCTCGCAGATTAGCCTGCTGCTGAGCACCGACCAGATCCGCGCGGCGCGCCCCACCGTGGAGGAAGAAGTAGACCAGGGCCTGTACTTTATGCGCAATGCCATCTGGGATACCGTGCCAACGGTACAGCGCGACATCCGGCAAAGCCTGGAGCGCCGGTTTGGGATCGAAGCCGCCCGGGAAGCCACCGACGGACTTCCGCCGCTTCTCCGCTTCCGCTCCTGGATCGGAAGCGACCGGGACGGCAACCCCAATGTTACGCCCGACATCACCCGCTCTACCTTCCGGCGTCAGCGGCATGTGGTGCTTGAGCGCTACTTTGAGGACATCAAAGCGCTGCGCCGGGAGCTCAGCATCTCGGATGCACAGGTAAACGTCCCGCAGGCCCTCTACGACAGCATCGAAGCCGACGCCGAGTACGTCTCCATCGCGGCGTACCGTAAGCGTCAGTTTCAGCAGGAGCCGTTCCGCATGAAGCTCACGTACATGCGTGCCCGGCTCTCGGCGCTGCTCCGCGAGGAGGAGATCCCCGGTGCCCCGCCCTACACCAGCCGGACGTTCATCGACGACTTGAAGCTGATCCAGGAGGGCCTTACCGCGTGTGGGTTTGAGGACCTGGCCGCGTATGGGCAACTGGCCGACCTCTTGAGCCGCGCGCAGACGTTCGGCTTTCACCTGGCGGCGCTCGACGTCCGGCAGCACAGTGGGGTGCACGAAGAAACCGTTGCGCACTTGCTGCGCGTTGCCGGGGTGACGGACGACTATGCGGCGCTACAGGAGGAGGAGCGCCTCACGCTGTTGACCGAGGAACTGCAGAACCCACGGCCCCTGGTGCCGCGCGGACGTCCGTGGCCGGAGGCTATTGCCTCGCTGATGGAGACGCTGGAGTTGCTGGCTGAGCAAACCGCTCATGAGCCAGACTCCGTAGGCACCTACATCGTCAGCATGACGCACGACGTCAGCGACCTGCTGGAGGTGCTGCTGTTGGCTAAAGAGGTCGGCCTCTGGCGCCTGGAGGACGGCACCGTGGAATCGCCACTGGACCTGGCGCCCCTCTTCGAAACGGTGGAAGACCTTGCGCACGCGGATGCGTTCATGGAAGAGCTGTTCGCCCACCCGGTCTACCGACAACACCTGCAGCATCGAGGGAATTTTCAGGAGCTGATGCTGGGCTACTCGGACAGCAACAAAGACGGCGGCTACTGGATGGCCAACTGGGCGCTGCACCGCGCGCAGGGCCGGCTCTCAGAAGTCTGCCGGGCCCACGACGTCGACTTCCGGCTCTTCCACGGCCGCGGCGGTACGGTGGGGCGCGGCGGCGGACGGGCGAACCAGGCGATCCTGGCCATGCCCGAACCCGTGCACAATGGCCGCATTCGCTTTACCGAACAGGGGGAGGTGATCTCCTTCCGGTACGCCCTTCCCGCCATTGCGCGGCGGCACCTGGAGCAGATTTTCAACGCCATGCTTCGCGCGTCGGCAGGGGCGGTGGAACGGCCACTGGACCGGGAGGACGTTGCTGAGGCCACAGCACATCACATCGTGGAATCCATGGCCGGTACCGCAATGGACGCCTATCGCGATCTTATCCACGACAGCGATTTCTGGTCCTGGTACGTAAAGACCACGCCGATCCAGCACATCAGCCGCTTGCCCATTGCTTCGCGGCCCGTCTCCCGCGGCTCTGGCGAGGTCGACTTTGAAGGGCTGCGCGCTATCCCCTGGGTCTTTGCCTGGACGCAGACGCGCTACCTCATCCCTGGCTGGTATGGGACCGGCGTAGCGCTACAGGAAGCCATAGAGACCCATGGGGCAGAGGCGCTGCAAAACCTTTATGCTACGTGGCCCTTCTTCCAGGCCGTGGTGGACAGTGCCCAGCGGGAGATGAGCCGGGCTCGCCTGATCATCGCCCGGCGCTATGCCCGGCAGGCGACCAACGCCGCCGATGGCGGGGACTTTCACACCCGCATTGAGGCGGAGTACGACCGGGCCCGGAGTGCCATCCTCACCATCACGAAGCAGGAGACGCTGCTCGAGCGCAGCCCCGTCATCAAGAAGTCGATTGCGCTACGGAATCCGTACACCGACGTGCTGAATCTGCTGCAGTTGGAGTTGCTACGCCGCTACCGTGCGGAGGAGGATGATCCCGATGCCACAGCGCATGCCCTCCTCCTCAGTATCAATGGTATCGCCGCGGCCATGCAGAGCACCGGCTGACGGCGGTCCGTGCCGGGTGCTTACGAGACCACACGGATGCGGGCGCACGGTAGCTGCTTGGGCTCAGACAACCAATCCATCGAAAAGGAAACGCGTGTGCCGTCGATCCAGCGCTGGATCGTGCGCGTGCGTGAGGCCTGCGGCTGGTTGTTGCTTACCTCAAGGATGTAGCTCTTAAGCGCCGCCAGCAGCACCTGTGCCGGAACGCGTTGCTCCGTAAACCACGGCTGCAAGCGCCCCTCTTCTTCCAAAAAGAATTCTGTTTCATCGTTGGTGTTGGGCACGAGGCACACCAGGGTTGCATCTTTTCGAACCACATCAACGAGCGCTCCTTCCAGCAAGCGCATAAATGTGGGCCGGTCCAGCGTGCCGTTTGCCACTGCACGCGGCGGCGCATAGGCTGCGTCGGGGTCGGATACCCACGGCGCGGTGAAGCGCTCGGCCGGGCGAACGTACGCCTGCTGCCGCCTGGTGGCGGCGTTAATGACGCTGACAACAGCGTCGCGGTTCGTGTAGCGCAGATCGTAGGGCTTGGTCCAGACCCTGTCGATGGCTTTTCGGACCCCAGGGCGTGTGGGGTCATGAGTCGCGAAAATCATGCGGCCCTCTGCCTTCGCGACCGGTATAACGGAGGCATTCAGCAACGCCAGCCAGTTCTGGAGATCCGTCTGATCACGCACCTGGCGCATCTGCTTAACGGCCGTGTTGGTGTCCAGCCGCATGCTGTTGAAGCCGTACACGCGCGCCGCCTCTGCGAAGACGGCGTCCTCGTCGACGCCCTCGATGGAGGCTAACACCCGCCAGAGGGCCCGGTGTGAGTCGCCGCTTTCCCGGCGCTTGTCCCATGCCGTGCGCACATCGGCTTCGGTTACCACCTGATCAAAGAGTAACATGATGACCACGCGATCGTGGAGTTCGGTCGGGGCAAACCGATCCTCCGAGGGAGGGGCCACAACGGCGGTTGAGCCGTTGGCGTGAGGGGAAGGAGTCATGGCAGTGTAGGGCGCTGTATAATTGTTTGAACAAATGATGGACGCACTGATGGGTGGGGTAGCCGTCCGTTCAGGTAGTAGCATACGGCGGCCCAGGCCCGTCCTCTCTCTCCGCAAGCGCCTTCCCTGTGCGCTATCGGCGCACATAGGCACCGGCTTTCGCGTACGCTTGCCCGTCCTACGCCCTACGACTCTGTTACGCGCCACCCGTTAATGTTTCGCGAGCAGCAGCCACGCGCTGCTCCAACCACTGGTGATAGTCAAACGGCGTTGCGAAGTTAAGCGCCTCGGTGTAATGGGCCTCGGCGGCATCCGCCGCGCCCTCGGCCTGCCGCATCTGCCCCAGATAGAAGTGGCTCCATGGCGCCAGCCCGTCCGTCCGGCGGCCGGGCGCCTCCAGCGTGCGCTGAAAATGCTGCTCGGCCGCGGGCCACTGGCCCTGCGCATAAGCCACGCGCCCCAGATAGTAGCGGGCCCGGGCGCGGATGGGCGGCGTGGCCGTCTCTGCGCTTCCCACCTGTGCAAGCAACACCCGGCTCAAGTGATACTGCCCAGCGTAAAACGCATTGGTGGCGCGCACCAGCAGGCGATCGGCGAAGGAAATTTCCGCATCCAGCCGCCGCTGGGCTTCGCGATAGGCGGCCTGGTCAGCATCAAAATCGCGGTCGTCCTGCACGCGTCTGTAAAACACCACGGCCTCAGCGCGGCGTTCGGTCAGCTCCAGGGCCAGGCCGGCGTACAGGTTCGCTGGCGCGCGGAGCCCCGGCCCCTCATGGCGCGCGAGGTAGCGCCGGTAGTAGGTCGCCGCCGGTTGGAAGCGGTTGTGGCGAAAAAGCGCCTGGGCAAGATAGTACTCGGCATAGTCAACAAAAAAGTACCGTGGCTGCTGGCCTTGACGTACGGCGTGCTGGGCGACCTCCAGCGCAGCCCCACCCTGCCGGTCCTCCAGCAAGGCATAAGCCAGCAGGTACGCCATCAGCGGACTTTCGGGATATGCTTCCCGAAGCGCCTCAAAGCGAGCGACAGCTTCTGCTGTCCGGTAGCGAATCACGACATCAATCAGGCCGAGGTAGGCCGTAGCCTCCACTGTGGCGTACGCGCCATCCCGCGCTTGCTCGAGTTCGCGAATGCCTTGCTCAATCGACCCACTAAAGCCGAGGATGCTGAGCACACGCTGGTAGCCACTCGGCAGCGACCCGATCGCCAGGTGAAAGATGCCCAGGCCCTTGTACGGTTCGGCGAACGATGCAGTGCCCGAAGCCGCGTCCTGATACCGGCTATACGCTCCCCGCGCAGCAAAGGCGGCCCGGACCACACGGTTTTGCTTCGCCAGCATCAGGGTGCGCATGAGCCTGGCTTCGGCCGCAAGGTAGGTGCGCCAGCGGCTCTCGGGCACGGCATTAAGGGCCTCCCGCAGGGCCTCGTAGCGCTCATCGAAGGCCGCGATGTACTGGTCATCGTCCGTGATCACGCTCTGGAGCAGGGCCTGCAGGGCCTGATGGTAGGCTGCAGCCACGGCACCGTCTGGACGTTCGGCTAACGCGTCAAAGACGTCAGTGGCCGCCTCCAAGCGCATCGAGAAGAGATGCGTTCGCCCTTCCTCCAAGAGCGCACGGTCCTCCTCCTGCTCCAGCAGCATAGGGGCGCCCAATGGCACATCGGCCCGCGCCTCAAGCGCTCCTCCCGCTGCGGGATACACCAGTCCTATGATTACCAGCGCGACACAATACAGGTGCCACATACGCAGACAGCGCTTACGAGAACAACGGTCGGTTCGGTACGACCAAGAACTCGCTTAACGAGCTTCGGGCGTTTTCCGTTCAGTGGCGGCGCTGCCATTGCCTTCAGCCAGGTCCCCTTCCATTAGTTCTTCGCTCAGGCGGTCGCCGCTGGGCTGATGCAGCTGTCCTTCGGACTCTGCCACCACGCAGGCGACCATCGCGTCTCCGGTGACGTTGTTCATCGTGCGGAGCATGTCGAGCGGCCGGTCCACGCCCAGGATCAGGGCAATGCCCGCGGCCGGTACGGCGATAGACTCCAGGATGATGACGAGCATCACGATGCCAGCCGACGGTACCGCAGCGGTGCCAATGGATGCCAGTACCGCAATAAACACGATGCTGAGCTGTGCTGAGATCGTAAGATCCATGCCGAGGGTTTGGGCGATAAAGACGGCCGCCACCGCCTGATAGAGCGCCGTACCATCCATGTTGATGGTGGCGCCCAGCGGCAGGACAAAAGACGAGACCTCTTCCGAAACCCCCAGGTTTTTCTCGGCGCACTCCATCGTAACTGGTAGTGTAGCGCCGCTGGACGACGTGGAGAACGCCACAAGCTGCGCGGGGGCAATCCCGGGAAAGAAGGTTTTAAGCGAGCGCGGGGTAAAGAGCTGGAGGATGGCAGGGTAGACCAAGAACACCATGATGGCCAGCCCGATAGCCACCGCCAGCATATAAAACCCGAGTGCCCCCAGCAGCTCCATTACCTGCCCCGGCTGATCGCCCGCAATGGCCGTGATCGTGTCAGCAATCAAGGCAAACACGCCAATGGGAGCCGTCAGCATGATGATCCCCACGAGCTTGATGACCAGCTCATTCAGGCTATCGAAAAATTGAATTAGCGGCTCGGCTTTCTTTCGCGGAATGAGCATCAGCCCAATGCCCATCAGGAACGCGACGAACACGACCTGTAGCATGTTGCCATTGTCGGAGGCCGCCCCGAAGAAGTTGCGCGGAACGATGTCGACCAGTGGCTGCAGCGGCCCCCGCTCGGCGGCGTCCTGCGCCAGGTCCTGCCGCTCCCCCACCTCGCCGGCATACGTCTGCTCCAGTTGCTGCCGCATCTCTGGCGGCACAAAACTGCCGGGCTGCATGATGTTGACGATCGTGAGCCCGATCACCAGCGCGATGGTGGTCGTCACCAGGTAGATGGCGATGGTCTTACCGCCGATGCGGGAAAGCTTCTTCACGTCCGCCAGCGAGGCGATCCCGGTGATGAGTGAGGCCAGGATCAGCGGTATCGCGATCAGCATCAGCAGGTTCAGGAAGATGTCCCCAAACGGTGCGATCCAGTTCGACGTGAACGTCACCCATCCCTGCATGGCGGCGATGATACCATACACCAGGCCCAGGACAAGGGCCAGAATGATCTGCCAGTGAAGCTGCTTATACCAGGGCATAGCGACGAATACGGAAAAGGCGTGGACAAGAGTGGAGGCGGGGCGCTACCGGCACAATGCGGCGGGTGCGACGCTGCGCAACATACGAAAGCCGCATCACTCTGTCGAGCCCGATTTGGCGATCCGCTGTTACCGCTCGGCGATGGACTCCCCAAGGTACGGACGCACGGCGTTCTCAAAGAATGCGTAATCACCCGCGCCCAGCAGATAGTCGCGGATGATGCCGTCCCGATCAATTACATAGCTTACAGGCCGGCCCCGCACCATCTTGTCGAACGGCTCGGGCAGGTCGCGCGCGTCTTTCACGTAGCCACTGACCGTTTCAAGCGGCACCTGCTCCTCAAACGTTTTAATCTGCCGCGGACTTTCGTCGGAGATGGTCAAAATGACCAACCCGTCGTCGGCATAATCGGCCTGCAGGCGATTGAGCTCCGGCATCTCTTCGAGGCATGGCGGGCACCACGTAGCCCAGAAGTTGATGAGTACCACCTGCCCCTCAAACTCATGCAGGGTACGCTCGCGGTCGTCGTCGACCATGTAAAACGAGAAATTATCTGCTGCCTCGCCGATGCGCGCCTCATCGTTGGCGGGGGCGGGCGGCTGCGGAGGTTGCATCAGAAAGAGCAATGCGAGGGCACCGGTGCCCATCAGCAATACCGAGAACACGGTGGTCGCCCACTGCAAGCCACCCTCGGGCAAGGGACGTGCGTTGTCGCGAATGGTGAGGTAAATAAACACAGCACCAGCCAGGATAAACAGGCTGGCCACAACATAGAGCGAGGTATCCATCAGGAAGCAAACAAAAGTGGCGATGCGATGGGAGAGACCCCCAACGCACCGCCACGGAAAAGGTGTCCCATGTTACACCGATGGGAAGCGGCTACGACTGCCGTCCCGCGTATCAACCGAAGTCCAGCAGCAGCGAGAAGCGCATCGTGTCAGACAGCGGGCTGTCTTCCTCCAGCGCATAAATGTAGGAGAAGTCAATCCCTACGATGTTGTAGCGCAGCCCGGCGCCAAACGTGAGAAACTGCCGGTTGCCGTTGTAGGGGCTTTCGTAAAAGTAGCCCGTCCGGATGGCAAAGAGTTGGTCGTACCAGTACTCCAGTCCCGTGCCGATGGTCATCTGCTCAAGGGCGTTGACCGAGCGGTAGTTTTCGGGGTTTTCCTGCCGGTCGCACTCGTTTACAGCAGCCGTGCACACTTCTACCGGCGACCAGGCCGAGAAGATCGCCTGCGTCCACGGATCGGCACCATCCGCATCGCGGCGGACGAGCATCTTGTTGAAGTCGTTCGCGAAGGTGAGCTGGTTGAAGGCGTCAAAATCAAACGTCAGGCTGTAGCCAAAGCGCAGGTTGGTGGGCAGCGGATCGCCACTGTCTTCTGCATCTGAGTAGCTGATCTCGGGGCCCATATTGGCCAGGTTGAAGCCGGCAGAGATGGTGGTCCCCACACCGCCCAGGTCAATCGGGTTGCTGCGGTAGAGGCCGGCAAGATCAAACGAGACGGAGGATCCGGTACCGTCCACCCCATCGGAAAGGCCTTCGGGCGCCAGGTCGGAGTAGATGAAGCGCGTGCTGATGCCTACGCCAAACTGCGAGGTAAGCTGGCGCGCATAGGAAAGCCCAATGGCGAGGTCATACGACCGGAACGTGCCCGTAGGATCTCCCTGGAAGTCACGTCCTTCGTGTTCTCCCAGGTTCAGAAAGGTCACCTGCGCGCCAAACGTCCCGACGCCGTCAACCGAGTGCTTGGCTGTAAGGTATTCGTAGAAGAGCCCTGCATCGAAGGCCGGCAGCCAGTTCGAGTGCGTCAGCGACACCTCCGTGCCGCGCTGAAACGCAAGCCCGGCCGGGTTCCAGAAGTTGGCGCTGGCGTTATCGGCGATGGCGACCCCCGTGTTTCCCATCCCAGCGGCGCGGCTATCCGGCTCGATCATCAGGAAAACGACCCCTGCGCCGCCAATCTGTGCCTCTGCCTGCTCCGTGGGTAGCCACAGCAAGACAACAGCCATAAGTGCGGTAAGTGCGTAGAGCGTGCGCGGACGAGCCGTGCCCGGCCGCCACGATGTAGACGTGTACTTCATGAGGATTCCCCTGACTAAGATAGTAATGAACGCAGGACACACCGAGCGCCGATGGTGACGGCTCGCGGCCGAAAGGAGGCATGCCCCTGCGTAGCTACAGTATCGGCGGTAACAACGAGGCGTATAAGCGCGCGGGAAATCTGACCGGAAAAGTGATGATAACCAAGGTAGCGGTTTCTTCACACGTCGTCAAGGGGGGCTTTGGCGCAACCCGACCCTTACGTGGGCGACGAGGAGGCGTTCTCGTTCTTGTATTGCGTAAGAATCGACTGCTTCAGGTCCCCCAGCTTTTCGAGCGACGCAGCAATGCGCTGGCTGGCTTCTTCGATATCGCGAGCGGGCTGTGCAATGTCGTCGCCCAGATCCAGCGCCCGCGCGAGCTCGACCAGCAGTTGAGCGTTGCCTGAGATGATGGACAGTGGATTGTTGATTTCGTGCTTCACCGTTGCCACTGTGGTGTGGATGGTACGCAACAGCCGCATCTGCTCGCGGTGTTCCGCCAGTTGCGCTACCTGCTGCGCCAGCCGGTGGTGATGGATGGCCTCTTTCACCTTAAAGGCTACCTCATCCACATACCCCTCCTGCGCTTGCTTGCGCACGTAGTCGGCAGCGCCAGCCTTCATGATGGCGACGGCCGCTGCCTCTCCCTCCTCGGTGAGCAGTACCACCACAGGAATATCGTGCTCCGCTGTTTCCAAGCGCTGGAGGAAGTCGAGGCTGTTGCCATCAGGGATGTCGTGGTCAATCACGCATGCGTCGGCAGCCTTCTGGTCGACGGCCTCCAGTGCGTGGGCAAGGGTGTGCACGCGCGTCACGCGGTTCTGCTCGTGATCAGCGGACAGCCGCGCCTCCAGTGCCTCGCCTTCGCCTGTATCGGTTGTAGCCACAATGATGTGCACCGGGGCGTCGGCAGGGTCAACCGGGGGCACATCCTCTGGTAAGGGCGACGCGGTGACGTCAGAAGCAGACATACGCACCTCCGGTTGCTGAGTGATTACAGGTCGGCGAGGGACCGGTGGTTGGTCGTTTCCAGACCCTTCGCGCCCTCCTGCAGGTTGGCTACGGCCACTTCAGGGTCATGCTCAAAGAACAGGTGCCACCCCTCCGCATGCGCTTCTTCCAGGAAGGCTTTCTTTTCCTTCATGGTCTCCAGGGGACGCACATCGTAGCCCATCACATACGGCAGCGGTACATGGGCGGTGGTGGGCAGCAAGTCGGCGACAAACACCAGCGTTTGCTCATCGCCGTCAATCTTCACAAGTTGCTGCGCCTCGGTATGGCCAAAGACGGTACGGACACTGATGTTATCGAAGAGCGGTACGTCGCCATCCAGCAGATGCAACTGTGGAGCTGCAGCTAAAGGCTCCAGGTTCTCCTGTAGAAAAGAGTTTTTCTCACGCGGGTTAGGGTTCTGCGCCCAGTTCCAGTGCGCACGCTGCACATAGTGCGTGGCATTCGGAAACGTGAGGGCAAGCGCCCCATTGCGACGCGTGGTGCAGCCGCCGCCGTGATCGAAGTGGAGGTGCGTGAGCACGACGTCGGTTACGTCAGCGGCGGAAAAGCCCACCGCTTCCAATGACCGATGCAGCTCGGAGTGCTCGTGGTCTACGGCAAAAATCTTGGCGAACTTGTCGGTGTAGGTATCGCCGAGCCCGGTGTCGATTAGGATCAAGCGGTCGTTGCCTTCAAGCAGCAAGCAGCGCATGGCCAACGGGATACGGTTCTGCTCGTCTGGCGCGATGCGTTTTTCCCAGAGCGGCTTCGGGACGACGCCAAACATGGCGCCGCCATCAAGGCCAAAGCGTCCGGTTTCGATGGTGTGCAGCGTGTACGGCCCGAGTTGAGGCATGCGGGAGCGCTTCAGTGAGAAGGGAGCGGGGGAAGCAATTCAGGCGTCGATGTCAGGCGGCAGGTCCTCCGGCGGAAAGTCTTTGAAGTGGCCATTGGAGCGGATCTTCTTCTGGACGCTTTCTACCTGCTCTACGCGTGGGATCATCTCTTCCAGATGCTCCACCAGGAACTGCAGGCGTTCGTTCTCGCGGTCAATGATCAGCAAGGCCTGCTGCTGCTCTACTGAGAGGCCAGCGTTGGAAGCGATGACGTACGAGAGTTGCTCGTCATCTTCGTAGAGGCTGGGGCGTACGGTGCGACCGGCCAGCTCCAGCAGGCGCATGTGTTGGGTGATCACCCGCTCACGGAGGGCGGGATCGACCGTGGGCGTGCCTTCGGGCAACAGCTCCACATCGGCCGAAAGGTAGGCGTGGTCCTGGTGGATCTCTTGCACCTCAAACCGCTCCACGCCCTTGACTTCGATGTCGAGCCGGCCGTCCTCGTACCGTTTGATGACGCGGTCGATCTCGGCAGTGCAGCCCACGGTAGCCACCTGGTCGTCCTCGGCCAGCATGATGCCGAAGGGGCTGTCGTTGTCGAGGCAGTACTGCACGAGCTCCTTGTACCGCTCTTCGAAGATGTGGAGCGGCAGCCGCTCGTTGGGAAAGAGCACCAATTGAAGCGGGAAGACCGGAAGGTTTGCAATTTGGGGCATAAGAGCAGCAGGCCGTGCGGCATGAATAAGGATTGATCGAATGACACCTGCGTCCTCTGTGTTTCCCTACCCGGCTGGATGCACTGGACGGTTACGGTCCAGTCCCGCGGGCGGACCTCGCTGGAGAGACGGGCCGCTCGGCGCTCCCGCGCCACCGATGCAGCAGGTACGCGCCTGTTAGGGCTACGAGGAGCATCGCAATGGCCGTATTCCACTTTAGAAGCAACAGTGCCCCGGTGCCAAACATCAGGCCGAAGAGCAGCAGCAGTGCCGCCACGGCCTGCTGTAGCGAGCGCACAAGCGCCTGCGCCGGAGCAATGCCCAGCCGCGCCCGCTGCCGGGCCCAGCCAGGACCGCCGGGCCGCACCTTCCGAACGAACGCCTCCAGCGTCTCCTCCGTCTCCGGAGCGGTCAGGTACATCACCGTCAGCCACACCGCCGCCGTCAGCCCGGTGATGACCACCAGGCGCAGGCCGAAGTCGCCGATTTGAAGCAGCGGCACGACCGATGTGAAGAGCCCAATGAAGAAGCCCGCCACCATAGCTGCAAGCTCCGCCCAGGCGTTGATGCGCCACCAAAACCACCGTAGAATAAGCACCACGCCCGGACCCGTCCCAATCGCCAACACCAGCCGGAAGATCGTCGCCACATCATCGGCAATGAAGGCTGCGGTGCCGCCGATTGCCATGATAAACACCGATGCCACACGCCCGGCCCGCACTTGCGCTGCATTGGTAGCTTCGGGGCGCCAAAAGCGGAGGTAAAGGTCGTTTGTGAGGTAGGACGCACCCCAGTTGATCTGGGTCGACACCGTGCTCATGAAGGCCGCCAGCAGGGATGCCACGACAAGGCCCAGCACGCCGGTTGGTAGGAAATCGACCATCAGCGTGGGGTAGCCGAGTTCGGGGTCCTCCATCTCCGGGTACAGCACCAGGGCCGCCAGCGCCACCAACACCCACGGCCAGGTGCGCACCACGTAGTGCATCACATTAAAGAGCCAGGCGGCGCGTACCGCCTCCCGCTCATCGCGTGCCGCCGCAAGGCGCTGCACAAACTCACCGCCTCCATCCGAGCGCCGGAACGTCCACCACTGCAGCCCGACGTAGGCCACGAACGTAGAGGCTGTGATGCCGGCAAAGGTGCTCCACGCCAGCCCGAACCACGCCTCCCCATCCCACACCAGCGGCACGAACGCCAGCACGTCAAAATCGGTGACGGCCTGCGCCTGCGTCACCAGCCCCGACAGCCCCCCCACCTCCGGGCTTCGGAGCGCATACCAGGCCACCAGCAGTGCCCCGATCATCCCCAGGAAAAACTGAAAGAAGTCCGTGGCCACTACGCCCCACAGGCCAGAGAAGCCCGCATAGACCAGCACCAACACCCCGATGCCTACAACGGTGAGCAGCTGTGGATCGAGCCCCCAGATCTGCTCGCCCGGGCCAAACCCCAGCGTTTCCCAGATTCCCAGCGCGCCGACGACCTTCACGGTGGCGAGGGTGATGTAGCCAATGCCAATGCAATTGATCGGCACCGCAAACAGAAAGGCTTTCGTGGCCCGGAGGATGGCCGCCGGACGCCCGCCATAGCGCAGTTCGATGACCTCTGCGTCCGTCACCACCTCGCTCCGCCGCCAGAGACGGGCAAACACATAAATCAGCGCCACGTGGCTGAACGCGAAGGCCCACCATTCCCAGTTACCGGCAATGCCCCGTGTGCCCACCACGCCCGAGATGTAGAGCGGGGTGTCGATAGAGAAGGTGGTGGCCGCCATGGAGGTACCTGCCAGCCACCACGGCAGCGTACGCCCCGATACAAAGAAATCCTCCAGCGACCCAGAGGCCCGCTGCGCAAGGTAGGCTCCTAAGGCCAGCGTGGCCACCAGGTACGCCAACACAATGAGCCAATCGACCAGCAGCATACGCCAAGAAGTAAGACAGGACCGTATCGTGCACTAAGCGCTTCAGAGCATAGCAAATCCTACGGCCAAGGGCGAACGCCCCGTGCGTTCTGATGCCCGGCGGCGCTGGATAGCATTAGCAAAAAAAGAGGTGGCAAAAAAGAGGCGGCCTCTCGAAAGAAGCCGCCTCTATGGCGTGTGGTATGGGGACCGCCACACTATTGCGTCGTGTGCGCCTGTCAAGCGCTACTCTTCCACATCATCGGTGTGAAAGATAAAGGCCATATAATCATCCCCTTCCAGGCGCGATGATTTGACGGTGAACTTCTCACCGAACCGACGTTGCAGATACCCGCGCAGTCCGCCGACCTCATTTTTCTTCAACTCAACCTTCAACGATTCTCCTTTTTTTAGTTCTTCTGCGTCATCCGCTACAGGTGCGTACTTCGACACACGTCCCCCGCGCCCGCTGCGCAATTTTGAGAGCTCTTGTTCTGCTTCTTCCATCTTGACGCGCTCTACAGAAAACTTGTTTTTCTTAGCCATTGGTACAGGATAGATAGGTTTAATACGGTAAAAAGCTACAGGTCATAGCTCGTGTTGCACAACACAGTGCACTGTTACATAAGCTACCATAGCATCGGTACGTGAACTGTCCTTACGATGCTACCCACTAAAGGATTCATATTTAACGCTGACCAGTGTGCCACCGACATACGCATTCTCATCTTTCATTCTGCTATTATACGCTCACACGAATTCACCAGCGTTTACATGTGCTGCAGTCGACCGGCATCGTAAAAAATACGCATACATCGAAGCATTATTTTGCCGTAGGACCCCAATTTACCCCGGCCGTGCCACCGTGGCTACCGATGAGCGGACGATCGTAACGATTCTCCAACCTTGCCCTGAAGGCACGGAGGTCCCCTACGGTGCGCGCAGGCCTCCGCCCCATGAGGTGATCCCATACCCCGTTCGTGCGTTGCCTCAGCGCCTATCACGGTTTACGAATGCCTGGCTTTTTCACCGACCTATACGAGGGATGATAGCGACCATCAAGAAGGCGGCAACCGATGCGTTTGCAGACATTGTGCACCTGCGACGTCAGATCCATCAGCACCCGGAACTGGCGTTTGAAGAGCACGCGACCGCGCAGCTGGTCCAGGATACGCTGGCCGACGTGCCCGTGCACCTCACGACTGGAGTCGCAGGCACCGGAATTGTGGCAACCCTTGAGGGCGGGCAACCAGGCCCGACCCAAATGCTGCGCGCTGATATGGACGCTCTGCCTATTACAGAAGCCACCGGGCTGCCGTTTGCGTCGGAGAACGAAGGGGTGATGCACGCCTGCGGGCACGACGTGCACACGGCCTCCTTGCTGGGCACGGCGCTCATCCTGAGCAAGATTAAGGAGCACGTACCGGGCACTGTGCGCTTTCTTTTCCAGCCGAGTGAGGAGCGGATTCCCGGCGGCGCCAAAGCGATGATTGCCGAGGGCGCCCTTGCGGCCAGCCCGCATGCGCCGGCCACCGACCTCGCCCTTGGGCAACACGTCACGCCCGAACTGGAAGTCGGTACCCTTGGCGTGCGAGGCGGTATGTACATGGCCTCCGCCGATGAGCTCCACCTCACCATTCGGGGCGAGGGTGGGCACGCGGCCGCGCCCCACGAACTGAGCACCGACACCATTCTCGCAGCCTCGCAGGTCGTGGTAGCGCTACAGTCCGTGGTCAGCCGGCACTGCCCGCCCGATGTGCCAAGTGTGCTGAGCATCGGCCGCTTCATGGGGAACGGCGCCACGAATGTGCTGCCGGAAGCCGTTCATCTCGAAGGCACGTTTCGAGCCATGGACGAGGAATGGCGCTTCCGTGCCCACGAACTCATTGCACGCGTGGTGGACCGCACGGCGGAGGCCTTTGGTGCCACGGCTGAGCTTGAGATCCGCGTAGGGTATCCGGCCCTGCACAACGACGAGCAGCAGGCCGCGCGCGTCAAAACAGCCGCCCAGGCGTACCTTGGTGCCGAAAACGTCGTCGACCTCGACCCCTGGTTCGCGAGTGAGGATTTTGCGTACTACCTGCAGGAGGTGCCCGGGTGCTTTTACCGCCTCGGTACGGGCAACGCCGCCAAGGGCATCACGTCGGGCGTACACACCCCTACCTTTGATGTCGACGAGGACGCCCTCCGCATCGGCGCGGGCTTTATGGCCTATCTCGCGTGCACGTTCCCCTCATAGCACACGCCCTATACCACCGCGCCCCACAGCACCACGCCCCACCGTGCCCTCATCTATCGGCCCTCTGTTATTTCTGTGTCCGTAGCCCGCTCCATCGATTATCCGCCGTTCCCCGGCATCCGGCCGGCCGGGTTTGCCTTTCTCCGGCAACTGAAGCAGCACAACGAACGCGACTGGTTCAAGCCGCGCAAGGACACGTTCGAAGACGAGCTGCAGTGGCCCATGCGGTGCCTGATTGTGGACGCCGCCCGGCGCGCGGATCATGCCAACCTGCCGCTTACGGGCGATCCGAAAAAGTCGCTCTTTCGCATCTATCGCGACACCCGTTTCTCCAAGAACAAGCAGCCCTACAAAACGCACGTGAGCGCAGTGCTCTCGCGGTCGGGCACGCGCAACGACCGTGGCGTGGTGTATATCCACATTGAGCCGGATCAGTGCTTTCTGGCAGCGGGCTTTCATCGGCTCGACAACGACTACCTCCGCCCGCTACGGCAGCGCATGGTGGCCCATCCGGCACTCTTTTTTGAAATGAAGCAAACGCTCAACGACCGCGGCCTCCACCTCGAAACCACCGACGATAAACTCAAAGGAATGCCGCGGGGGCACGCGCAGGACAAGGAAAGCGACGTCGCAGCATATCTCCGCTGGAAGTCGTTTCTGGTGGAGCGACCGGTAGACGAGACGGAGGTGCACACACCTGCGTTCACGGCGCAGGTCATGGACTTTATGCAGGAAGCACTACCCCTCCTGCAGTATGGCTGGGATTCTGAAACGGGCTCCGAATAACCTACAGCCGGAAGCCTGCGGCAGCCCTCAAGGATCACTGGCTCAGAGAGCCGCCGGGGCGTTTACGGCTTCCACGCGGGTGATCTGCGGAACGGTGCGCTTGAGTGCCTGCTCGATCCCAGCGCGCAGCGTCATGGTGCTCATCGGGCACGTGCCACAGGCCCCCATCAGCTCCAGTTCCACCACCATTTCGGGCGTTACGTTGGAGAGCCGCACCGAGCCACCATCGGCCATCAGGTAGGGGCGAATCAAGTCCAAGCCTTCCTCGATGCGCGCATGTAACTTGGGGTCTTCATGCGGCTGCACGTCGGCAGAGGAGGATGCTCCTGCAGGGGATGATTGCTCTGACATAAGACGACTATTTACGACCGGGAGGAAGCTTCAGAAATCGTTAGACGAGGCAGCGCGAGAAAAGATCAGCGTGCGCTGGAATCCTGTCTGCTACGAACGCCGCTTAGCGATACAGGATCTCCACCTGCTGTGAGGGCGCCTGCTCCGCGTTGCGCAGCGCCACTTCATCGACCATGTGGCGGGTGGCCTTCCGGAACGCCTTCGCCGATGCGCTGTCCGGCCCGGCCGTCACAATGGGTTCACCATCGTCGCCGCTCTCGCGCACGGCCTGCTCAATGGGGATTTCGCCGAGGAACGGAACGTCGAGATCTTGAGCGAGGCGCCGGGCCCCGCCTTGGCCGAAGAGGTAGTACTTGCGGTCGGGCAGGTCGGGGGGCGTGAAGAACGCCATGTTCTCCACAATGCCCAGCACGGGCACGTTCACGTTATCAAACATGGAGACGCCTTTGCGCGCGTCGGCGAGCGCCACCTCCTGTGGGGTAGACACGATGACTGCGCCCGTCAGGGATACGGTCTGCACGATGGTGAGCTGGATATCGCCGGTGCCCGGGGGCAGGTCCATCACCAGATAATCGAGCGTGCCCCAGTCGGTATCCCCGAGGAATTGCCGGATGGCTTTGGTGACCATCGGCCCGCGCCAGATGACCGCCTTTTGCGGGTCGATCATGAAGCCCATCGACAGCACCTTCAGGCCGTACTTCTGCAAGGGGATGATCTTGCGTTCTTCGCTGACGCGTGGCTTCTCCCCTTCCAGGCCCAGCATGGTAGGCACCGATGGCCCGTAGATGTCGGTGTCAATCAGCCCCACGTCGTAGCCTTCCTCGGCCAGCGATAGGGCCAGGTTGACGGCCACGGTGCTTTTCCCTACGCCGCCTTTGCCCGAGGCCACGGCAATGGTGTTGAGCACGCCAGGCGTGGGGTCGTCCGTGCTTTGCTGCTGCCCCGAGCCGCTCACCTGCAGGTCGTCGCCCAGCCCAATCATTTCGTTATCCAGCGCCACGTTCACCGTCAGGTCGTCACCCAGTGCCTCGTGCAGAGCGGCCGTCGCCTGCGCCTGCACCTTATCAGCGAAAGGAGCCGTCGGTGATTTCAGGACCACCGTGAACGACACGGTATCGTCTTCCACCGTCAGGTTGCGCACCATATTCAGGCGCACGATGTCTTTTTCGCGCTCGGGATCGACGACGGAGCGTAAAGCCTGGAGTACGTCACGTGCGGTAAAAGCCATGAGGGAGGTTCGTCAGTAAAAAGGCATTACATCCTGCAAAAAAACTGATGATATGCACCTGACCTCACTCCCCAATGTTCCAGTCGCTCTGCATGACGCACGGGGGTTTCACGGGGCCCCCTGTGCCCGCTCCAGGTGGCGAAGCGCGAGCCCATACTGCAGGCCCCGGGGGCTCATTGCGAGGGAGGCGATCGGGAAGTGCTGTAGCACGCGCTCCACAATAAGGACGCCCATGGGAAAGACGTCCGCCCGCCCGTTCATCAGGCCCGGGTGTAGATTGTAGACGCCCTCATAGTCCAGTCGAAAGAGCCGCTTGCGCCATGCGGTGACGTCCGTGGCCGGGATCGGCACCGGGTAGCGGATGATGTCCTCCCACCGCCGCACCCCGTGGGCCAGGAAAGCCAGCGACACCATGGTGCCGGCCACCCCCAGGAGCGGCAGTGGTTCATCAAACGCCGCGCGGAGGGCTGCTCCCTCGGCAGCGAGGGTTTCATCGATGGCCGCTGTGGCGGCGGCAACGGCCCCGGCCGTCGGGGGCTGCGACGCGAAGAGGCGCTCGGTGAGCCGCACCGTGCCCAGGTTGAAGCTGTGCCGTGCGCGCAGTCCGGCCTCCGCATCGCCCGCCGCGCCTACAATGAGCTCGGTGGAACCGCCGCCAATGTCCATCACCGCACAGGCCGCTGGTGGATCGGTGAGCACGGACGTGGCCGCCCGAAAGCTCCAGTAGGCCTCTTCTTTGCCTGAAAGAATTGTGTAGGGCAACCCCGTTTCCTCACGCACAAAGGCCACGAGCTCGTCTTTGTTGGCGGCATCCCGAGAGGCACTGGTGGCCCCTACGGTGACGATTTCTGCATCCAGCGACCGCGCCTTTTCCTTGTACGCCAGCAGCGCCTCCCGCAGCCGTTCCATCGCGGCGCGTCCTACCCGCCCACTGGCATCCACCCCTTCCCCGAGCCGCACCACCCGGCGCCCCTTCCCCACGATCTGCAGGATGCCGTCGGGGGCGGCCTCCGCAACCAGTAGCAGCGCCGTGTTCGTTCCTACATCAATGGTGGCAAAACGTGTAGCGTGTGTGGGCATAGGGTCGGTGGGGCTGAGGTCGATTCAGGTGGGTCAGGTTGAGGTGTGGGAAAATGCCACCGCCCACCAGTCGCCCTCGGTGACATCAGCGGTTTCCGCGAGCGGGAAGCGGGCGGCAGCCTGCCGCAGGGCATCGCGGTCGGTGGTCAGCAGGCCCGACAGCAGCAGATGCCCTCCGGGAGCCAGCCGGTCCACGAAGCCGGGCAGATACGCCACAAGCGTGTTGAAGTTGATGTTGGCAAGGATCACGTCGTACGGACCTGCCGGCGCCTCCTCCAGCGTTCCGATGAACGCCGTTACCCGGTCGGCCACCGCGTTCCGCGTCACGTTCTCGTCGATATTGTCCTCGGTGCGGGGGTCGATGTCGAACGCCACAACGTGAGTAGCGCCCAGGCGGGCCGCTGCAATAGCCAGCACGCCGGTACCGCTGCCGGCATCCAACACGCGGGCTCCGGTGGGCACATGGCCAGGCATCAGCTGCAGCATGAGGCGCGTCGTTTCATGGTGACCCGTGCCGAAGCTCATCTTCGGGTCAATCTGCAGCACATGCAGGTCCTCCGGCGGATCGGGAACGGGCCGCCAAGTGGGCGTAATCAGAAACGGTTCAATGAGGACCGGCGTGATGCTGGCCTCCCATGCGGCATTCCAGTTCTGTGCCGGGACCTCACGCACATCCATCATCCCCCCTGGGTCCGCGCCGTGCAATGCCGCCCGGACGGCCTCGCGGCGCGCCTCCGACCAGGCCGCTGCTGGCACATAGGCCCGCAGCACCTCACCCTCCGCTGCGAAAGCCTCGGCGCCAAGATCGAGCAGTTCCGCCATCAGCACGTCGTGATGAGCTGCAGGCGTTCGCAGGAGCACTTCGATGGTCGTCCGGGAGGCGTCCATGGCCAGTGAGCCGGTGGTGACAGGTAATGAAGCGGTCCTCCAACCCGCCCGAACAGGATGGGATGCATTCCTGCAGACGGCAGCGTAACATTGCGGGCGGGCCTGCGGTATGATGGCATCGCTGCACAGGCCTTTTTTCGTTACTGCTTCATTTACGCCTGACGCCACCGCCGTCGCGCCATGCCGCTCACCCGCCTCCGCTCCCAGTGGGACGCCCTGCGCCTGCCTGACTTCACGTCGGATGCCTGGCGCGGGGTCTTGATTAGCCTCGTGGTGGTAGGATACGCCCTGGGCATTGGATACCATCTGACGAGTTGGGCGGCGGGCGTAGCCCCGGCCCTGGCATGGCGGGTCGGGTATCACGCAAGTATCGTGCTGTGCTACGCGTCGCTGTGGCTGCTGCTTTCTGCAAGTTTTCGGCAGATCGACCGCTCGCCGGTGCGCCTCTTTCTTTACGCCGTGCTTGCGGGGGTGACGTACCTTGTGCTGGCCAGCCTCGTACAGGCGCTTGGTGCAGGCCAGGGGTTGCTGGCCGGGGATGGAAATGTGGCCGGACTCGACTACCAACGCCGGGTACCCCTTACCATCGCCGCCGTCGTGAAGGTTAACCTTCTGAGCCTACTGGAAGTGACCTTCACGATGCTGATCCTGCTTCTGCTACGCAGCCTCGTCTTTTACCGGCGCACCCGGTCCAGCCTGTTCAACTGGCGCCTGATGATGGGCTTTTTTGTGACGGCTGCACTGCTCACCTTTATGAGAAACCCGGCCGATGACCTGGGCGGGGTGGTAGCCCTGGCCATGATCCCGGCCGTAGGCATGGCCGTGGTGAACTCGTTCCGGCTCTCGTGGATCGTGTACCTGCCGTTCCGGGAGAAAATGGCCACGATGGGGCTGGCGCTGGTGTTGATGGTCATGCTTGGCTTCTCCCTGGGCGACGGGGTGCTGCCAGACGTCTCGAGCTACACGCGGTTCTACAGCTTTCCCCTGTCCGTCTTTGCCCTACTGGCGGCCCTCTTCGGCATCCTGTACTGCGTGACCACGATGCTGTCGCTGCTTTTCCATCTGCCCACCACCGGGGCCTTTCAGCGCAAAGCCGACGAGGTGGCGGCGATCCAGTCGCTCACGCACCTCATCAGCCAGGTATTCGATCTCGACAAGCTGAGCCGCACTATCGTCGCGTCGCCCATCGATGCGCATTCGGGAGATGTCGCGTGGCTGCTGTTGATGCGCCCGGGAGCCAGTGAGCCGCTGCACCTGCAGGCCGTACAGGGCGCGGCAGCCGCGGATGTGCAGGAGACGATGGACATTGAGGCCCTGTTCGCTGAAGTGCAGGAGACCCAGGACGTGCTACTGCTGGACGAGGCCCCGAGCGACCGGCGCGTGCGCACCCATCCAGATGGCGCCTTCGAAAGCCTGTTGGTGGTCCCCCTCCTTGCCCGCGACGATGTGCTGGGAGCGCTGTTTGTGGCCAAGGATGTACGCTATGGGTTTGAAACGGACGACGTAAAGGCCATCCGCGTGTTTGCCGCGCAGGCGGCGCTGGCGTTGGACAACGCACGCCTGTTCGAGGAACGCCTGGAGAAGGAACGGATGCACCGCGAGTTGGCCATCGCGCGGGAGGTCCAGCAGAAGCTGCTGCCCCAGCAGATCCCCTCCCTGCGCGGTACCTCCATTGCGGCGTCCAGCGTGTCGGCCTACGAGGTCGGCGGGGACTATTACGACTTCGTGCGCCTGGACGACGACCGCCTCGCCTTCATCGTCGGGGACGTGGCCGGCAAGGGGACCTCTGGCGCGTTTTACATGGCTGAAATGCAAGGGATCTTTCGGTCGCTGAGCCGGCAAGCCCCCGAGCCTCACGAGTTCCTGGTGGCGGCCAATCAGGCGCTCAACACCACGCTGGACCGTCGAGCGTTTATCTCCGTTGTGTACGGCATCCTTGACGTTGGTCGGGAAGAGTTTCGCCTGGCGCGGGCAGGGCATTGCCCGGTCGCCCTCATCGACCTGTACGGCGAGGCACGCCTGCTCCGCTCCGGCGGTATCGGCCTGGGCCTAAACGAAGGGGCCCTATTCGAGCAATCGTTGGAGGTGTGCACCGAGCGCTTGCAACCGGGTGACGTCTTTGTGTTATACACAGATGGCGTTGTGGAGAGCCGCAACGCCGCAGGCGAAGAGTACGGCTACACGCGCCTTAAAGCTTCGCTACAGGAGCACCGCCATGAAGATGCTGATGACCTCCATGAGGCTTTGTTGTGTGATTTGCATACCTTTCTGGGAGCCGAGACGTACGATGACGACCTAACCCTGGTCGTCGTCAAGTGGCACGGCTTGCCCATCGGCGTGTCGTCTCCCGTGCCTCAGGCGTCGGCGCTATCCTTGCCCACCTAACGCATTCCGCACGCACGCCCGCCGTCCCGTTTTTTCCCACACGTCTTTTTCTGCCTAAGCCCCTGTACCCATGAGTACGTTCTCCGTCTCTTTTCGCGACGCTAATGGCGTGCGCATTCTGGACCTCCACGGCGAGTTGGATGCCCATACCGCCTCTGACCTGGAGGAATCCATCCAACAGTGCCACGCGGAAGGAAACGTAAATCTCCTCATTAATGGCACGGACCTGGACTACATTTCCAGTGCCGGACTGGGCGTGTTTATGGCCTATGTGGAGGAAATCCGCGACGACGGGGGGGATATCAAAATTGCCGGCCTGCAATCGAAAGTCTACAACGTGTTTGATCTGTTGGGCTTTCCCGTACTGTTCGATATCTGCGAAACGGAAGAGGAAGCCCTGGCCCGTTTTGAAGAGCCTGCGCCGGATGCCGGCAACGCCTCTTCCTAATCCCCTCTCGCTATCGGTTACAGCCTGTGTCCGAGACAACCCACACGCTCACTATCCCCAGCTCCACCCGCTACCTGCACGACGTGCGTCGGTTTGTAGCGGAGCACGCGCTGGACGCCGGGTTTGCACAGCCCACGGTGAATGCCATCAAGATTGCCGTGGATGAGGCGTGCACCAACATCATCAAGCATGCTTACGACGGCGACACATCGCAGGAAGTAGAGGTGCAGATTACGATCACGGAGGGGCATCTGCAGGTCTGCCTGCGGGATGAGGGCGAGCCGTTCGACCCGTCCACGTATCAGGAACCCGACCTCACGCGCCTGACGGAGCGCCGCCGCCCAGGAGGACTGGGCGTGCACCTGATGCGCCGCTGCATGGATGAGGTGCACTACCGCACCGATCAGGGCTTTAACGAGGTGTGCCTCACCAAACATCGTAACAGGGACTCAGTGGTGTAGGGCACGGCCGTGCTTCCCGTCCGCAGTCGCAGCTATTACCAAATGAACGCAAACATGGGCTTGCTCTGACTGGTCTGCTGCGCCATCTTAACGCCAGAAAACGCATGGGGCCGACACCATGGCGTGACCGCCCAGGTAACGTAGGTTACCGCCCCAGCCTTGGCTACCGGCGGATATCAACGAAGTAGGTACGGGCGCAACAGTGCCTGTCCCGAATCGTGAAGGGCCTCCATGAAGACAAATGTTAACATGGCAAGCGCGAGCGCGACCTTCGTGGTGCTGGCGGCGCTTTTTTGGGGATTATCTGGCGGAATCGGTGGCATCCTGATGGCCGATGGCTGGGACGCATTCGTGGTTTCGTTCTATCGGGGGCTCATCGGGCTCCTGTTCGTCCTTGCGTGGCTGGTCCTCCGCCCGAGCGGCAGCGGACTGACCAGCCGGCGCCTGTGGTTCTGGTCAACGATTGCCGGGCTGGGCGTAGCCGGCAACTTCGCGTTCTACTTCGTCAGTATTGAGCAGGGCAGCGTAGCCGTGGCAGCGACCTTGATGTACTGTGCTCCCATCTTCGTGTATCTCGTATCGTTCGTGCTAAAGCTTGAGGACCCCACGGCGCTGAAGTGGGCTGCGATTGTGGTGGTGATGCTGGGGATCGCGTTGCTTACACAGATCTACGATATCGGCGCCGGGGGGATTACGCCGCTTGGGGTTGGGGCCGGGTTGCTCGCCGGGCTCTCCTACGCGATCTTTATTTTCGGCTTCAAGTACGCGGCCCCTCATGGCAGTCCACAGGCCATTCTCTCGATTGCGTTCGCCGTACTGGTTCTGGTTTTGATCTGGCCTGGAGATAGCGAGCAGGCCACGGCTGTGCTGCGTACGCCGGATTGGCCTTTGTTCGCTGCCCTGGGGGTGCTCGGCGCAGGATTGTCGTTTATTCTTTATATTATCGGCCTGAACCATACCGCACCGGCCGTAGCTTCCATCGTAGCTATGATCGAGCCCGTCACGGCAGCCCTGTTCGGTGTCGTGATTCTGAGCGAAACCCTGATAGGCCCTCAGATTCTGGGGATGGCCCTGATCCTCGTCACGGTGACTGCTCTGAGCGTGTCTTCGGATGCGGATCAGCCGCCATCCGATGGGGCCACACCGGATTAGACGAATTGCCCGGCAGCCAATAGGGGCGTATATGCCGCGTATGGAGCGCCGACGTACTACCACTGGGCCCAACGTACGGCCACGCGAAACCAGAGAGAGCTTTCCTTCTGTACTCCGCGCTACTTTCGCCCGTAGTACAGGGAGGCAATGCCAAACGTGAGCGGTTTCCATTGCAGGTCGGTGTAGCCCGCTGCTCGCATGCGCCCTAAGAAGTCTGGCCCACTGGGGAAAGCTGCGACGGAATCCGGAAGGTACTGGTACGCCCCTTCGTTCTTGGAGACCAGCCGCCCCACACGCGGCAGGATGTGGCGCGAGTAGAACTGGTAGGCCTGCTTTACCGGGAAGACCTGCGGTTGGCTGAACTCCAGCACCACCAGGCTCCCCCCGGGCCGCAGCACGCGGCGCATGTCCGTCAGGCCTGCGTCCAGGTCCTCAAAGTTGCGCACGCCAAAGGCCACCAGCGCAGCGTCGAACTGATTATCGGAAAACGGAAGCTTCTGCGCATCGCCCGTGCAGAGCACCACCCGGTCGGAGAGGCCACGCGCGGCGATCTTCTTCCGTCCGAAGGCTAACATCTCCTCCGAGATATCGACCCCAATCACCTTGTCGGCCTGTAGGGTCTGCTGGGCTTCCAGCGCCAGGTCGGCCGTGCCCGTAGCCACGTCCAGGATACGCCGGGGGTTTTCCTCCCTCAGCAGCGCCACGGCCCGCTTCCGCCACCACACGTCGATGCCAAAGCTGAGCACGCGGTTAAGCAGGTCGTACCGGGGGGCGATGGCGTCGAACATCGCCTCCACATCCTGCGCTTTGCCTTCGGCTTCGCCTACCGGCGGATAGTTCTTCATGAGGTGGAAATCAGGCGGTAAAACAGTTAGCTGAGCAGCTGCGTCAGCTTCAAAAGGTCGTAGTTGATGTTCTTCTTACGGCTCCAGACGTTGCGCATGGGCGTCAGCTTGATGTCGCCGTTCATGAGGCCGACCATGACGGCGGAGTGGCCTTCGAGCAGGGCCTCCACGGCGGCCGAGCCGAGGCGGCTGGCCAGCACACGGTCGCGCGCTGAGGGAGAACCGCCGCGCTGGGTATGGCCCAGGATGCAGACCCGCAGGTCAATGTCCGCAAACGCGTCGTCAGCGCGCAGAATCTGCTCGATATGAGCAGCGCCGCCGTGCTCATCACCTTCGGCGATGACCACAATCGAGGACCGCGACTGCGACGACATCAGCGACAGGATGCGCTCCTTGATCTCGCCCATGTCGGTGAACGTCTCGGGGATGAGTACCAGCTCAGCCCCGCCCCCGATGCCACAATTGAGCGCGATGAAGCCCGAGTCGCGCCCCATCACCTCAACCAGAAACAGGCGGTTGTGCGCGTCGGCGGTGTCGCGAATACGGTCGATGTTTTGGACCGCAGTGTTGAGAGCAGTGTCATAGCCGATCGTTTCTTCCGTGCCCAGCAAGTCGTTATCGATGGTGCCGGGGCAGCCTACGATGGGAATGCTGTGCTCATCATAAAAGATGGATGCCCCTTCAAAGGTGCCGTCGCCGCCAATGGCAATCAGGCCGTCAATGTCCATGGCGCGGAGCTGCTGGGCGGCCTTTGCCCGGCCTTCTTCGGTCCGAAACCGGGTAGAGCGGGCGCTCTTCAGAATGGTGCCTCCAGTTTGGAGGATGTTGGAGACGGAGCGGCCGTCCATCTCCACAATGTCCCCGTCAATCATCCCCGAGTAGCCCCGCCGGATGCCCACGATGTCGATGTCGTTGGCCAGCGCGGTGCGCGCAACGGCACGCACGCAGGCGTTCATGCCCGGCGCGTCGCCGCCACTCGTGTAAATACCAATGCGATTGAGCATGAACGCTCAGGGGGGCTGACTGTGGGGAGTACGAGGGGGCGCCGCCTGTAGCGTCAAGGGCTTCAGAACGGTATTAGCGGCCGGTTGGGCGCGCGACAACAATGCCGGTTTGACGACGGTTGTTCTGTACGTAGCGTTGAAGATCCGGCGAAACCTTCACACCATCTTCTAACGATGCATGAAGCAGTCCAACGGTGCCTTCAGGTCCTCTGTAGACGATACCCGTGTGTGATACATCGAGCCCGTCGATGTCCGTAGCCAGGGCAATAATATCGCCCGCCTGCAAGGCACTGTAGACTTCGGAGATGCGGTCCTGTGGGATATAGTAGCGGGGCTGAGCCGCGATGGCTTGCTCCACCTGCACCAGCTCCCGGTAAAGGCTATCGCTGGCGGCCAGCTGCCGGTAGGCTGAGCGATGGGCGCTCATGAAGGTGGGCGCCTCCGCCATGGGGACGCCGCCCAACTGCTGCGTCAGGTCAACGACCGTGCCCCGCCGCGCGTTATCATAAATCCAGTCCGTGAAGTAGTGCAAGCGGCTGCAGTAGCCATCCATCCGGCCGTCTCGGTACCGCTGGTCCTCAAGGTGGGCCGTGAACGTGGCGTACGTATAGTCTTCCGCCAGAATCCCCCGAGCCATCGCCAGTGCGATCTCCACAAACGTGACGCAGTCAAACTGCCGCAGGTCCACGACCAGCCGCTCCTCTAATTCCGTATCCAACAGTCCTTCCGCATAGGGTGCTTTCCGAAAGGCGAGGCCCACGTGTTGCACCACAGCACCTGGCGGGCGCTCGTGCCAGGCTTCCTGTTGGGCGCGCGCCATGATCTCGGTGAAGGCTGCCCGGGAGGCCTCGTCATCAGCCACCGTTACCGTGTCTGGCACCGTCAGCGGCTGGGCTCGTACGTCCGCTTCCGCCTGGCCTGCGGCTATCCCGCCGAGGGCAAGCAAGAGCACGGCCAAGCAGGGAATGAGAAGACGGGAAACGAACGGCATGGCACGTCAGCAAGAGTGAAAAAGTATGCATGTACTACACGCTGTACTACGGCGACTCGGGCGACTCGTTGTGCTGCGGCCACCAGGTCGCCTCGGTGAGCAGCGCTTGGTGCAGGCGGCGCTCGTACGCCAGGCGGGGGATCTCCACCGCGCCAAACTGCCGCAGATGATCGGTGGCCCACTGGATGTCGAGCAGCACAAACCCACCCGCTACAAGCTGATCTACCAGATGCACAAGCGCCACCTTTGAGGCGTTGTCTTCGCGGTAGAACATCGACTCGCCGAAGAAAGCTCCGCCCAGCGCCAGCCCATAGAGTCCTCCGGCCAGCGCCCCCTCGTAATACGCCTCCACACTGTGCGCATAGCCCCAGCGGTGCAGCGTGGAAAACAGCGTTTGCAGATCGTCCGAGAGCCAGGTGGAGGGGCGGTCAGCACACGCGGCCATGACCTCCTCGAACGCAGCATCGGTGCGGACGGTGAACGTGCCCCGGTCGACCAGCTTCTGCAAGTTGGAAGGCACGTGGAAATCATCGAGCGGCAGGATACCCCGCGGGTCGGGGCGCACCCAGACGATCGCATCGTCCGCTTCAGGGTCGGCCATGGGAAAGACCCCATGCTGATACGCATACAGGACGTCCGCGGGTGAAATGTCGCGCATAGCAAAAGACCAGTCGTAGCGTGCGTGTGCAGCGTGCAGGCCCCATGTGAGCCTGCTACCTTCGAAAGACTATAACCAGTGCCCATGCGGGCTGTTTTCACCAACATCCTAACTCCGGGGGCAGACGCTGACCATATTTCTTTATATCTTGGCGGCGTGTTTCCCACGCGCTCCCTTCACCACTGCCGGCGTTTTTCTATGTCCAAAGCCACGTTTCAAGCCCTTCTTGACGACGAAACCTTTGACCTGATCCTCGACGGCGGCACCCTCCAGGTGAATGAGGCCACGCTGCCTGTCTCGTTTGAGGCCACGGGGCCCGCTGAATACTCGCTGCTGCTGGATGGGCAGAGCGTGCCCGTGGTGGTCACCCCCGCGGGGCCACCCAAAACCTATGATGTGACGGCCGCTGGCCATACCTGGACCGTGCGCGTGAAGGACGAACGGGACCTGTTGCTGGAGCGCTTTGGGCTGGACGAGGCGCTGGGCGCCGGCGAAATCGCCATCCGCGCGCCCATGCCGGGGCTGGTATTAGAGGTGAGGGTAGCTGTGGGCGACACCGTGGCGGTTGACGAGGGCTTGCTGGTGCTGGAGGCGATGAAGATGGAAAACGAACTAAAAGCGCCGGCGGAGGGGCAGGTGAAGGCTATCCATGTTGTCTCGGGCGATGCGGTCGGAAAAAACGAGTTGCTGATCGAGTTCGAGGCGTGATACGGATGCAGCTCCGGAAGCCTTGGGTTGCAAGACGGGATCCGTAGGGAGCGGCTACGATATGATGGAGGCTCCGCTGTTTTCCTATCGTACTCCCTGCCATGCCTGATACCCTCGTTACGGGCGCCACGGGTCTGCTGGGCGCCACGCTGACCCGTGCACTGGTCACCCGGGGCGCTGACGTCCGCATCTTTCGGCGGCCCACATCGCCGCTTCACCTCCTGGGGGATGCCGTCGATGCTGTCGAACACGCAGAGGGCGACATCACCGACCCGCTCGCCGTCCGCGACGCCATGCGCGGGATCCGCCGCGTGTACCATGGGGCTGCCCTCATCCGGTTTGGTGGGCAGGCCGACCGACAGGCGCTCCGGGCAGTGAACGTGCAGGGGACTGCCCACGTCGTCAACGCCGCGCTGGCTGAGGGCATCGACCGGCTGGCGCACGTCTCCAGCATGGCTGCGCTGGGACGCCCCGTGCACGGCGATGGGCTGGTGGACGAGTCGCATCCCTGGACACGCGCGGCCCAGCGCTCCGTGTATGCCGTGTCCAAGCGCGACAGCGAGCTTGAAGTGCACCGGGGCATTGCCGAGGGCCTCGACGCGGTGATCGTGAACCCGGCGCTCATCTTCGGCCCTGGACGCTCCGGCGAGAATACGCAGCGCATGGTAGAGGCCGTACGTGAAGAGCGCGTACCTGCCGTGCCTCCCGGAGGGACCAACGTGGTGGATGTCCGCGACGTGGCCGACGGTCTTATCCGCGCCATGCACTTGGGCCCTACGGGAGCGCGCTTCTTCCTGGGCAGCGAAAATCTGTCGTTCCAGGAGATCTTCGACACGCTGGCCGAGGCCTTTGGCGCCGCCCGAGCCCAGCGTCAGGCCCCAGCGCTTCTCGTGCGGGGCGCAGCCGCCGTGGCCGAGGGCGTCGCCACACTCACCGGCACCCGCCCCCTCCTCTCGCGCGAACAGGCCCGGAGCGCCACTACGATGGTGCGCTACAGCAACCGTAAGGCGCGTACGCAGCTGGAATGTACGTTTCGCCCGTTCAGCGAGACGGCTCGATGGCTGGCTGAGCGGTTGGGCTGAGGCGCCCGGAGCAGGCGCATCGTATCAACCGGGTCGGCCCTCCCCCGCGAATCTACCTACCAGGCGCATAGGCCAATGGCTGTACTTCCCTGGCAGGTATTTCTCGCTCCCATGCTCTGCGTGGGAGCGCACCATGAGCACGCTCTGCGTGAGATGCAAACGGCTGGCTTGGCCTTCACCAGCCGGGCGATGGAAGAGGCGCTCGCTGAGGCGCTCTGCGAGGCGCCGTCTGCTGCACCGGGATACGGGGCTGAACACCCCGGTACCGGAGGCGCACAACTTCGTGGAGTACAATCGACGGGCGGTGACGGCCCTGAGGGCTTCATCTACACCGACGGCCCGGACGACCTGCTCATGGCTGCGGGGCTGTTCAACCAGCGCCTGTACGTCATCCCGTCGCGCGAGATGGTGGTCGTGCGGTTCGGGCGGGCCGGCCCCTCGTGGAACGATGCCGAGTTTCTGGCGCGTCTGCCGGAAGCCGAACCGCTGGAGCGCCCGCAGGCTCGAACCGATCGAACGATGGAGGCCGGAGGCGAGCTGCTGGCCCGCATGCGCATGACGCACCTGACGGATGAACTGAACCTCTCCGAAGAGCAACAGGAGGAACTCCTGTTGGTGATCAAAGCACATATGGAACGGATGCAGGAGCTACTAAAACCATTGCAGTCGGATGAGTCCCTGCGCCCGCGTCAGCGCCTGCGGCTCTTGCGAGACGTTCGCAGGCAGCAGCAGGATGCGACGGACGAGGTGGTGCTGAACGTGCTCACCTCCGAGCAGGCAGAACAGTACAACGAGCTGCGCGACCGCGAGCGATCGGAGTTTCGGGAGCGATGGCGGGGTGGCGGTGGGTAATGAGTCATCATGACACCCAGCCGCTCCGTCGCCTCACCCTGCAGTGTGAGGATCTGGTCAGGATGTTGCGTGGCTGCCCAAGCACCAAGTTGGCGGCAGGCCTATTCTACAGGACGCAACCGCCACCAGTTTACTATGCGATGCACCTCGCCGTTGGCCTCCTCCTGCGTCACAAAGCCCAGACGTTGACCGTCGGTGAGATCAACGTGGCGACTTATCGGAGCCTCGTTGTCAAGCCCATACCGGATGGTGTCCACGTGTTCGAAGTCTTCGTCGAACACCAGCAGGAGCCGATCGCCCTCAAGCCCCAGCGCGGCTTCGATAACGAGATACCCGTTCATCGGATGAATGCCCGCGATACGGCTGTTTAGCCACGCGTATTCCAGCCCCTCCATGCTGTTGGGAGGATAGCCTTCCGTTTCCTCAACGGAAAAGTCAGGAACGTCGAAGGGCAGCGTACGCTCCTCACAACTGCTGGGCTGCAGGCGGTGAACAACCGTACGCGACGGCGCGGCATACAGCACCTCGCCTTCATAGATGGTGAGCCCGACCGGGTACTGCACGCGCATCAGTATTTGATCCGCCGGCGTGCGTGTGCCTGCACGGCAGGTGACGCGTTCGGTGTCCGTATCGTAGAGGCTAACGAGCTCCTCATCCGTAGTGCCTACTTGATGAAAGGCAAGGGCATCAGCCGTCGCTGTAAAGCCATTGTGGAAAGGGAGTCCCGTCCATTCGTTGAGGGGCGTGCCGTCCCGCGCAAAGGCACTTACCTTACGCTGCGCTTGGTCCCCTATCAGGATGCGCTCGCCCTGTGTGGCGACGAACCGGGGTCGTTCGTATTCGTGGGGTCCCTGTCCGTACCGGCCAAGCATGCGTTCTTGCCGGCCATCGGCGTCATAGACGATAACGGCGGCGGCTTCACTGCCACCCGAGCGCCCGCCCGTCGTGGTTACAACAAATCCTCCATTGGGCAGCGCGGCCAACCCCGAGAAATCAGCGAGAAACTCGAGGTTTTCCTGCAGCACCACGGCTTCATCCTTTACCAGTTGGAAGTTGCCCTCTGTGCCCTCAAACGTTGTCGGCTGCGCGGCTAAGGGGAGCGTCCATAAAAAAACAGAAAGTACGACCAGCGCAGTACGGCGCATCGTTGTGTACGCATCAGAATGAAAAGGTAGCGTGAATATACGCATATGACTGCCCGCTGTCAACAACCGAAGGACCGATCCACACTCTGAACAAGAACCTCCTACGCCGATCAGATTCACGCATCAGGGCCGTCAAGGGCGTTTTCTCCCTTTCCCTGCTCGGGCGATCGCCTTCTACGTGCGGAAGCTACGGCACTGAACATTGGGCTCTTGACCTACCGGTCCATGCTCCAGGCCGACGAACGGGCAACGCGGCATAAGGATGGGGCGAGGACTCCGTTTTATGTACCGGTTTATGTGCCGGGTCTACACAAATATCCGCGCGGAGCGATCAGCCCATTTCCTCCATCTGCTCCCCAACCTTCTGAAGATCCTGCAGCGCCAAAAGCT
This sequence comes from Rhodothermaceae bacterium Tc-Br11_B2g6_7, assembly GCA_001564055.1. GTDB lineage: Bacteria > Bacteroidota > Rhodothermia > Rhodothermales > Salinibacteraceae > Tc-Br11-B2g6-7. Next base: position 42,573 of record LKNB01000019.1, read on the forward strand.
CTTCCTGTGCGGCCTGCAATACCCCCACCTCGCCCTCTATCGCCGCCTGGGCTTCCTCTCGACGGTTGAGCGCTGCTTCGGCGGCTCCGCGGGTGGCCTTAATCGTTTGCTGCAGGCGCTCGTCCAGTTCGCCTCGGAAGCGCCGGAACGTGTGATCGATCTGCTGCAGCGTGGTCCAGCGGAATTTCTCGACGTTGATGGTCACCAGTTGGTCTACCTTCCGCAGGATCCGCCGTTTGATACGCGTGCGCCGCAGCGCTTGCGGCATGAGTCGCTCCAGGAGCGAAGCGGCCTCACCCAGCATACCCACGTCGACCTGCTCGCGCAGCCAGTACGGCTCGTGTTCAATCGTGAATGCCCCCTCCGTTGCCGGCGCCTGGTACGGCACGTCGAACAGCTCCGCCGCGTGCTGCCGCACCTCGCGTGTGAGCGCATTGGCGTGCTCCTGATGCGGCTGTAGCGCCTGAAGCACGCGCTGGGCGCAGGCCTTCAGCTGCTCCTCCATCGCTTCCGAAAAGTAGCGGGCATGGGCTCGGTTACGTGCGTGAGCACCTGCTCCTCGTCTATGCGCACTGCCTCCGCCATGGCATGTAATGCGCGCGCCTCGAAATACTCGTGGGCGCGCTCCCGCATCGCATCGGCGGCTTCTTCTACGGACGCGCGCAGCCGCTTGCGGTCGCCGCTGAGCAGATCGGTCGCTGTCGTCCGCTGCGCCTCCGCTTCCGCCATCTTCTCATCGAACGCCTGCAGCCGCGCTTCAAGGGCGTCCACCGGCATGGTGAGGGCGTTGACGGTAATGCCTGCCCGCAAGCGACTCTCTTCGAGCTGCGCATCGGCCTTGCGGGCGATGGCCTCTTGCAGCACCTCCATCTTGTCGCGAGCCAGGAAGTCGACCAGATGACGCTGCACCTCCGCCATCCCGCTCGCCTCCCAGGCCACCTGATCGCCGGAGTGGCGAGCCATTAGTGCGTCGCGCGCTGAGACTTCGAACACACGCGGATCCGTACGGCCGTCCTCTTTCAGCACGCAGCGCAGAAAGTCGGCTGCCTCCGCTCGCCCCTTCCCGCGCAGCAGATCCATCTTGTTCAACACGAAAAAGACCCGCGGGACATGCTGCTCGACCTCTTGCAAAAACTCGAGCCCCACCTCCGTGATGGGCGGGTCGGCTGAAACCATAAAGAGCGCCGCATCGCACTGAGGGAGAAAGTCGCGCGTGGTCGTCGTGTTATGCTGGTGCGTGGAGCCGATGCCGGGCGTGTCGATGAGCACCACGCCCCGCGCCAGCAAGTCGGCCGGGTGAAAGACCTCCACCTCCGCCACGCCCTCGCGGTTGTCCGGATTTTCCTCCTCGCTGACGTAGGGCGTCAGGGCGCGACGGAGCCCTCGGCGTCGTCTACCTTCACCTCCTCCGGTGGGCGATCGTCTTCGAACACGACCCGCACGCGGCGCTGCTCACCGTGGCGGATGAAGGTTGGACGGGCCGTCAGCGGTACCACGGCAGCGGGCAGCACCTCCTCGCCCAGCAGCGCATTCAGCAATGTGCTCTTCCCGCGCTTGAACTGCTCCAGCACGGCCAGGTGAAACCGGCCCTCCTGCAGGCGCTCCGCCAGTTGCCCCAATCGCTCGGCCTCCGCCTGAAAGTCAGACCCGAGGCCGTGCAGCACGGTACGCCCGCGCTGCATCAGGTTGAGTACGTAATCTGCGGATACCATGGCTCCTAATTCGACTCGCGCGTCTTCCGGTATCCGTACCCATCTGGCGGGCATGGGTTGACCTGAGGATATTGCTACCGGCAGCGCCCCTCCAGATGGCTGCATTCTCCGTGAGAACGGCTCAAGAGCGAGTAACGCCAGCACCGGTGCGAATGCAGGCATCCTTCCACACGCCGAATCACACGCATCTCCATCTGGCCAACCGGTGCAGGGGGGATTGGTGGAGGACTTAGGTGGATTGCGGGTTGGATCCCACAGGCTTCTTACGCCGAGGCAGGGCGGTCAGCACCCTCCGCAGGGTCTACGTTGGTGGAGTGGATTCTCCCATACGCACGGAGGGTGCTATGTGCTCGGATGGTACGTCTGCGTTTGACCAGCCGCTTGGCGAACAGGAGCTGAATGACCTGTTCAGCATGGCGTATGAGGAACTGCGACGCCTCGCGCAGGCCGTACGCCGTTCGCGGCCGAACGATACGCTCAACCCCACGGCGCTGGTGAATGAGGCCTACGTGAAGCTGCGGGGGTCGGAAAAGCTGCGCTTCGTGTCGCATGTTCATTTCAAGCGGGTAGCCGCGCGGGTGATGCGGCAGGTGCTGATTGAGGCCGCGCGGCGCAAGCAGGCAATCAAGCGCGGCGCCGGGCAGGCGCTCGTCACGTTCGACGAGTCGATGGGCCGCACCACCGCCGACCCCACAGAGCTGCTGGCGCTGGACGAGGCACTGAAGCGGCTGGCTGGCACGCGCCCACGGCAGGCCGCACTGGTGGAGTACCGCTTCTTCGGCGGCTTTTCCGTGGCAGAGACGGCCGACCTCCTCGGCGTATCGGAGTCGACTGCCCTGCGCGACTGGCGCGCGGCCCGGGCGTGGCTCATCCTCCACCTGGACGCCTGATGCACCACATGACCCAAAACCGCTATGGACATCACACAGTGGACACGGGTGGAAGCGCTGTTTCAGGAGGCGGTGACGCGCCCACTGGAAGAGCGCACCACATACATCGAAGCGCACTGCAACGACCCGGACGTGATTGCTGCTGTGCAGGCGCTGCTTGCAGCCCACGGCGCGGACCACGCCCTGCTCGATGACGGCCTCCCGGACGTGGCGGCCGACCTGCTGGGCACGGCCACCGTGCCGGAGCGCATCGGAAACTATCGGGTGACGGGCACACTGGGACGCGGCGGAGGCGGGGTTGTGTATGAAGCGCAGCACGAAACCCTCCACCACACGGTGGCCATCAAGGTGCTTCCGGATGCCGCCCTCTCGCCTCATCGTGTGGGGCGTTTTCTGCGCGAACAACAGCTCCTCGCCGGGCTCCGGCATCCCCACATCGCGCAGCTGTACGAGGCGGGCGCCCTGCCGGAGGGTATCCCCTATTTCGTGATGGAGCGGGTGTATGGCGAGCCGCTGGTCGATTACTGCACGCGCAACGAACTGACCCTGCACGACCGGCTGCGTCTGCTCGCGGATGTCTGCCGTGTGGTGCAGTTTGCGCACGAGCAGGCGGTCATCCACCGGGATCTGAAGCCCGGGAACGTGCTGGTCACTGCCGACGGGGAGGTGAAGCTGCTGGATTTCGGGATCGCCCGACGGCTCGATGAGCTTGCCCCCGCAGCCCATCAGACGCGAACGGGCTTTCGCGTGCTGACGCCGGCCTACGCAGCACCGGAGCAGGTCACCGGCGGCGCGGTGGGGACGTACACCGACACCTACGCGCTGGGCGTTCTCCTGTACGAGCTCATCACCGGCACCCGGCCGTTTGCGGTGGCCGACTGCACGCCCGCGGAGCTCGAACGCATCCTCTGCCACGAACCGCCGGCCCGCCCCTCCTCTCGCAGGCACGCGACCACGCACGCCCTACCCCGCAGTGCCTGGGCCGACCTCGACGTGCTCTGCCTGAAGGCACTGCGCAAGGAACCGGAGCGCCGCTACTCCACCGCCGAGGCGCTTTTGCAGGACATTGAGCGCTTCCTGAGCAATCAGCCCCTGACCGCCCGGCCTGACTCCCGGCGCTACCGCCTGCGTAAATTTCTTCAGCGCAACCGGAATGCCGTTGTTGTTGCCGTCGCCATCTTCGCGTTGCTGGCGGGAGGCGTCCTGTATCACACCGCGCAGCTCGCCACCGCACGCGATGCCGCGCTGGCCGAGGCTCAGCGCACGACGCAGGTGCAGCAGCTCCTGATTGATCTCTTTGAGGGTGGGGATCCGGCGGTCGGGCCGGCTACGGATTTGACGGTGTTGGAGGTGCTGGATCGCGGCCGGCAGCAGGCGGCGGCACTACGCACGGCGCCCGACCTGCATGCCGACATCAACCATACGCTCGGCACGCTCTACCATCAGTTGGGCAACCTGCCCGTGGCCGACTCCCTGCTGCAGGCGTCGCTCGCTACGCGTGAATCGCTGCTTGGGCGCAGCCATCCGGACGTGGCCGCCTCCCTCCTCGCCCTCGGGAGCCTGCGGCGTGATGAAGCCGCGCTTGAGCAGGCTGAAGCGCTGCACCGCGAAGCCCTCGCCATCGCCGAACGCACCATACCCGCACCGCACGCGCTGCGATGGCAAACAGCTACCGCCCTCGGCGCGACAAAGCAGGCCCGCGGCGACTACGCTACAGCAGCCACGCTGCTTTCCGATGCTCTCGCAAAGCAGGACACGCACCAGGCACCCGAAGCCGACCGCCTACAGACCCTCCGTCAGCTGGCGAACACGCACTTCTATGCCGGCGACTATGCCGCAACCGACTCGCTCAGCCGCCTCCTGCTCACCCGCAGCGAAGCGCTCTACGGTGGCGCCCACCCCATGGTGGCCGATGCGCTCATCAACCTGGGCGCTGTGCAGTTCGAGCGTGGGGCCTATGCCACGGCCGACTCCTTCTACCAAGAGGCCCTTACCCGCACGACCGCGTACTTTGGCGAAACCCATCATCGCACGGCCGCCGCCCTCACCATGCGCGGGCGAGCGCTCGTGTTTGATGGCGCGCTGGAGGAAGCCGAAGCGATCCTGCAGCGCACGCGCGCCGTCACGGAGCAGCTCTTTGGCCCAGAGCACCCCCGCGTAGCGTCCATCCTGAATGAACTCGGCACCCTCGCGCTGCAGCGCGACCTTCCTGTAGAGGCGGAGGCCCACTACCGGCAGATGCTGGCGATCTACGAGGCGGTGTACGATGAACCGCACTACCTCAAAGGTATCGCGCTGTCCAACATCGCCAGTGCACAGCTTGCGGCGCACGCCTACGATACCGCCGAAGCCATCTTCCGGGAAGCGATGGCGCTGTTCGACGAAACCCTCGGCCCCGGCCATCTGCACCACGCGATCGCTCAGGTCAAGCTTGGCCGCACGCTGATGCACAAGCGGCAGCTGGATGCCGCGGTGGCCGTGCTCGAACAGAGCCGCGATGCGCTGGCCGCGCAGGATCCGGTGCCCGGGGCGTGGCTGCTCGCCGCCCGTCGCTCGCTCGCCGACGCCTACGAGGCCACCGGCGCATACGATGCAGCCGTGGCCGTCCGTCCGGAGAACGACCGCTGACCGGCCCTACCGCGCGCCGAAGCGATAGCGTATCCCCGAACCGAAGGTCATCGTCGAGAAGCCGTCGAACACATCGAAGTCGGCATACGCCAGCCCCAGCTCGGCCGTCCAGAAGATGGGCGGGAAGTCGTCATTGTCGAGGATCTTGCGCACCGACACCTCCACCCCTGCACCGCCGCCGATGCCGAGCACGGTTTCGCTGTTGTTCAGAAAGTTGTACCGGTGCAGGGACGCGCCCGCGTAGGCGTACAGATCATGCGCTTCGTTCCGATTGAAGCGATACCAGGCCCGCCCGCCGAAATTCGAGACGCTGCCGAAGAAGCCGGCGATCACCTCGCCCGTGAGCGCATCACTGACGTGCAGCGTTCCACTCAAGCCGTACGAGGGCCACGACGTCGCAAACCCGACACTGTAGCGGCCATCCTGCATCCCAACCGTCGGCGAAGCGTCGTCCTGCGCTGGTGCAGACTGCGGCAGCAGCAGGACCGCGACGACCGAAACCACCATGAGGTACCACGGAAAGCGTTTCATTATAGAAGAGGGTTGATGGAGAACACGCGCCTTTCAAGGGCGCCTATTCTGCCATACGCAGAAACGGCTCGTGGACCGTCATTAGGGTTAGCGAC
>LKNB01000020.1 GCA_001564055.1 Rhodothermaceae bacterium Tc-Br11_B2g6_7
CCTGGCGGACCACCTTCCCCCAGGGGAAGGCGAGGAAGTGGCGTCGGGCATAGGAATCGGCTCCCCCGGCCCGAGGCAACGAGCGCAACGACTCGCGACTGAAAAGAGCAAACTGTCATACAGCGCGGGCCGAAGGTCATGCCCGTGGTACTGAGGGGGACCAGCGAAGCCTGCAAGACGCTCCCCTTACGCCGCTGTAGCGGCACCGTCAGCCGATGATGCACCGCACATGCAAGCACGCCGTTGTTCGCCCCCTATTTCATGAAAGAATCTTTTGTATATTACAGCAATAATCAATCTACTGCATGACACGGAGCGCATCACCTTTACCGCACACCTAAGGAGGAATTACTTATGGCTGAGGTCGCAACGTCACGTACTGTCGATATTCTGGGCGATGAGGCAGGCAAGCTCTTGGAGCATACCTGCCAGACCATCCCCAAAGAGAACTTGCATCTGCCCGGCGGAGACTTCGTGGACCGCGTCTGGAAGGATTCAGACCGAAGCCCCCGCGTGCTGCGCGCCATGCAAACCCTCTTCAACCACGGGCGCCTGGGCGGCACCGGCTACATCTCCATTTTGCCGGTAGATCAGGGCATCGAGCACTCTGCCGGGGCTTCGTTTGCCAAAAACCCCCGCTACTTCGACCCCGAGCACATCGTGGAGCTTGCGATTGAAGGGGGCTGCAACGCCATTGCCAGCACCTACGGCGTGCTGGGCTCCATCGCGCGGAAGTACGCCCACAAGATTCCCTTCTTGCTGAAGTTTAACCACAACGAGCTGCTCTCCTACCCCAACACGTACGACCAGATTCCCTTTGCGCGCATCGACGATGCGTTCGATATGGGCTGCCTCGGCGTAGGGGCTACCGTCTACTTTGGCGCCGAAGAATCGAATCGCCAGCTGCAAGAGGTATCGGAAGCGTTTGCCTATGCCCACGAGCTTGGCATGTTTACCGTGCTGTGGTGCTACGTGCGCAACTCGGGCTTCAAGATTGATGGGAAGAACTACGAAGCCAGCGCCGACCTGACGGGGCAGGCCAACCATCTGGGTGTGACCATCGAGGCGGACATCATCAAGCAGAAGCAGCCCACGCTGAACGGCGGCTACAAGGCACTCAACACCGGCGACTCCAGCTACGGCAAGCTCGACGAGCGGATCTACACGGAGCTCGCCTCCGATCACCCGATCGACCTGACCCGCTACCAGGTAGCCAACTGCTACATGGGCCGCGCCGGGCTGATTAACTCCGGGGGCGCCTCCGGCAAGAACGACAAGCAGCAAGCCGTGCGCACCGCCGTCATCAACAAGCGCGCTGGCGGCATGGGCCTTATCTCCGGCCGCAAGGCGTTCCAGCGCCCGATGAAGGACGGGGTCGAGATCCTGAACGCGATCCAGGACGTGTACCTGGATGATGCGATTACGATTGCGTAAGGACACTTGTCCGTGATACACCAGCACAGGCGCCCTGCTCGGTAGCGGGGCGCCTTTTTTGTTGATTGAAGGAGTTGATTGACGACCCGTGCGCATTAAGCGCCCCACTTTCGCACCTTTTTAGCTGGTCATCGGTGGCGATTGTCGTAGCCATCTGGTTCCTTAATCCGTGTCTCGCTTCGTTTTCACCTGGCTCCCTTGGCCTATGACTTCCCCACCTCTGACCCATGCACTGCCCTGGGGGGTGATGTTGGCGCTTGTTTTTGTGGCTGGCACCGCCTGGCCAGCCACTGCGCAAGAGGTACCCTTTCGCCTGGTGCATCAGGGCAATCTGCTGCCCGAAGGCACCGCGGTGGTGGTGCTGGAAGAAGCCGTCGACCCCAGCAGGACGGGACGTATCCAGCCACGATTCATCGACCAGGACGATTTCCCCCGGGATGCCGGCGCGATCTCGCTTCGCGATACGCTGAATACCCAGGGGCGCACCGATGCCACCTTTCCCCGCACACAGACGGCCCGGGTGCTGTATTTCTTGTATGCGCGCACCCCGGACGACACCATTTACTGGAGCTACAGCGCACAGGAGGACCAGCTCAAATTTGACGTGGTGGCTACCGGAGCGATGTCCGTAGCGCCTGCACCGGACGATGCCGCCGCGGAGTTGCGCCAATTGTTCTTCGAGACGGACGCCCCCGTTGCCGAAGCCCCACCGGTGGAGGCGGACCCCACCCCGGATACGACGCCTGCTGAAGTCCCAGAAGCAGCCCCCGTCCCTCCCCCGTCCGACGGCACCCTTGAAGCCCCCACGGATGTAGCCCCCGATACGGATGCCGCCCCCGCCGAGGAATCCCCCGATGCGGCCGCCGAGCCTTCCGCTCCTGGCACGACCCCTGACGGCCTCACCCTTGCGCTGGGGCTCCTCTCCGCGGTGCTGCTGGCGGCACTGCTTCTGCTCTACCGCCGCTACCGCGCCCTGAAAGATGGCGTCAGCGATACGGACGTGATGCAGGCCGAACTGGCTGCCGCGCGGGAGCAGTTGCAGGACTACCGCCACTTAGAGGCCGAACACAAAGCGCTGCAGGATAAGTACGAGACCGTACGCCAGCACTGCGATACGCTGCTGAAGCAACACGACCGGCTGCGGGCGCAACTGCAGGAGGCCCAGGCGGCATCCCCGGAGGCTCCAGACCAGCCTCCCCGCGCATGATCCGCCAGCTACCCCACGTGCTGCGTACCCTGTCGCCCGAGGCCTATCTCTGGGCGGTCGCCCTCGTCGTGCTTGCCGCTACCGACCCTACCACCCCGCCGCTACTCCGCCTCTGCCCGCTTGACCTGATGGGCCTTACCTTCTGCCCGGGCTGCGGGCTGGGCCGGGCCGTAGCTCATCTGTTGCAGGGCGCCTGGGCCGCATCCTGGGCGCTGCACCCGCTCGCCGGACCGACTGTACTGATCCTCGGGGCCCGCATCGGCCAGCTGGCACACGAAGCCGCGCGCGCCTCCACGCCATCCTCGTCCTGATCTGCTTGCTCATGTCCCGCGTCCTGAAGTTGCTCCCCGAACTGGAAGGCGACGAACAGCTCTACGTGGCCCGCCTCATGAAGGAGATGAGTGATGAACAGGCGGAGCAGTTTGCCCACATTTACCGGCAGCGCCGGCGCAACCCCACCCTCACCCTCGGCCTCGCCCTCATCGGGTTTGCTGGATTTGCTGGCATCCATCGGTTTGGGCTGGAGCAGATCCTGATGGGCCTGCTCTACCTCTTCACAGCCGGCCTCTGCTTCATCGGGACGATCGTCGACCTCTTCCGCTACCAGGGCCTGACCTTCGAATACAATCGCAAAAAGGCGGACGAAGTGGCGCTACTGGTGGCACGCACCTTTCCCACATCTTCTGGCGATACTGACCACCTTCCACCAGGTGAGGCTGCGACGTAGCAAACAAGGAGGCACCTTTACATTCTCCTGCCGCTTACTGTCGACTGGAGAAACGCCCTGTACTATTTACGCGGAAATTCAATCAGGAAAGCAGGACAGAAGACATCCCCCTTTTCTCTATCCTGATTTTACTCTTAATTTACACAGGAGTGTTTACTTTTCAGTAAGTGAGCCCGTAGTATGGCATGGTTATTTCTGCCTACCCACTCCTAAACTCCACATGCTGAAAGATCCGCTGTAAGGGTAAATCGCGCCACCCCACCTCAGTCATCGCGATCCCTGCCTTAGTATTTCTACATATATAATGAAAGAAATTATAGCAAACTTCTTCGACAAGTATGGTCTGTCATTCGTTATGGTCGCGAGCTACTTTGGCTCGGGATCCATCTTTATCGCTACACAAGCTGGGGTCGAGTATGGGTATGTGTTGATCTGGGCGGTTATTGGCGCGGTGCTGCTTGGCTTTATGGCGCAGGACATGAGCGCGCGCCTCGGCATCTTCGGGGACACCTTGATGTCGTTCATCCGACGTAAATTGGGGAAGAACGGTGCCCTCATCATTGCGCTCTTCCTATCGATTGGCTGTATCGCCTGGACACTCGCGCTGACAGCTGCCGTCGGCAAAAGCGTTGAGGTGTTGACGGACGGCGCCCTTCTCTGGCAACCGCTGGCGGTGGTTACGGGCCTGTGCGCCATCATCGTGGGCATCCTGAATTATGACCACGTGGAGAAGGTGATGACGGCCATGATGTTTTTGCTGCTCATCCTCTACCTCGTTGTGGCCGGCGCAAGCGGCCCTTCCGTGCCTGACATTGCCGCCGGGTTTATCCCCGCAATCCCTGATGTGGGGGCAATGGTGCTGGGCGCGGCCATCCTGGGGACCACCGCGCTGTGGCCCAACTTCTTCCTGGAGTCCATCCTCGTACGTCGTAAAGGGTGGAACGAGCAGAAGCACGTCCGCATGATGCGCATCGACCTGGCGATGGGCTACACAGTAGGTGGGTTGATTACGCTGGCCATCATCATCGTGGCGGCGGCGGTATTGCGCCCGGCCGGCTACACGGAGCTGTCGTCGTTTGTCGCCCCCGGTGAGGCGCTGGAGATTGTACTGGGGCAGTGGGCGATGATTGTTTTCTTGCTGGGCGTAATCGCGGCGGCGTTCAACAGCATCATTCCCATCATGTGGACGGTGCCGTTTATGATCTTGGAGGCGCTCGACATCGACCACCAGGATGGCAGTAGCAATGCGTTTAAGCTCATCTTCGCAGGTGGCATTCTGATCGGCATGTTTTCCCCGCTCGTTGCCTACGTTACGGGACTGAGCGTAGTAGAAATGGTGACCCTCTTCCCGGCCTATAACGGCGTCTTTGGGCTGCCTGTGACCGCGGCCTTGCTCTTCTGGGCGGTGAATGACCAGCGGGTGATGGGGGAGCGGACGAACACCTGGAAGCTTAACCTGGCCAACATCATCCTCGTGCTCTTCTCGGGCTACATTGCCATCAACTCCGGCCGTGGTGTGTTGGAGGCCATCTTCGGCGGTATGCTCTCGTAGCATGCGCCTGCCTCCCCTCATGCGGCGGAGACCACCATGGGACTTGACATTGGACTCGGCCTTGCCCTGCTGCTGGTCGCCATTGCGCTGATCGGCGGAGCCTGCATCACCACCATTGGGCCCGGTGGCATTTTCGTCACGATCGCGCTGTTTGCCCTCCTCCCGCTGGACCCCTCCACCGTGGCGGGAACGGCCAGCGCCACGTTTATCGCGACGGGTATGGTGGGAAGCCTGGGCTATCTGCGCTCGGGGCAGCTGACGGGGAAGGTGGCCGGGCAGGCAGCCCTGGTGCTCAGCCTGTCATCTATAGTCGGGGCGTTCAGCGGTGCGCAGATTAACACGCTGCTGGATGCCGGGACGTTTGCCGTCCTGCTGGGCCTGTTTGTGCTCGCAACGGGGGGCCTCATCTTGTACCGGCAGCATGAGGTGCTGGCGCCGGAGTCTCGGCTGCAGCTGGCCACCTGGCGCGGTTGGGGCCTGCTGGCCCTCGTAGGCGTATGCGTGGGCCTCCCGGGCGGACTGCTCGGCGTAGGCGGACCGGTGCTGGCTGTACCCCTCCTTGTGGTGCTGGGCGTGCCCATGCTGATGGCCGTAGCGCTGGCGCAGGTGCAATCCATCTTTATCTCGGGCATGGCCACGTTCGGCTACGCGCTGCACGGTGCCATCGACTGGGGCCTGGCGGTGCTGGTGGGGGTGCCGCTGCTCGTCGGGACGATAGCGGGATGGTACGTGGCGCAACGCATCGCCCCTGAACGGTTGAAGGTAGGGCTGGCGCTGGTACTGATCGTGCTGGGCCTCTACCTGATGGCAGGAGGCGCGACACCGGGCGGCTAAGCACGGACGGTGCCGCACTTGTTCGTCCTCCCTCTTCGGATCACCTGCGAGGCGCTCGCAGGAACATCCGTTTGCTACAATTCATTCGCGGACCGACGGCTTTTGTGCGGTTTTATCCGCCTTCACTTCCTGCTGACGCTCCTCCCGGGTTCCTATGCTGCGTGCGGCCACCGCTTCCCTTCACACGCACCTTCTGGCGGCATTTCCTGCTGAACAGGCGCACAGCCCAGAGGTCCTCGCAGCCGAAGGAATGCCTGCCGCCATCTGCCATTTTCTGGAGCAGACGCTGGCCCACCGGGCCGAGATGGAAACGCGGCAACTGGCCTCGAGCTGGTTTGACGCGCAGCACCCAGATGTGCAGCCGGCGCGCAAAGCGTTCGTCCGCGCGCTGGCCGCTCACGGGCAAATCCCAGGCGACAAGTGGAGCCCCACTACGCAGCAGGTGATCCGGCAGCTGCTATCCTACCTCGTGCGCCCGGTACCTACACTTCTCAACTTCGTGTTTCAGGGGAAGCGCACCACCCTTTCAGCCGGTACCGTGCTACAGCGCATGGGCTACTTTGCGCCGTACCCGTACCTGCGCGATGCGCTGCGCGACGACGTGGAGGGCGACCTACAGCAGGGCGTCGACCGCGAGCGGCTGGCGGCTGTCCTGCGCCCGGCTGACCGTGCACAGACTGAAACCTATGCCCCCGGTGACTGGGCCGATCACTTCGCGCCGCTCTTCGCGCTGTACGCCCTGGTGGACCAAGACCATCCGCCAGTGCCCACCGAGCTGCTCTGTGCGGCGTTTGAAGATAAAACGATGGAGCACCTCGCCGAGCGCCTCCGCGGCACAGAAAACGAGCACTTCACGCAGAAGGCGCTACGTGAAGTGCTGAAGCAACCCCGCACGCTACCGCCTCCGGCTCCGGCAGACGACCCCGTCTTTGCGCCGGAAGCCGACGTTGATGATTCGGCTGACATGGCGCCAGGACCCAATCCGCAGAACGAGCAGCCGCCTGTGCCGCAGAACTCCCGGAATGCACGTACGGCGCCTACGACAGATGACGCAGACGCCCCCCTTGGCAAGCCCGCCCCTGCCCCAGAAGCCTCATCCGCAGAAGCCTCATCCCCGCCAGCCGCTGAAGCGCCCCCCCGCCCGAAGCCCGCGCCCAGCGACCCCGCTGCAGCTGACGTGCCCAAGCAGAAAGCACCAACCCCAGAGGCCCCCGCGGACGCGAAGCCTTCAAGTCCCGCGGAGGAAAAATCCGTGGAGGAAAAGCCCGCGGAACGCGCGGATCCGGAACCCGCCCCTTCCGCACCGGCGCGTGATGAACCGAAACCGCTCTGGCAGCGGTTTCAGCGGGCCACCGCCGATGCACCCGCTGAGGGCCCACCCGCAGATAACACGAGCGACCGGCCCCGCTGGCAGCAGTTTGCCCCAACGGGCGGTGACACTTCCCGTGCCGCAACGGCGCAGCGGGATGCCGAGATTGTGCGCACGGAGCCTATCGACCCACTGGAGCGCCGCCTCCTCGGCGAGAAAGCCGCCAAGCACCGCGACTTCTTCGTGGAGACGCTCTTTCAGGGCTCCCCTCAAGGGTACCATGCCGTGCTCCAGCGCCTGGATGCCGCCGACTCCTGGGCGGAGGCGTCGCAGATCATCGCCAGCGATGTCTTTCGCGCCCACAGCGTCAACATCTACAGCGACCCGGCGGTGCTCTTTACCGACCTGATCGAAGCGCGCTTCCGGCAAAATACGTAAGTTCGTTCTGCACCCTTAGTCAGTGCGGGCCTTGGCCAATCCAATCTTCTCAAGCGCCTCGGCCATCTCCCCCAGGATAGCCGGGTTGCCAATGGTCGCCGGGACGCTGTACTCCTGGTTGTTGGCGATCTTGCGGATGGTGCCCCGTAGCGTCTTGCCCGAGCGGGTTTTGGGCAGCCGCTCCACGACGGTGGCCTTCTTGAAGGAGACCACCGGGCCAATCCGGTCGCGAACCATCTGGATTACCTCGGCAATGATCTCCTGCGGATCGCGGTCGATGCCCGCATTGAGCACCAGAAAGCCCACCGGCACCTCGCCCTTGAGCTTGTCTGCAACCCCAACCACAGCGCACTCGGCCACGTCCGGGTGGTCGGCTAAGACTTCCTCTATGGCGCCTGTGGACAACCGGTGACCGGCAACGTTGATGATATCGTCGGTCCGGGCCATGATGTAAATGTAGCCGTCCTCATCGATATAGCCCGCATCTCCCGTTTTATAGAAGCCCGGAAACTCCTCCATGTAGGCTTCCCTGAAGCGCCAGTCCGCGTTGTACAAGGTGAGCAGCGTCCCGGGTGGGAGCGGTAGTTTGACTACCAGCGCGCCGATCTTCCCCGGCTCCAATGCATGGCCGTTAGGATCCAGCACCCGGACGTCTGAGCCCGGCGCCGCTTTTGTGACAGAACCATACTTAACGGGAAAGTGATGCAGCCCCATGCAGTTGGCCGCCGTGGCCCAGCCGGTCTCGGTCTGCCAGTAGTTGTCGATGACGGGCACATCGAGATTTCTTTCTGACCACTGAATCGTATCGGGGTCCGACCGTTCACCCGCCAGGAAAAGAATCTCGAAATGGGACAGGTCGTAGTCCTTGATCAGCTCAGCCCGGGGGTCTTCCCGCTTGATGGCCCGGTAGGCCGTGGGAGCGGTAAACATGCATTTGACCTTATGCTCCGCAATAATCCGCCAGAATACACCGGCGTCGGGCGTGCCCACGGGCTTGCCCTCAAACATGATGGTGGTACAGCCCTTCAGTAGCGGCCCGTAGACGATGTAGGAGTGGCCCACGACCCAGCCCACATCCGAGGCCGTCCACCAGACGTCGCCTTCGTCGATGTTGTAGATGGCCTTCATCGACCATTTCAGCGCCACTGCATGCCCGCCGTTATCCCGAACCACGCCCTTTGGCTCACCGGTGGTCCCCGAGGTGTACAGGATATAGAGCGGGTCCGTCGCCGCCACCGGAACGCAGTCCACCGGCTCGGCGGAGGCCATCAGCGTCGTCCAATCCGAATCTCGTCCTTCCACGAGGGACGCCGTCTCCTGCGGGCGCTGAAAAATGATACACTTCTCCGGCTTGGTGTCGGACAGCTCAATGGCCTCGTCCAGCAGCGGTTTGTACTTGATGATCCGGGAGCGCTCGATGCCGCAAGACGCGGACACGATGACTTTCGGCTTGGCATCGTTGATGCGCGTGGCCAGCTCTTTGGCGGCAAATCCGCCGAACACCACCGAGTGAATGGCCCCGATGCGGGCGCAGGCCAGCATGGCAATAGCCGCTTCGGGAATCATCGGCATGTAAATGATGACCCGGTCGCCCTTCTCCACACCCTGCTCAGACAGCACACCGGCAAAGGTAGCGACTTCATCCCGCAGCTCTGCGTACGTGTACTTCGTGATGGTATCGGTTACGGGGCTATCGTAAATCAGGGCGAGCATATCGCCCCGCCCCTGCTCCACATGGATGTCCAGCGCGTTATAGCAGGTATTGAGCTCGCCACCGACGAACCAGCGGTAGAACGGTGGATTCGAGTCGTCGAGTACCGTATCCCACTTCTTGTACCAGTGAATGTCCTCTGCTATCTCTCCCCAGAACCCTTCAGGGTCTTCGATGGACTGCCGATAGACTTCCTCGTAGGTGTTGGCCATTGCGTATCTCCCTGTTTCGGTTAAAATAAAGGGTGCCAACCGCGCACCTGAGGGAGCACGGGTCCACCGTGTGTTGCCTGAACAAATCGTAGGCTGTGTACCTGTAGGTCGTAGGCTGTGTACCTGTAGGGGAAGGGCCCCTTGCCACCTGCAAGCGCTTCCAGCGAATTAAAGATCAGGTTTGGCTGGAATAGTTCTACCGCGTGCAGATCCTCTTTTTTGTCACGAATACACACAGGTACTTCACTGTATAAGCATAGGGCGTGGATGGCCTGTTGTCAAGGGCTGGACTTACCGCGGAAATTTGACCATCTTAACGGCCCGTCTTATACCGTCAACCTTCGCCATGCCTATGTCTGATACCCATGATCCCCTCACCGCGCTGGAAGCGCTACGTGAAGAGGCCCGCCTCGGCGGCGGCCAACAGCGCATCGACCGGCAGCACGAAAAAGACAAACTGACGGCCCGCGAGCGCCTCGACATCCTCCTGGACGACGACTCCTTCGAGGAGATTGGTATGTTTGTTCGGCATCAGGCCACTGACTTTGGCCTGGATGAGCGCCGGCCCTATGGCGATGGCGTGGTGACGGGCTACGGCACCATCGACGGCCGGCTCGTGTACGTCTTCAGCCAGGATTTCACCGTGTTTGGCGGCTCCCTGGGGCAGGCCCACGCCGAGAAGATCGTCAAGATCATGGAGCTGGCGATGGAGAACGGCGCCCCGCTCATCGGCCTGAACGACTCCGGCGGCGCGCGCATCCAGGAAGGCGTGGTATCATTGGGCGGCTATGCCGACATCTTTCACCTCAACACCATGGCCTCCGGCGTCATTCCGCAAATCTCGGCCGTGATGGGCCCCTGTGCCGGCGGCGCAGTCTACAGCCCAGCCATCACCGACTTTGTGTATATGGTGCAGGGCTCCAGCTACATGTTCGTGACGGGGCCGCACGTAGTGAAGACCGTCACGCAGGAGGAAGTCACCAGCGAAGACCTCGGCGGGGCGCTCACGCATGCCTCCAAGAGCGGCGTCTCGCACGTCACGGCCCAGAACGACGTGGACTGCCTGCTCCGCATTCGCGAGCTGCTCCAATACATCCCGCAAAACTGCGAGGACCCGCCCCCGCGGGTGGCCGCCCCGGATGCCGACCCCGATCCCGACGATACCCTCAACACCATCGTCCCGGAAAACCCGAACAAACCGTACGACATGCGCGAGGTGGTGAACCGCGTAGTCGATCCAGACTCTTTTTACGAAATCCACGCAGACTACGCCGCGAACATCCTCGTGGGGTTTGCGCACATCGGCGGGCGCTCTGTGGGCATCGTCGCCAACCAGCCGGCCGTGCTGGCTGGCGTGCTCGACATCGATTCCTCACTCAAGGGCGCCCGATTCGTTCGCTTCTGCGATGCCTTCAACATCCCCCTGGTGGTGTTTGAAGACGTCCCGGGCTTCCTTCCCGGCACCGAGCAGGAGTGGCGCGGCATCATCAAGCATGGGGCCAAGCTGCTGTATGCCTTTGCCGAGGCCACCGTGCCCAAGATGACCGTCATCACCCGAAAGGCCTATGGGGGGGCGTACGACGTGATGAACTCGAAGCACATCGGCGGCGACCTGAACTTCGCCTGGCCGATGGCAGAAATTGCCGTGATGGGGCCGAAGGGCGCGGTGGAGATTATCTACCGCAAGCAACTGGCCGAAGCCGACGACCCCGAAGCCAAAAAGGATGAATTCATCGACTACTACCGCGAGAAGTTTGCGAATCCGTATATCGCGGCCGAGCGCGGATATGTGGACGACGTGATTGCTCCTGAACAGACGCGAGAGAAGCTGATTCGTGGGCTGGAGATGCTCAAAAACAAAGTGGTGAACAACCCACGGAAGAAGCACGGCAACATTCCGCTATAGACCGTCCCGAACGTATTCCGTACCGGCCAGCGGGCATATCGTAACGACCGCAGTATGGGGCCTGCTACGTGGGACCTGACCAGGCCCGTATTGCTGTCTGGCGGGCCCTTGGTCCGGTTTGTGCGTGGTTGCACAATACGCCTGCAGTACCTATCGTTAAGGAGTATGTAAAGTAACACATTATGTACCCGTCTCTTCATCAGCCCCGCCCTCCTGTGCCGCGCTTCCTCCCCCTCGCCGCTGCCGCCTGCCTGGTGGTTGGCTTGCTGTGGGCTGCCCCGCCAGCAGCCGCTCAATCGCTTTCCACGCCGACCATCGACCGGGCGCAGCACCTGCCGCCGGCACCTATCCCGCTGACCACCCTCGACGAGGAGCGGCTGGCCATGCTCGATCGCTCCCGCAGCGATTCCCTGAGCGAGCAGCAGTTGGTGCGGCGCATCGCCGCGTTGTACCGGCAGCAGTCGGACATCCTCATTGCACAGCTACGCCAGGACGACGCCGCTACAGATACGCTGCTGCAGCATGCGATGGACGAGCTCCGGCACCTCTCCAACCGGCCCGAAGCAATAGCTCATAGCCGCTTTCGTGAGCTCTACCGCACCCTCGTGCACGAGCATGAGGCCTTCTACGGCACGCCCGATCCTGACCTGACCCTTCCACGTGGCGGCATCTTTTCCCTGCGCGAGGACATGTTTGCCACCCTTGATGTCCTCGAAGATCCCCTCCTGAACGACGTGACATTTCCCGAGGGGCTGCTTCGCGAGGCATCGGTTCCCATGACGCAGAACCGCCTGACGCAGCGGTCTATTCAGTTTCTGGTGGACCGCCGGGAGACGCTGGTGAAAACCTGGCTCGAACGGGCTGACACGTACTTCCCCATGATTGAGCAGATTCTGGCTGAGGAAGGCGTGCCGGATGAGCTCAAGTATCTGGCGCTCGTGGAAAGTGCCCTCAACCCGCGCGCCCGCAGTTGGGCCGGGGCCGTGGGCATGTGGCAGTTCATGGCTCCCACCGGGCGCATGTACGACCTCAATGTAAACCCGTGGGTGGATGAGCGGATGGACCCCGAGAAGTCTACCTACGCGGCCGCCCGTCACCTCCGCGATCTCTATCACACGTTTGGCGACTGGCACCTGGTGCTCGCCGCTTACAACGCCGGCACCGGACGTGTGCAGGGTGCCATTCGCCGGGCCGGGTATGCGGGCAGCGCGACGCAGCCCACCTACTGGGACATTTACGATTACCTGCCGCGCGAGACGCGCAACTACGTGCCGATGTTTATCGCCACCTCGCTGGTGGTATCCAACCCGGAAGCTTTTGATGTCCCTCCCCACACGCCCGGTACGCGCTACGCCTACGACCACGTGCCGGTACAGGGCATGCTGTCGCTATCCGAGATTGCTGAGATGGCCGGCACCCAGGCCTCGGTGGTGCGTGCGCTCAACCCGGAGCTGCGCCGGGCTACGCTGCCCCCCACGGAAGATGGCTATATGGTCCGCCTTCCGCAGGGCACCTACCCTGAATTTGCTGCAGCCTACGACGCCTTGCCCGATGAAAAGAAGAAGCCCATCAGCGAGCATGTGGTGCGGCGCGGGGATGTGCTGGGACGCATCGCGAGTAGCTATGGCGTGTCGGTGCGGCAGCTGATGCGGGTGAACAACCTGAACGCCACGACCATCCACCCGGGGCAGCGCCTCGTAGTGCCGGTGCAAAACTACGACGGCCCCGGCCTCGCGGACGCATCGCCGGTGTCCGTGCAGTATGGCTCGCGGCTTGTGCGCCCCATTGCCCCCTACACGGGCGCTCGCGAGCAGGCGCGGCAACGCACGGAGCAGCAGCAACCGCCCGTGGTGCGCGCAGCCGATGAGCGCACCGCAACGACCGCCACCAGCGAAGCGCCCGCGTCGCGCACGGAGAACCCCGAGGAAGCAGCGGACCCTGCAGAAGCTGAGGCACAGCCCGAGGCATCGGTGGAAGCAGCACGTGCGGCTACCGAAGAGCCCGCGACTTCAGAAACGCGCGTCGTGTATCATGTGCGTCGCGGCGATACCCTCGGGGGCATTGCACAGCGCCACGGCGTCTCCGTGGCCAACCTGCGGTCCTGGAATAACCTGTCCGGCAACCGCATCCGCGCGGGGCAGCAACTGGAGATCCACACCGACAATCCCCCCGCCGAACCGCTCCGATATACCGTGCGTCGCGGTGATACCCTGGGGCAAATCGCCAACCGGCACGGCGTCGCTGTCAGCGAACTACAGCGGTGGAACAGTCTCTCTGGCACCCGCATCCAGCCTGGGCAGACGCTGACCATCCACCGCGATGGCAGTGCGCCGGATTACATCGTGTACCGCGTGCGCAGCGGCGATACGCTGGGCGGCATTGCCAACCGCCATGGCGTAAGCGTGCGTAACCTGCAGCAATGGAATAGCCTCTCCGGGACCCGCATTCGGCCCGGCCAACGCCTCACCATTCATCAGTAATGTCGCTCCTCTGGCAACGCCGCCAAGGCCCAACGAGCACAAGCTTCAACAACGCCCATCGCCTCAGGCCGGTGGGCGTTGCTCTTTTTAAGGAGTACCTGTAATGCAGGAGGTTAGCAAAAGAACAGGTGGTGTAGTGGAAGCCCCCACCACGGGAACAGGAGGCTACGGGTAGGACGGCGGCGGCGGCAGTTGTTTCTTACGAACACTACCGTGCCCCCCGCGGCTGTCTACATCATAGACCACCCAGCGGAGTCCATCATGCCTACCTCTTCCTCCTTCGCCAACGGCGTACCGCTACCCCTCCTTAAAGAGGACGAGCGCGCCCCCGCAGCGATCAAGCGTATCAAGCAGCAAAGCTCCGCCGTTGACTTCGGACAGGGCGACTTCATCTTCCATCAGGGCCAAGGAGCAGCCGGTGTGTACGATCTCTGCAGCGGGACGGCCAAGGTGTTTAAGACGACCGACGAGGGCGGGGTGCACATCGTACGGCTGGTCCAGGCCGGCCAACTGCTGGGCCACCATGCCGTGCTCCTCGGAGCCCCGCACGGGGCTGCTGCCGTGGCGCTCACCGACGTGCGCACCCGGTTTATCCCGCGCGACGACTTCGTAGCTGTACTGCGCCAGGCCCCTGACCTGTCGCTCCGCCTGCTCCGGGCGCTCAGCAGCGAAGTTCGCGGGCATGAGCATCAACTGCTAAGCCTTTCCCACCATACCGTTGCGCAGCGCGTCGCCGATACGCTGCTGACACTGGAGGCCCGCCACGGGACAGATGCCGACGGCGCGCTCGCGCTCTCTCTCAGTCGGCAGGACCTGGCCACCCACGTCGGCGCAGCTACCGAAACGACCGTGCGGACGCTGACCAACCTGAAGACCCGCAACCTCATCCGCACCAGTGGCCGCCGTATCTGGCTACGCGACCGGAAGCGCCTGCGCCGCATGCTTGATTGCCCAGCACAGGCCTAACGGCAGAAGGCCGGGTTTCTTGTTTCAGGGTTGTTTCATTTCACACGGCTTTATACCTTGGTTGATACACATCATCGCAGTCCCCGCCTGATGTAATTACCTTTGCACCGTTTTCCCTTCTCTTCGTGCACGCACGCCCTCTTGCTATGGAAACGCAAACACCAACAGACGAGACGGTTGAGGAGATTGACGACGCCTCCTTCTTCCCGAAGGGTGCGCTCGCCTTCTTCATTTTACTTATCGTCTTCTTCGCCATTCTGTGGTTCTCCATGTACTTCGAAATCCTTGCGAGGCAGTAACCTATGGACAAAAGTGAAGCCCTGGCACTGGGCCTGAGTGCCGTGCTACTGCTCGTCTTCTTCGTCGCTATCATCTACGCCTCCACAGCGCGAGGCATTGATGTGCCGACGTGCATTACCGATCCGGATCCCTTCCAGCGGGGCCAGCTCATCGAACACGCTGAGGACCGCTACGAGGTCCAGATGATCGCTCAGATGTGGTCCTTTCAGCCGCGCCGCATCGAGATTCCGGCCGGGAGCCAGCTCGACATCTACCTGCGGGCCGCCGACATCTTGCACGGCTTCAAGATTGAGGGCACAAACATCAACATGATGGCCGTCCCGGGCTCTATTAACTATATGCAGTTGACGTTTGATGAGCCGGGCACCTACCCGCTCATCTGTCACGAATACTGTGGCGTGGGACATCACAACATGCGCGGCGAAATCGTTGTCACCGAAAGCTAACCAGTCGCTATGAATTTTGATACGCTTGAGTTAAGCAAAAGCATGCGGCGGCTGCTCCTGCTGCTGCTGATCCTCCCCATGGCACTGCTCGTCATGGGGGTCTATGGAGGCCTGATGCAGGCCCTCTTCCGCGCAGGCATCGTCACGAGCGACCCGTTTGTGGGAGGCGAATACTACCGCGGGCTGACGCTCCACGGCGTCATCAACGCACTGGTGTTTACCACCTTCTTTGCTGTGGCGTTTGGGCATGCCGTCATCACGAAGACGCTAAATAAGGCGCTCAACGAACGCTGGGCATGGACCTCGGGCATCCTAATGATTGTGGGCACCGTGATGACGGCGCTCACGATCTTTGCCGGCCGGGCTGACGTGCTGTATACCTTCTACCCCCCACTGCAGGCGGACTTTTTCTTTTACCTCGGGCTGGTTCTGGTCGTGGTCGGCTCGTGGATTGCCTTCTTTACCTGGATTCCGCCGTACCTGGAGTGGCGCCGTGAGAACCCCGGGACGAAGACCCCACTGGCGGCCGTCGGTATCTTCGTCACGTTTATTGTGTGGTTCATTGCATCCATTGCAGTAGCCGTGGAAATCATTGTGCTCATTATGCCCTGGGTGCTCGGCTGGGTCGACGGCATCAACGCGATGCTCGCCCGTACGCTCTTTTGGATGTTTGGCCACCCGCTGGTCTACTTCTGGCTACTGCCGGTCTACGTGATGTACTACACGATGCTGCCGCGCCTGGCGGGCGGGAAGCTGTACTCGGACACGGCCGGGCGGCTGGTCTTCTTTATGTTTATCGTGTTCTCGATCCCGGTAGGGACGCACCACCAGCTTATGGATCCGGGCATTAGCTCGGAGTGGAAGCTCATCCAGGGCTTCTTTACATTCATGGTGGCGCTGCCAAGCCTGATTACAGCGTTCACGCTGGCGGCCTCGCTGGAGTACGCCGGGCGCAAGCGTGGCGGCAAAGGCCTCTTCGGGTGGATGTTCAAGCTGCCCTACTTCGATACCAGCCGCTGGCTCTTTGCCTACTTTATCACGGGCCTTATCCTGTTTATCTTCGGCGGTATCTCGGGGATCATCAACGCCTCATATCAGATGAACGCGGTGGTGCACAATACCGCGTGGCTGCCAGGCCACTTCCACATGACCGTGGCTGGTCCCGTAATCTTGGGGATGCTGGGCATGAGCCTCTACATGGTGGCCAAGCTGACGGGCAAGAAAATCCGCATGAAGAAGATGGTATTGGCCGTACCGTACGTCTACTCGGTGGGCTTGCTGATGATGTCGTGGGGCCTGATGCGCGGCGGGCTGCAGGGTATGCCTCGGCGGACGAACACAGGCCTCACATACAGCAACCCCGATAGTGCCCTCTACCGCGCCGACTGGCAGCTCTTCACGGATGTGGTGGTCGTAGGCGCCAGTATCATGTTTCTGGCGATGGTCGTCTACTTCGTGGCGTTCTTCCTGACGCTGGTGTACCGCCGGGCCGAGGAGCCGTCGATGTCGTTTGGCTGGACGGAATCGGTCCACGAAAGCCCCACGCCTGTCCGGTGGCTGCATAACTTCCGGCCGTGGGTAATCGTCGCGCTTGTGCTGATTTTCGTCACCTACGCACCGGTGATGTACGATGTAACAACATCTAACTACGGTACCTCGCCACGGTACGGACCGGATAGCCCCGCCCCGCGTGTAAGCCCAAGTCCACAATCAGAGGATTTACCCCCGCCGTCCTCTTCTGACGCAGAAGCTGGTGACGAGCGGGCGGAACGACTGGACCTGCTCATCGAGTAGGTCTGTTGTCCATCGGGAGGGCGGCCTTTCCCTATGAGGTCTCCCTCCCGCCTCTGTTTTGCTCCGTCCGTAGGTTCTCTCGTTCTGGTTTTTCTGTCCCATCCTCTTCGTTCGGATGCCTGACACTATGCGACGCGTGTTCTCCACCGCCCTCGCCCTCCTGCTCCTCGCCGGGACTGCCAGCCTCACGGGCTGTAGCGATGACCTGCGCGATGACGACTTCACGCTGCTCGACCAGTACGGCCATGCGGTCGATTTCCCCGCGGCGTTTGAAGACCGGCCGGTGGTGATGAGCTTCGTCTACACGAACTGCCCCGACATCTGCCCGATGATCACGGCGCGGCTGAAGCAGGTGGAAACCCAGCTCACTGACGTAGATGACGTAGCCTTTGTGCTCGTCTCCTTCGACCCCGAGCGCGATACGCCGGAGGTCCTGGACGCCTACGCCCGCTCCTTCGGACTCAGTGGGGAGCGGTGGACGCTACTGACGGGGGAGGACGTAACGGTGGAGACCTTCATGGAGCGGCTTGGCATTGCGGTGCAGCGCTCCTTCACGCGACAGGACGACCGCGGCAACCCGTATTACTTCATCGACCACACGGACCGCGTTACCGTTATCGACCGTGACCAGCGCATCCGGCACGAATTCGTCGGTAGCGAGGTCGACCCCGAGCGGCTGGCAGAGGCTGTGCGTGCCCTGTAGCCCGTGCCCTGTAGCCAGCTTGTGGCACCCCCGGTCTACTCTGTTGCCGGCTCCAAGTGCTCCTCCGAGCCGTCTGGGTGCTCCAGGCGTAACCCGTCGCGCGTGTAGTGGAGGCGAAGCGTATCTTCGCCGCGCAGCAAGGTCGCATGGGAGGGCTGACTGGAGAGCACGTTGAACGTGACGGTGTCCACCGTGCCATTGTACGTGTGGATGTACGCTCGACCCTGCGAAGAGAACCAGTAGCGTCCGCGCTCCCCTTCGTACTGGCCATCCATCTGCGCCAGATACGAGAGGTCCTCCATCGCATCTCGCGCTTCCTGGAATGGGTCGCGGTCCTCGTCTTCGCTACAGGCGGTGAGCAGGAGGAGGCTCAGCAGGCATAGGATAAGTAGAGGGGGAGCAACGCGTGACAGCATAGGGCCGTGGTTGAAGTGACAGTATGGACGATGGGACACATACACCTCATGAACCGCATCCGCGGGCGGTCCGTTCGCCCTTCACCTGTGTTTTTTTGCGAACCTCGCTTTATTACGAACCGACTGACCCTCCCATGGCTGCATACCTCTTTGTTTATGGAACGCTCCGCCCGGTTCTGCGGCATCCGGCGTTCGACAAACACCTGGCGGGCCACGTCCAGTACATCGATCAGGCCCGTTGTCCGGGACGGCTCTTAGACCTTGGCACTTTTCCTGGACTGCTGCCGCCCGCTGATGGGGACGAGGAGGTTGTAGGTGACCTGCTGGAGCTTCCAGAGGATAACGAGGACGCCCTTCTGAAGAAGCTGGATACCTACGAAGGGCCCGGGTTTGAACGCACCACCCAAACCGTGACGCTACCTCAGGGGACAGAAGTAGAGGCGTACGTCTACACCTATGAGGGTCCACCGGGTAAGGGCGTCGCCATCCAGAGCGGCGACTGGGTGCGGCATCAGCGGGGACGGCCCTCGTCCTAAACCTGCGAGGACGCGCCGCTACACATCGCCCTCCTGCGGGCGCAGTACCACTTCTTCTACCACGGTACGGTCGCTTAAGTCATAAATAGCGCAGACCGTATCAGCGATATCCTCCGGTTTCATGAAGCGCTCTTCGGGCAGGTCTACCCCTTCCCAACTGGGCGTGTACGTAGCCCCAGGCAGCAATGAGGTAACACGCAACCCGCGGCCTTTCGTCTCCTCGCGGACCGTGCGTGCGAGGCCCAGCAGGCCGTGCTTCGCAGCTCCGTAAGCGGCCCCATTCGGGTACGCCATGATGGATGCGACCGAGGCCATGTAGAAGATATGCCCCTGACCAGCGGCCAGCATGTCGTCCAGAAAAGCCTTCGTCACGACGAACGCGCTGGTGAGGTTGACGGCCACCTGATTTCTGAACTGGGCGGCGGTCAGCTCCTCCAGCGGCGCGGGCGTAAACATCCCCGCGTTGTTGACCAGCACATCAACAGCGCCCCAGGCGTCGTGCACGGCGGCAGCGGCATCTGCTACCGCTGCGTCGTCGGTAACGTCGGTGGGCACGACCAACGCTTCTGCGCCGGCAGCGCGGCACGCGTTGGCCACTGCGTTCAACTTGTCTTCGGTGCGGGCGAGCAATGCGAGGCGCGCGTCGGGCGTAGCCGCAAAGGCCTCGGCTACAGCGCGACCTATACCCTGGCTGGCCCCGGTGATGACGATGGTAGGCATGGGGAAAGGAGAAATCTATGCAGCAAAACATGAGGGTCCGCCTAACTGGTGGCTGACACCAACCGCATAAATTCAGCACGGGTGCTGTGGTTCATGAACTCCCCGCTCATCGCACTGGTGCTGGTCAGCGAGTTCTGTTTTTCCGCCCCCCGCATCATCATGCAGAGGTGCTGCGCCTCAATGACGACGGCTACCCCCTGCGGCTCCAGGACCTTGTCGATGGCATCACGCACCTGAATGGTGAGGCGCTCCTGCACCTGCAACCGGCGCGCAAACACGTCCACCGTGCGTGGGATCTTGCTGAGGCCCACAATTTTGCCGTTGGGGATATACGCCACGTGCGCTTTGCCGAAGAATGGCAGCATGTGATGTTCGCAGAGCGAGTATACCTCAATGTCTTTCACCAGAATCATCTGGTCGTACTCCTCGGCAAACAGCGCCCCCCGGAGAATCGCCTCGGGGTCCATCTCATAGCCCTGCGTCAGGAACTGATAGGCTTTGGCCACGCGCTGCGGGGTATCCAGCAGTCCCTCCCGCTCCGGGTTTTCTCCTACGAGCTGCAAGATCTCGTGCACATGACCTGCGAGATCTTCGGTCGTTTTGCCGTCGTACACGTCCTTCCGCTCATAATGCCGGGCAGCATCCGGCCTCAGCGTCTTGGTCGTGCCCGGGTGCGTTGTGCTTGGGTGCGAATCTCCGTTGCTCATGTACATGGTACGCCTGTGTGTGGTAGTGGCTATTCGCCGTAATAGGTGGCGAAATTGCGCTCCGTCTCGTAAAGGGTGACCTGATGCAGCCGCCCGCTTGGGAGGTGACCCTCAAGCTCGTTCCAAATGGCTACGACGAAGTTTTCGGTGGATGGGATCGTACCTTCGAGAAAATCAACATCGACGTTCAGGTTGCGATGGTCCACCTTGTCTACAATACGGGTATGAAGCACTTGCTTCAGCTGCCCAAGGTCGATGACATAGCCCGTTTCAGGGTCCGGCTCGCCGGCCACCGTTACTTCCAATACGTAGTTGTGCCCGTGCCAGTTGGGATGGTTGCAATCGCCAAAGGTGTCTGCATTCCACGCATCCGATTTCTCAGGATTGTGCAACCGGTGCGCGGCGTTGAAATGCACTTTGCGCGTGACGTAGACCGTAGGCATGATCGAGACCAAAGGGTTAATGCAAAGGGATGAGCGCCTACCAGAGGCCTATCCACGCGTTCCACCAGAGAAACTTGTTGCCACAGCTTTCGCGCGATAGAACGACTTCCTCACAAGCCTGTAACGGACTACTGATGCGCCTTGGGGGCTTGCGCTTATCCGCCCCGAGCCCGATGCTGTATGTGCTGATCTTCCTCATTCTCCATCTCCTCTTGCCATGGCTGATGAACGTACGCTCTTCCAGAAAATCATCGACCGGGACGTGCCGGCAGACATCGTGCATGAGGATGAGCGATGCATTGCGTTTCGGGACATTAACCCGCAGGCGCCTACCCATCTCCTGATTGTACCGCGCAAACCCATTCCCACACTCAACGACCTGGAGCCGGAGGATGGAGAACTGGTGGGGCACCTCTTCCTGGTAGCCAAGCAACTCGCTGCTGAGGAAGAGCTCACCGAGGGCTACCGCACCGTCTTTAACTGTGGCGACCACGGGCAGCAGTCGGTCTACCATCTGCATCTGCACGTGCTCGGCGGCCGCCAGCTCTCCTGGCCTCCGGGATGAGCTTTGCCCGCACGGAGTAGCTCGCTTGCGTTCCCATCACCCCTCTCCACTCGTGACTACCCTTGGCGTAACTGGTGGCATCGGCAGCGGTAAGTCAACGGCTTGCCGCTTCCTGGAAGACCTGGGCGCTCGCGTGTTTTACGCTGACGCAGAGGCAAAACGGCTGATGCAGGCGGACGACGCGCTCCGGGCGGCTATCGTAGCGGCGTTTGGTGAGGACACCTACGATGCAGACGGCACGCTTAACCGTGCCCATCTGGCAGCTATCGTGTTTTCGGATGACGAGAAGTTGCAGCAGCTGAATGCGCTGGTGCATCCGAGGGTGTTTGCATCGTTCAAGGAGGAAGTGCAGCGTGCTGCAGCCGACGGTGTGGAGCTACTCGTTCACGAGGCCGCCCTTATCTTTGAAGCGGGCGGCGATAAACATCTCGACGCCGTAGCGGTGGTGGATGCCCCGGTGAACGTCCGCATCCGGCGCGTGAGGGCACGCGATGATGTATCGGAGCAGGAGGTACGCGCGCGAATGCAGCATCAGCTGCCCCCGGAGGAGCTACGCCAGCGCGCCGATTACGTGCTCGATAACAGCGGGTCGCCCGAGGAACTCCGCCGGCAAGTCCGTGCGCTTTACGCGCGGGTGACAGGGACGGACGCCTCCCGATAACCTCATCCCTGCTGGCTGATCACGCCCTGCAGCAGGTCGCGCGCGGCGCTGAGTTCGTCGTCGTTGATCGTATGCCCCATGCCGGGATAGATGCGTTCATCCACGGCGGCCCCAAGCTGCTCCAGGGCGTCGGCCGTTTGATGCACACGCTCCACGGGAATGTGCGCATCCACATCGCTGCAGCCCAGCAGCACGGGGGTGCCGTCGAGCGAACCGTCGTAGGACAACACCTTGTCGTGCGGCGGCGTCCCTTCTTCCTTGTCGGCGGCCCCAATGAGCCCTCCGGAAAAGCCCACCACCCCGCCGTATCGTTGCGGTTTGCGTGCCGCAGCCTCTGTGGCCAGGCAGGCCCCTTGCGAAAAGCCCAGCAGGACGATACGCTCCGGCCCAATGCCCTCGTCCTGTAAGGCATCGATGAGATGATGGACCACGGCGAGAGCTGAATCAAGCCAGGGCTGATTGGCCTCAAGCGGCGCCAGAAACGATTGCGGGTACCACGTATGGTTGGCGGCCTGCGGGGCTACGTAGGCGACGTCGTTCGTCCCCAGCGCCTCTGCGAGCGGGTGCATGCTCTGCGCGGAGGCGCCGCGCCCGTGAAGCAGGATGACAGCCGCTGCGGCATCAGCCCGCGATGCACCAAAGGTTTGGAGCGGCTGTCCGCCGTGGGGACCGCCAACGGTGCGGGTGGTGAGGGTCGACATAAAGCGTAGGTGGGGTAGTGAACGGTATGTGCGCAATGAGGCTACAAAATAATCAGCGGGCATACTGTTACAACAGCTTGACTTACCGCGTCTATTCTCCAGAGGCGCATCCGGATTTTTGCCAATGCCTGTGGCCTGTAAGGCCGTTCGTGGGTTGGTTGTGTATGCATGCCTCCTGCTGTACCCGAAGCGCTCCCACCGTTTCGCCGTTCCCTGCACCTTCCGCCCCGTTGTGCCATGCGTTCACTCCCCTGGGCCCCGGGCCCGCTGTGGTTCTCCGCTCTCTTGCTCCCTATCCTGTTGCTGCTTGCCCTCTGGGCCGCTGCGCCTGCTGAGGCCAGCGCTACCGATGCCCAGGTCGCTCCTGCCGCGCGCTACGCCTTTGTAGATATACAGGGTGAGGCAGCGGCTGCCGGGCTCCACCTGGATCGACCGTTGACTCCACTCTTCGCCTCCGACGCACCGCGCAGCCACAAACATAAGCACAGGCGTAACCGCTCTACCCGCCCGTCTTCCGAGATTACCTCCATCACTATCGGCTACCTGGACGACGACTTTCGCTATGTTGACCGGGACGAGACCCTGCTGGACGACGAGGGCGCTCCGCTCTACCGCAATACCTCGGCGCTCTCCACAGTGATGTTCTCGGCTCAGCATACCTCGTTGCTGATCGGCTACGGCGTTCAACGCAGCGTTCCCGAGCGTAATCAGCCGGCCCTGCGCACCCTGTACGTAGCGGCTGAGGCTGGAGAAAACCTGAACCTGTTTGATGACGTAGCGCGCCTCCCGCTGCAGGTGTACGTGCCCGTCCGACTCCTTCTTGGATACCGCGCCACTACGGGCCGCCCCGATACCCCAACGGAGGATCTTGCGACGCTGCACCTGGCGAATGCGCAGGCTGCAGCCGGCATCGGCGGGCAGTTCACCTTTCCTGGGGGGCTCCCCATCGTAGGGGACAACCTCGTCGGCTTTGCTTCGGTGGTGCGCGGCCTGGGGGGTGTGGGCGACCTGCGGCGCAGCCTCGACGGGGTGCGCCTGGCCCGTTCGCTGGATGTGAACCTGGAGTTTCAGGTGCGCCGCATCTTTGGCGGCCAGGCCGGACTAACCATCGGGTATACCTACAGCACCCTCAGCTGGTCGAATCAGGGCATCAACTCGGTGTTCGACTTCCTCGATGTGCTGGTGGGCGCGGCCGACGGCTTCCAACGCAACAGCGTGCAGAGCCTCTTCCGCGTCGGGATCAACTTTTAAGTACCCGTGCGACTTCCAGGGGCCGTGCCGATCGTCGCCGCTGCCTCATCCTATCCTCGCCTCACTGCTCGGTGGGCCGGAGACAGCCACGTACGGTCAGCCCTGCTCTTCTTCCAAAATCTCGCTCAGCGCCTCGCGGTCGTGTGGCGAGAGGTCCTGGAGCAGGGCGTGCCCCATGCGGTCACGCTTGGTGCGCAGGTAGCGCTCGTTGACCTCATTGGCCGTTACTTCGATGGGGACGCGGTCGACAATCTCCAGCCCGTACCCCGTGATGCCCACGCGCTTGGTTGGGTTGTTGGTCATCAGCCGCAGCTTCCGGATCCCAAGGTCGCGCAGCATCTGGCAGCCGATGCCGTAGTCCCGATGGTCCATGTCAAAGCCCAGCGCTTCGTTAGCCTCCACGGTGTCCATGCCCTCCTCTTCCTGCAGCTTGTAGGCGCGTAGTTTGTTGAGGAGCCCGATGCCACGGCCCTCCTGCTTCATGTACAGCACGGCGCCCTGGCCTTCCTCTTCGACCTGCACCATAGCCCGGGCCAACTGCTCCCCACAATCGCAGCGCTTGGAGCCGAAAATGTCGCCCGTCACGCACTGCGAGTGCACGCGCACCAACACGGGCTCGTCTTCCGTCCAGGTGCCTTTCGTCAGCGCCAGGTGCACATCGCCCGTGACGCGCTCCTCAAAGGCAACGAGATCGAACGTGCCAAAGCGCGTCGGCAACGAGACCTCTACGGCGCGGTTGATGAGCCGCTCGTGCCGCATGCGGTAAGCGATGAGATCTTTGATCGTGATGATGGCCATGTCGAAGCGTTCGGCAATCGCCATCAGCTCCGGCACCCGCGCCATGGTGCCATCTTCGTTCATGATTTCGACCAGCACGCCCACCGGGGGCTTGCCGGCCATCCGGGCGAGGTCGACGGAGGCCTCGGTGTGGCCGGCCCGCCGCAATACGCCGCCATACTGAGCACGCAGCGGAAAGACGTGCCCGGGTTTGCCCAGGTCAGACGGCTTGGTTTGTGGGTCGGCCAGGGCTTGGATCGTCTTCGAGCGGTCAGACGCCGAAATGCCCGTGCTCGTACCGTGCCGGTAGTCAACCGACACCGTGAATGGGGTGTCGTACAGGGCAGAGTTGCTATCCACCATCATATCCAGCTTCAGCGCATCCGCACGCTCGGCGGTCAGCGGGACACAGATGAGCCCGCGGCCGTGCGTAGCCATGAAATTGACCAGTTCCGGCGTAATGTCGGACGCCGCTCCTACGAAGTCGCCTTCGTTTTCGCGGTCCTCGTCGTCCACAACGATGATGAGCTTGCCCGCACGCAGATCGGCGAGGGCGTCTTCCACAGGATCGAAACGGAACGCTGGCGTGGCGTCGGTAGCGCGTGACATAACGGACGGATGAACAAACGGAGACAACGGTTGAGGGGGCTGGAAGCCCTTCCTCCTTACGCCGGGTCGTACCCGTGCATTTGGCAGCAAGTTCGCGCGTCACCCACTACTGCACAGGAATGAGACATCCTGCTTCAGCGGCCCCTACTCCGCTTTTTCCTTGGCCTTCTTTTCCATCTGCGGACCGCTACTAATGGCAGATTTCTGCACGCGTAGCTTGGTGTTGTTGTCTACCTTCAGCAGCAAGCTGTCGTCGTCGATCTGGGTGACTTCGCCATGGATACCGCCGGCCGTCACTACTTTGTCGCCCTTGTTGAGCGCCGAGATCATATCTTCACGCTCCTGTTCGCGCTGCTTTTGCGGGCGGATGATGAAGAACCAGAAGACCGCAAAGATGAGAATCAGCGGGAGGAGGGTCATCAGGAGGCCACCGCCTCCGTCTGCTGATTGGGGCGCGGCCAGCAACAAGTGAAGCATGAACATGAAGCGTACGGCTTTTCGTCAAAACGGGCGGGGCTTCAACGCGCACGGGAAGCACACCGCATGGAAATTCCGCCAGCGCGTACGCCAAGGGGAACGTAGAGTTCGCTTCGGCATGGCTGCACCAGCAGGCCCAACCGTGCGGATCGGGCAAAAAAAGATGGGCAAGCTACCCGTATCGCGCCGCTACAACCTCCTACCGCTGCTGCCTTCCGGCCCTGACGGAGTTCAAAGGGAGCTGGCCGTACGGGACTTGCCCATGTTGGATTATCTCTGAATGACCACAGCGCTAAACGGTTCCAGCAATGGCGAACGAAGAACCTGTGAGGCCCCTTACCGCCGGCTGCCGTGCTGCTTGAGCACGCGCGCAGCGGCGGCCTGCACCCGCGGTTCC
Source organism: Rhodothermaceae bacterium Tc-Br11_B2g6_7 (assembly GCA_001564055.1). Classification (GTDB taxonomy): domain Bacteria; phylum Bacteroidota; class Rhodothermia; order Rhodothermales; family Salinibacteraceae; genus Tc-Br11-B2g6-7. The sequence goes on from LKNB01000020.1 coordinate 26,280, forward strand.
TTGCGGATGGCGGTAAGCCGCTCCCGAGCCTTCCGTACCGCCGGCAGGTGCTCCACAATCGGTAACGGGTAAACCTGCCCGATATGGCAACCGACCTCCTCTTGCACCAACGGCGGGGTCTTCCAGGGCTCGGCCAGGTAGCCGGTGGGCAGTGGGCGAAGCTCGGGCACCCACCGACGAATAAACGTGCCGTCCGGGTCGTGGTCCGTCACCTGCTTCGTGGGGTTGTAGATACGCATGGTGTTGATGCCTGTAGTGCCTGACTGCATCTGCACCTGCGGGTAGTGGATGCCGGGCTCGTAGTCCAACATCCAGCGCGCCATGATGGGCGCGAAGTCCCGCCAGTCGAGCCACAGGTCGTACGAGGCAAACGACGTAATCATCGCGCGCATTCGGAAGTTGAGATACCCGGTGGCGCGGAACGCACGGATGCTGGCGTCGACCATCGGGTATCCGGTCTGCCCGGTCCGCCACGCCTCCAGGTGAGCGTCGGGGGCAGCACCAGCCCGTGCGGCATCGAAGGCAGGGATGTAGCTCTCGTGCTGAATCCGTGGGGCATCGTCCAGCTTCTGAATGAAGTGCCCGTTCCAGTGGAGGCGGCTCTCGAAGGCCTGCAGCGCCCGCTGCCAATCGCCACCGGACGGCTGGGCCTTCAGCGCCTGCTGCCGCTCACGCAGCATGTGCAGCACGGTCTTGAGGCTGAGGGTGCCCCACGTGAGGTGGGGACTGAGGCGCGAGCAGTTGGTGAAGGCCCGCGCAGGACTCGAGATGGACGCCCGGTACTGCGCTGCGCGATGGTGTAAAAAGTCTTGCAAGCAGCGATGGGCTGCCCCTTCGCCCGGCGCCTGCATTTCATCCGGGTCAAAGCCCTCGTCGCGCAACGGCAGCTCCTCCACCGTCGGTAGCCGGCCGGGCGCGACGTCAGCCACAGCCGGGATCTGGCCTGGCGACGGAATGAGCGATTGCGTCATGCGCTGGTCCCAGCGGCCGGACCAGTCATCGCGGCTCTTGAGGCCTGGGAAGGCGCCGCGGTGGAAGCGCTCGTGGAGCGGCACGCCAGCCGCACGGCACCACGCCTGCACCCGGGCATCCCGCGCTCGGACGTCTGCGGTTTCGGTTTCGTAGTGGCGCCACAGCGTCATCTGCGGAAAGCGCTCCTGAAGCGCCTTCAACACATCGACAGCCGGTCCTTGGCGCACCACCAGCGGGGCGCCGCGCTGCTCCAGCCGGTGCCGCAGCTCTTGCAGACAGGGCCACACGAAGTGCCAGTAGCGCGCGGCGTAGTCTTCAGCCTGCGTGCGCGCCGGATCCACGATGTACAGCGGAAGCACGGCCCCACCCGACTGCTGTGCCTGATGCAGCGCCTCCGTCAGCGGTGCGTGGTCGCACAGGCGCAGGTCGCGGACAAACCAGACGATGTGCACGGGCGAGTCAGCAGACATGACAAACGGCGACGGGAGACAACGTATCGAGCACCCGTCCTACCACAGGGGCGGCCACTCGCTCCGTATGGGGCTTGACGATCTCGGCACAACCCCTCCGCCTACATTTCCTCGGGGCCTCCCTGGCGCGCGATCTGTGCCATCTGCACGAGAACGTTGCGGGCCTCGATAGCGTCGTGCACGTCCTCGATGAGCTGAAGCGGCACGGCCTGCGTTCCCTCCGGTGTGGCCACCTCCAATTCCATAAATTCCTTGCCCATATCGACCATGCGCGCAGATGTAGCCTCATCAACACCGCCAAAATACTGCGCGTACAGCAGCACCGCGTCTCCATGGTCCTCATTCATGTGGTCCATGATGCGGGTTACGTCGGCCCGGGATAAGGACGATGCATCGTGAGTAGCCATGGGTGCGCGGGGGTTAAAGTGAGCAGATGAAACACACGTGCTGCTACGGGTTATCGGACCCGCCGTTCGCCTGGACATTGAACCTGAACGTTCACCCGTACGCCGCTCTGTGGTCACACTCGACAACGTTTCCAAAACGTATGGTCAGGAGACGGCCGTGGCGCCGCTCTCGCTAACCGTAGCATCGGAGCAGACCACCGTGCTCATTGGGCCCTCGGGCAGTGGCAAGTCAACGCTGCTGCGGCTCATGATCGGTCTCATTACGCCAGATGCGGGGCAGGTGACCTTCGACGGGCAGCCGCTTACGCCCGCCACCGTCCAGGACGCGCGGCATCGCATGGGCTATGTGATTCAGGAAGGCGGGCTGTTTCCACATCTGAGCGCCCGCCGCAACGTCACCCTGCTGGCGCGGCACCTCGGCTGGTCGGAAGACCGCATCGCCGCCCGTGTGGAGGAGCTCACGGACCTGGTGCAGCTTGCGCCTGACCGCCTCGCGCAACGCCCCGACGACCTCTCGGGCGGGCAGCGGCAGCGCGTCAGCCTCATGCGCGCTCTGATGCTGGACCCCGCGGTGCTGCTCCTTGATGAGCCCCTCGGCGCGCTCGACCCGCTCATCCGCGCCGACCTGCAAGGCGACCTGCGCGCCATTTTCCAGGAGCTTCAGAAAACGGTGGTCCTGGTGACGCACAACATGCACGAGGCGGCCTACTTTGGCGATGTGATTGTGCTGCTGCGGCAGGGGCAGATCGTGCAGCAAGGCCCGCTTCAGGCACTCCTCGAAACTCCGAGCGAGCCCTTTGTGACGGCGTTCATCCAGGCGCAGCGGCACACCCTTTTATCGTCTGACGGTGCTGCATAATTCATGGCTGATCACTCCCCGGCTCTCCTCTCGGCACATCTTCACCCCGTGAGGTATCATCGGACGCCGCCCGTCCTGGCAGGCCTCCTCCTGTCGCTCCTGCTGCTTCTTGCGCCACCGGTAAGCGCGGCGCAAGAGGACGGCGGATCGGTGACGGTCGGCTCCAAGCAGTTCACGGAGAACGTCATCCTCGGTCACATGGCCACGCTGCTGCTGGAGGATGCGGGCCTTACCGCACGCCACCGGGCCGAACTGGGCGGCTCGCGGTTTCTGTGGGAAGCGCTCCGGCGGGGCGATATCGACTTGTATCCGGAATACACCGGGACACTGATCGAGGAAATCCTCACCGACGACGAGGTCACCCCAGAGACCCTCGCCGAGGTGCTGGCCACCTACAACGTGCGGATGACCGCCCCGCTCGGCTTCAACAACACGTATGCCCTTGGTATGCGGCCCGAGCAGGCGGACACGCTGGGCATCGAAACCGTCTCCGACCTACGGCAGCATCCTACGCTGCAGTTTGCCTTCTCCAACGAGTTCATGGAGCGCGGCGATGGATGGCCCGCGCTGCAACAGGCCTATAACCTGCCGCAGCAGCAGGTGCGCGGGGTGGACCACGACATCAGCTACCAGGGCCTCCGCAGTGGGGCGGCCGACGTGATCGACCTCTACTCCACTGACGCGGAGATTGACGCTTATAACCTGCGGGTGTTGGAGGACGACCGCAGCTTCTTTACCGAATACAAAGCCGTGTTCGTGTACCGGGCAGACCTGAGCGAGCGGCTGCCCGGGGCGCCGACTGCGCTGGAGCAGCTGGAGAGCACACTCTCAGAGCAGCGCATGATGCAGCTGAACCGGCGCAGCAAGATTGAGGGCACGCACGAAGCACAGGTGGCAGCCGCGTTCCTCTCGGAAGACCTCGGCCTGGCTGGGGTTACCGCTGTGGGCACGGCGCGGCTGGTCGATCGGGTGGGCCAGCGGACGGTAGAGCATGGCCTGCTGGTCTTCATTTCGCTGCTGGCCGCTGTGGTCGCCGCCATTCCCCTTGGCGTGCTCGCCGCCAAGCGCCGGAGGCTCGGCAGCGGTGTGCTGCTGCTGATTGGCCTTACCTACACGACGCCCTCGCTGGCGCTGCTCGCGCTGATGGTACCGCCGCTGGGGCTGGGCTTCGTGCCGGCGGCTGTGGCGCTGTTTATCTACAGCCTGCTGCCCGTCGTATGGAATACGTACACCGGCCTGCGCGATATTCCCGAGCCCCTGCTGGAGTCCGCCGAGGCGCTGGGGCTGCCGCCAGCCGCCAAGCTTCGCCTGGTGGAGCTACCGCTGGCGCTGCCCTCCATCATGGCCGGCATCAAGGTAGCCGCCGTCATTAACATCGGCACCGCTACCCTCGGCGCGCTGATAGGCGCCGGCGGCTACGGGCAGCCCATCCTGACGGGCATCCGCCGCGCCGACCTCTCGCTGATCCTCGAGGGCACGATCCCAGCGGCGGTAATGACGGTCGGGGTGCTGGTGCTGCTGGAGGGCATCGAACGCCTCCTTACGACGCGTCGCTCCACCTCCAGTGCCTCGGCGCCGGCCACCTGACCCATTGGCACCTTGGGCGCTTTTCGCCTACCTTAGGGGCGCTCCCTTAACCGCCCGCGTTGCCTCATGCGTCACTCCCGTTGCCCCCTCGTCGTCTTTCTTGTCGCGCTCGTGCTGGCCGCGTGTGCAGCCGAACCGGACGATCCCCCCGACGCGATCAGTTGGGATGAAGCACAGCTGGATGGTGCCGCAACACTAACCGCGTGGTACGTGCCTGCCAATGGTTTTGCCTACGCGGACGACGGCCGTCTCACCGGAGTAACCGTCGAGATCCTGCGCACCTTCGCGGCCTGGGTCGACGAGACGCATGGTGTGGAGGTGACGCTTGCCTTCACTGAAGAGCCGGACTGGTCAGTGTTCTACGATACCGTCGCGGCAGCGGATGAGGGCACTGTAGGGATGGGCAATGTCACCATCACAGAGGAGCGCCGCACGGAGCTGGACTTCAGCCCCCCCTACCTCGAAAATGTTGCAGTCCTGATTAGCCACGCGGACGATCCTGAACTGTCCTCGTTCAACACTCTGCCCGAGGACTTTGCCGACCACACCCTGCTGGCCTTCGAAGGAACCCTCCACGAAGAACGGCTTCGTGCCCTGCGAGAAGCCCATGCTCCCGAACTTGATCTCGCCTTCGCCTCCTCCAACGACGCGATCGTGGAGGCTGTCGCTGACGGGGGGCATCTGGCCTATATCGATGTGTACAATTACCACCGGGCCCGCGAAGCCGGCGCACCGCTGCAACGCCATGCCGTTGGGGACGATGCGGCCGAAGCATTTGGATACATCCTGCCGCCCGGCAGCAGTTGGACGCCCGTGCTGGAGGGCTTCTTTCAGGAGACGGACTTTACAGCCACGGCGGCCTACCGGCAAATACTGGAGACCCATCTCGGGGCTGAAGTTGCCGCACTGCTGCTGGACGCCTCGTAGCACCGTATCCCCATCGCGCCTCCTTTCTCCCCGAGTACGCCAGACGCGTTTATCGCAAGGTGCATAAGCACATACTTAATGATCCATAAGTACAGTAGTTGTGCGCTGTCTTCTTACAGGAACGGTCAAGTAAATGCGTAGATAACGTGGCGTGTCACAAAAGATGTTTTCCCTGATGTACGCTGGAGCGCCCCCACTGTCAACTGGCGTGCAGGTTCTATCATCCACTGTGCACTATTTTTATGCTTACCTCCTCATCATTTGCTCGCTCCTTTGGCCCTGTAGCGTTTATCGGGTTGCTTTGCTGGCTGGCATTCGGCCTACTGCTTCCCGACACGGCGAGCGCGCAGGACCGCCCGACGGTGGCACCGCGCGATACCGTTCATAACATCCAGATTGACCGCGGCCAGGACGTCGTACAGCCCCCCAGCCTCTGGTATCAGGAAGGAGATGCCGAACCGGACAGCCTCGGCATCATCCGGGTGCCCCGCACGAGCGACCCGGATGCCATCGAGTATGCAGACGTAAACCGCGGCTACCCGGTGTTTCTGCAGCATGCGACCTTTGTGCGGGACGGGCAGGTGTCGGAGGTCTCCATCAGCGACCGGGTGTTGCGGGGCGATGTGCAGGGACGCATCATCATTCGGCCACCGGCTGAGGACTTTTACGACATCGCGCAGCCGTTCGGGGTGGGGACGATCCGGCAGGAGCCGGGGGTGGAGACCATCATCGACGCCCGCGACTGGTATCGGGCCTCGCTCGTTAACCGCCGTACCGGGGTGGAGGCACCCGCAGATGCTTTTCATGCGACCCGTGAACTGCGCGGCATGCTACGCAGCACGGCGCCAGGAGGCGAGAGCGTGCCGTTTTACATTGTCGCCAGCCGCCCCACGGCCCGCGAGATCCAGCAGATCCAAATCGTTGGCGCCCCCTCGCAGATCATGCGGCAGCCGGTGCCCGTGACGCGTTTTCTGACCATTCGCGAAACGCCCCCACCACAGGCGGAATGGATCACGCGGGTGGGTATTTTTGCCGGGCCCAACTCGGCCGGGCTCCCCGCGCTGCAGCAAGACCGCTATAACGCCCTCCGCATTCGGGGCGACGTGGTGAGTACCCTGCGCCTGAATGTAGGCGATACCCGCTCGTTTGATGTCTCGGTATATGGCGCCACGCAGCCCACATTTAGCCCAGACGGCAACCATCACGACGTGCCCTTCGGCGTTGGACTTGCGGCGCGCTTCGGCGCTGACCTGAGCTTCGTGCTGCAGGCCATTGCTACCTTCGAAGACTCGCCGTTCCAGACGCAGGGGTTTGACGAAGGCGATCAACGCTTGCGCCTGCTCGTGGGGCTGGACAACGACCGGGACGGTAGCCGCTACCAGCTGCGCCTTGGGCCCACCTACTTCCGCGACCAACCCACCGTGCTGGACGCGGACGAGCGCGGCCCCGCCCGTGAGCTCGGGTATAGCGCTTATGGACGCTACCTTTCGCAGGAGCGCATCGGAGGCCGCCCGTTTGTGTGGGACTCTGACCTGCGCATCGATCAGTCGTGGGGCTACGTGCAGGACACCGGCAACAGCAACTTTACCGCCGAGGCCCGCACAGCCCTGAAGCGCCAGTTCACGCTGGGGGCCGGCACCTTCTCCATCGGCCCGGCTATCTTCGGGCAGTACGTAAACAACATTTACAGCGAAACGGTCGGCTTTGACGAGTTTAGCATCCTCTTCGGTATTGAGATGACGAGCCGCGCGATCTTGTAAAACGATCGGGGCTGCAGCGCCTATCTTCACTGGCGCTGCAGTATTATCCCACTGCGCTCGGGAAGCTCTAACAGCAGCGCCTCGGCGTCTTGCTGCACCCGATATCCCTCTTCCACGGTGGTAAAGATCGGCTCATACGGACGCTCCTCGGTGCGACCGAGCGGGATGCGCGCGCTGTGCGCTTCCTCCGACCGGTTGAGTACCACGACAAGCGAGGCGTCCTCGTAGCTTCGCTCAAAGGCGAACATCGTGCGTTCAGTATCCGCTGCAAGGACGTTGAAGTCGCCCCGCCGAAGGGCCGCGTGGTCCCGCCGCAGGTGGATTAACGACCGATAGAAGTCGAACAGGTCGTGGTCAAAGGCTACAGGATCAGGCGTACGGTCCCGCCCGAGCGGATCGCTGGCCTCATCCTCGTAGGCCAGGTCGGGCCACACCATGGGCTTGCGATCGTCGGGGTCGTCGGCGCCCCACATGCCGGCTTCGGTGCCGTAGTAGATCATGGGCGCCCCCACGTACGTCATCTGGAACAGAGCCACCAGCTGCTGCAGCTCGCGTTGCCGCTCATCCGGCGCGTGAACATCGTACGTGTCGCTGAAGCGCGGCGAGACGTGCGGGCCGACGTCGTAGTCGAACCGGTACGGCTCCTCGTACTCCGGGCCCTGCTTGTTCACGAGCATCGACGCCAGCCGCTCCGTGTCGTGCGAGTCGATCAGGTTCTGCACGGCGAACTGTACCTCTGACGGGTACGCCTCCCGACGCTCGGCCAGCATCTCGCCGAATTCCGCTGGCGTGATCGTGTTGTCGATCAGAAAGCCCTTTACCGGATAGGCGAAGGCGTAGTAGTTCATCGTGGCAGAAAAGCCACCCTCCGCGATAAAATCGGACGCATCCTGCCAGATCTCGGGGACGGTATAGGCTTCGGGGTTCAGCTCGCGCACGAACGCATTCCAGTCTTGCCAGAAGCCGGTGGGCACCTCGTTGGCCACGTCCAGCCGCCAGCCATCCACGCCGTTACGCGCTTCCCCATCCACTACCGGCTGCATCCACCGCTCGGTAACGTTGAAGATGTATTCCTTCGGCCCTTCATGCAGGTCCGTACCGTCCTCATTCTCGGCAAATTCAGGAAGATGTTCGTAGTCCCACCACCCGTCGTACGCGAACTCCGCGTCGGGGTCGTCCGGGTCTCGGAAACTCTGCACCACGTACCAGTCGACAAACTCGGAGTCCTCTTGGTGCTCGTACAGATCGGCAAAGGCGAAAAAGTCGCGGCCCGTGTGATTCCACACGCCGTCAATGACGACGCGAATGTCGCGGGCATGGGCGGCTTCCACCAGATCGAGAAACAGCAGATCGGCGGCGGTCCACCGCCACGTTTCCGGATCGGTGGGGTCTTCCTGCGCCATCAGTTCAGCGTCGCCCTCCGGATCCGGCCCGAAATGCGGATCGACATGATGAAACGAGTTGCCGTCGTACTTGTGGAGCGATCGCCCCCAGAAGACGGGATTGAAGTACAGGGCATTGACGCCAAGGCTATCCAGGTAGGGCAGTTGGTCTATTACGCCCTGCAGATCGCCTCCGTAGCGACGGTCGAAGATGGGGTCGTAGAACGCCTCGCTCATCTCCTCTTCCCACGCGTCGCGGGCGTACCAGTCGCTGGTCCACGAGCGCACGGTCCAGGATTCCGGCACATTGTCGTAGGGAAGCTCCAGCGTTTCCCGCGTGGGGTTGTTGGAAGGGTCACCGTCGCGGAAGCGCTCGGGGAAGATCTGGTAGAAGATGGCGTCCTGCGCCCAGGCGGGCACCTGTGGGCCGGGCGCCTCCACCCGTTCAGCCGCATCGGCAGGGGCATCGGACGGATCGCTGCAGGCGGCCACCACCAGGCAGCCGGCGAGCAGGAGCAGTGCAACGCGAAAGTTGATTCGCATGAGACGTTCAGCCAAAATGCCTCGTGAATCAGGGACGGTCGGGCGGATCGGGGATGCCCGTGCCCACGCCAGTAAGCTCCACATCTACCGGACTGGCATTGCTGCCGTTGTGGGTAATAGAAACCGTGCCGGTGTGCTCCTCCACCGACTGCGGGGCGTAGGTGACCGTGATGCTCGCTGAGGCGCCAGGATCCAGCGTAAAGCCACCGTCCCCGTCGTCGATGGTGAAGTGTTCATCGCCAGCGACGAGCCCTACCGAGCCTTCCAGTACCGCGTCGCCCGCATTCTCGATAGTAAAGGTTTCTGTGGCGATTTCCTCCACGGCCACCTCCCCGAAGTCAACCGATTCCATGCTGGCCGACAGCTCGCCTTCAGGATCCTCGATCCCGTTCACAGGATCATCGTCATCGCCGCAGGCCAGCAGCGTTACAGAGAGGAGAAAGATGGCTACCCCTGCCAACGGGTAGCGCAGGAAGTGTAGGGCAGATGCGGGCATCAGAACGTAAAATCGTTTTTGAAAAAGGACGGAGCGGCCGCAGCCGGTGTGTACTGTACGCCCGAGCGGGGTACGGCCCCTAAGGTACAAATAGTTTAGCGGACAAGCGTGATGCGTTTTACCTTGGTCTCGGAGCCGGCGGTAAGGCGCACAAGGTAGACCCCGCTGGCCACCCGGCCGCCGCTTCCATCGCGCCCATCCCAGCGCACGTCGTGCGTGCCAGCCCGGTGCTGTCGGTCGGTTAGTGTAGCCACCTGGCGGCCCAGCACATCAAACACCTCGATGCGGATGGGCATATCCTCCGGGACCGCGTATTCGATAGTCGTGGTCTCGGCGAAGGGGTTCGGGTAATTGCGTTTGAGCGAGAGTTGCTCCGGCGCATCGGGTTGCTCCACATATTCACGGGAGCCGACCAGCAACTGAAGCGGCATCGTTCGCCCATCAGGCTGCAAGCGGACGGTTTCGTCCATGCGCAGATCGTACATGCGCTCGGCCACCGGGTCAAAGAGCCGCACCTCGTTACTCCCGAAGGCGTCGAGGCCGTCAGCGGTTAGTACCACGTCCTCCCCCTCGGGCCCCTTCAACGAGAGGTCGAAGGTGTGGCCGTCGAGGGCACGAGGCACCAGGCGCGTGACCAATGGCGGTACGTCTTCTGGCCCGTCGATGGAGAGTGCCGTAGTTGCAAACGGGGCACGGGGCGCCGCTTCGTGCACCTCTTCCCCTTCACTCAATCCCAGGCGCACCTCTGCCAGCACCGCATCTCCTACCGATGCTGATAGCGCAAGCGTGGACATCGTACGCAGCGCTTGTAGATCTGACGGCAATTCCAGGCGTGCGGCGGATTGAGCGGCCACGCTTCCAGGATAGGGAACGACCAGTTCTTCATCTGCACGCGGATGGAAATAGTAATAGGCTGAGCCGCTCGCCGCAGCACTCTCAAACGTGTCTGCTCGCTCGTAGCCGGTACCTGCCCATGCCCACAACGACTGACTTACGCCGTTAGCCGTCTGAACCCGCTGCCAGTCCACACCCGCGTCCATCGGGTTCGAGATGATATTCCACCCGGAATGGACATCAATCGTGGTGGCACCATCCGGCGAAAAAGCGGGCGCTTCTACGTTTTCTGCCTCAACCGTCCAGTCTTCCTCACTGATGAGCCAGAAGCCTTTACCTGGCCCGAATGAGAAGGCGGCCTCTTCTGTGTACTCGTTAAGAAAATTCTCCTCGCTGCCATCGTCCTGAAAGGCTCGCCACTGCCGGCCTGCGTCACCGGTGAGGGTGCTGGCTACGTCAATGTCCAACAGTCCAGGCAAGCCTACCAGCCGATAGTTGCTCGGGTCTCTGGCGTCGTCAAACGTCTGCGTAACCTGGAACGAAAATGCCTCGGGTGGGCCGAGCGTCTCATCAGGCGCCATTACAAGGTCATCTCTTTCAGGCATGACACGTGGTTCCTCACTCATGAATATCCGGAATTCACCCGGCTGCAACCACGTGGCATACGACGGACTGCCAACCTCAACCTCAGCTTTGTTAAAGAAGTCATACCAGGTGCCCGTCTCTGTAAGGTTGATGGACACCTGTTGTGGAGAGATGCCAAAATTTCCGGCGATCACGACATCACGCGACGGATGCTCGAGCGTGATCTGGCGGAATACGCTCCCCCCATCTACGTCCAGGGACACCTCCGTGTCGGTAGAGCGAAACACCTCGTGCTCATCCCGCAGGCGGAGCAGCTCCGACCACGTTTGACGCAGCCGCGTACGTTCGGGAGAAGCGTTCTCATTACGGTAGTCTAAGCGAACGGGCTTTGCATCAGTACGCCCAAGGTCGGAGCCGTCAATCTCGCACTCCGGAAAGACATCGCCGCCACCCGAATTCAGGCACTCGTTTGGCTCCCAGCCATACCCAACTTCACCATACTGCCAGAGCATGCGGGGGCCTGGAACGGTTAGAAAGAACGCCCCGGCCAGCTTGGAGCGGTCCAGGGCGGTTTCGAACTCCTGAATATCGTAGTCATCTGCTGATACACCAAACGCTTTCATCCACCGCATGAGCCATTGCTCATCGTGGCTTTCCATGTAGGTGATGGCGTTAAAGGGCTGATCGTTGATCAGCGTACCATCGAGAGATGGGTCCGTAGCACCGGCAGCCAACTCGCGGTACGGCCCATTCATGCCATTCCAGAAGAGCGCGTTGTTACTCGCTGCAAGTTCAAGCTCTTCCGGACGTTGAAAGTGCTCCAGTATGATATAAGCGCTTTCGTCTACCTCCTGCATGGCATCGGCCATACGTGCCAGATTATCGACGCGGCGTTGGTTAAATGCATTCGCGTCGAATCCACCCGTCTCAAAATCGTTATCGGGGTCGCCCGTTACGAATCCTTTAGTGAGATCGAAACGAAAACCATCCACGTTGTAGGCTTCCAGCCAGTGGCGATTCGCGCGGTCCAGCCAGTACTGAATATATTCGTGGTCGTGATTCAGGTGATTGAAGACATTGAACTGGTGTCCCGGCCCGACAAAGCGACTCCCGGCCGGGTCGTTTCCTTCCAGTAAGCTCAGTGGTGACCGCTCCGTGGCGTGGTTGTACACTACGTCGAGGATGACGGCAATGCCGCGCTTATGCGCCTCGTTGATAAACTCCTTCAGATCCTCTGCCGGGCCGTACGATTTCTCCGTGGCCAGATGGAAATTGGGGTTGTAGCCCCAGCTGATGTTGCCGTCAAAGTTGGAGACCGGCATCAGCTCGATCGCGTTTATGCCGAGCGACTCCAGATAATCGAGTTCGTCGATCATCGACGCATAGGTTTTCTCGTCGTTGAAGTCGCGGATGAGCAGTTCGTAAATAATGAGCTCCTCCTGCGATGGGCGCTCAAATGGTACCCAGTCGAACTCCTGCTGGCCGGTCTGAAAGACGGACACGAGGTTTTCGGTGACGTCGCCGGGGTACGCCTTCAGCCCCGGGTACACCGAGTCCTCAATGAAACTGTCAAACGGGCTGAGCACTTTCTCTGAGAAGAGATCGCCCGTCCGGACCTCCCCATCGATGAAGTACTGAAACGCGTACTCTTCGCCCGGCGTGAGGCCATCAATTTCGAGCCAGAAGTGCGCACCATCATCATCGCCGAAGGCTGTCGTCGATTCCCGCTTCATGAAGAAGTCGTTGTTGACCTGCCAGTCGTTGAAGTCCCCGATAACGTACGCGAATTCCTTCCCAGGCGCATAGATCGACAGAATTACGTGCGAGTCCGACTGCTCGTTTATGCCATCCTCCACTCCTTGCGGACGCGGCGCTTCCATCTCATCCAAGTCGGGAGAGCGAATGAGGAAGGTTTCCACGATGTCCTCCAGTGGGTCCCCTTCCGGCGTTTCGCCCGTGACTTCAATACGAATGTCGAAGCGACCGGGAGCATCCAGTGTGGTAGAGAAGCGTAGGGTATCTGCCGGACTAGTGCCGGTGTCTTCAAGGGCATCGTTTACGAACAGACGAGCCTCCGACAGAATTGCCTCATTAAATGCTCTCCCGATTGCGTTCACCTCCACGGTGGTGTCGGTTGTCGCGATGAACGGATTTAGAGGTAGATCAATGTTGGGCGTTATAAGCGTAGCGCGAACGGACGGCGGGCCACCTTCATCAACTACATCAACAAACAAATCTTCTGTTTGCGGACTGCCACTACCACTCCGGAAAGTGAAGTTCATCGACGTGATCTCCTCATTCGGCGCCAGCGTGCAGCCCGTTTCGTTGGCGTTGTAGTAATCCCGGATGTCTTCGATTTCAAGCTCGTAGACATCGTCAGCAATCCGCTCAAGCTGAACGTCATCGCGCTCGCCACTAAACTCAGGCTGCGTAGGCCAGAAGTTTTTCACGCAGGTCCATTCCGTGGGACTCTGGTTTGTGAAGACGCCCGTGTGGGCAAATACGTCTCCGGTAAACCCTTCGAGCCCCCCTCCGCCACGGTCGGCGAAAAAGGTGATCGTCACCGATTCATCGGCCGGCACGGGTGCGGGCGGCTCCGTTTCAATAACCTGACCGGTAACGGGCGTTGCATGGAACGCAAGTCCCAGCAGGAGAACGGTTACTATGCAGGGGAGGTACTGTAGCGTTCGCTTCATACAGGAACGATCCGGTTAACAGAGGAAGAGAATCCTGGGAGATTAAAGTGCAACAGCAGCTGCCGTAGCCCGCGTGCCCGTGACCGTTCCACAGGTGCTGCGCGCAATATATTCGGGGGCGAACACCGTCTTAGATGGTGTACGCGAAGGCTGCGCGATGCGTTGCAGGAGCTTCCGCACGGCCAGCTTGCCCATTTCGCGCATGGGTTGGCGCAGGGTAGAAAGCCCCACGTGGCGGCTGGTGTGGATATCGTCAAAGCCCACGATAGCTACGTCCTCAGGCGCTTGCAGGCTGTGGTCTTTTAAGGCTTGCAGGGCGCCGAGGCCCTGCACGTCGGAGCAGGCAAAGACCGCATCCGGAGGCTCTGGCAGTTCAAGCAGTTGCTCCATCGCCTCATAGCCGGCTTCTTCCATGAAGCCAAACGGATAGGTCGTGCTGTAAACGATCAGGTCCGGGTTGATCGCGTGCCCCGCGTCCGTAAGGGCCTGCTCGTACCCAATGCGCCGATTCCGTGCGGGGGTCGGCGCCTCGGGCGCTACGGTAATGTGAGCGATGCGTTGATAGCCGTGCCTCAGCAGGCGCTGCACCGCGTCGTAGGCGCCCTCGTCGTTGTCCACGGAAATGGAATCAAAAAACGAATGGTGGGTATCCACCAGCACGAACGGCTGCCCGCTGGCCCGCACCATCTCCGCCTGCGCGTCCGATAGCTCAGCCGACAGCAGCACCACCCCGTCAGCGCGGCCGGGCTGAAGCGCACGCTCCAGTTGCCCCCTCGTCTCCCGCTTCTCTGGTGCCATGTAAACCATAAGGTCGAAGTCGCTGTCGATTAGGGCATCCTGCATGCCCCGCATCACCTGCGCATAGAAAAAGTCCGTTTCAAACGGCACCACCGCAGCCAGCAGGTTGGTTTTCTGCAGCGCCAAGTTCTTGGCCGAAATATGGGGCGTATAGCCCAACGCCTCGGCCACCTTCATCACGCGCTCCCGGGTGTCTTTTGCCACGCGGGTGCGATTGTTAAATACGCGCGACACCGTAGCCGTGGATACCTTAGCACGTTCCGCTACATCGTAGATCGTGGGGGGCACGGGAGGGGGCGGGAAAATCAAATTAGTGCGATGCCAGCCGGGGGACAACACCCCTCTGACCTCAACGCGGGCAAAGGTCGTAACCACCCGAACATACTACGCTGCGTGGCCCCCTTTAGGACGCCACGCAGCGCATGCCAGTTAGCAACAGCCGTCGAGTGACTTAATTGCCTCGGCGGATGACGATGTCATCCATCAAGAAGGTGACATCATCGCTGGCATTACGAATTTCGAAGCCAACGTTGCTGATTCCACCGTCACCGTTGGTCTCGATCAGTGTGTTGGGGTCATCACCGAAATCAGAAAGCGGCCACTCGAGCACCGTCCAGTCGGAAGATGCTGAGACGTTCACCTCGATCCCATTGTCAAAGTTAAACCCTCCAATGAAGCCGCGCGTCTCCAAGAAGATAAACAGCGTGAAGTCATCGGACACATTGCCGATGCGCAACTGCAGCACATCGTTGTCAAGGTCGGCTTCCGGTAACCGGAGGAAATCATAATTAAAGCCGAAGCCCGTCCCTCCTTCATCATCGTTTCCGGTCTTCTCACGAGCACGGAACCCGCTCGATTCGGGGGCTACAGCGTCCGTGAAGGTGCGAGAGAAGCTGCCAAACTCGTAGTTGTTCGTTGTATTGTCGAAGTCAAAGAAGGAGAAGCGTACCTGATCGTCAGCGCCGAAGATCAGCTCATCGATATTGACAGACACTTCTGCCCCTGAGGGAATGCCGTCTATATCGATGGTGATGGACGCAATCGTTCCACTGAGTTCATCGAGGCCTGCCTCGGCAGCAGGAATCTCGTAGTAGAGCCAATCCGACCCTGCCCGTAGGCTCTGGACAAACTCAGAGGAGCTCCCTGTGTCGTCCGTGAAGGTCCAGATCAAATCCACATTCTGATTCGAGTCGCCCTTGCCATAGAAGGCAAAGAAGTTGGCATCCCCCAGTACGGCCGTTCTGCTGAGCGTCACACCCGAGCCGGAGCCACCCGAGATCTCAAGGGAATTGACGCCGCTTGCCTCCTGCGCTGCATCCCCGACTACTTCAGCAGAGGCTCCATTTTCGTCGATTGACCTCTCTTCATAGTCAGCGACGTTGAGAAAGCGGGTCAAAACGCCTTCCTGACCGACTACTCCTTCGAGCCCACCGCTACCGGTGACTGCCACTTCTGCAGAAAGCTCATCAAAAGGCTCCGGGAACTCGCTGTTGGTTCCCGAAAGCGACAATACCGCCTCTGTATCCTCCTCTTCGTTGTCCGATTCGTAGGTGAACACAAAGCTCGTGGAGCCTTCAGCTGCAGTGCCTTCCTCAATCTCGTCGACCAGTTCAAATGTCCCCACAGGGTCGGCTGTCAGTACGTCAAAGTTGAACGCTGGACGAGCATCCAACCCTACGTAGGAAACCACGACGGTGTCAGGATCGCTTACGCCCCCTCCTTCTGGGATTTCCAGGTTGAGACTGGCAGGCGCTGTTGTGAGCGACGGGGCAATCTTGGTGGCGCTAATGCCAACACTTGCCGATGCCGACCGACTGAGCTCCGCGTTGGTGCCCTGAATGGACACATCGGCTTCTACATCAGCCACGGTGAAGTTATCTTCGAGCTCGACTTCTACAGAAAAGGTGGTCGATCCGCCCTCAAAGGGGGATCCACTATCGCTCCGATTCACAATCGAGACCGCTCCTGCGTCACCTTCGACGATCTCGGCATCGATATCGGGAGCCTCGTCCAAACCTCTATATTCGACGGTGATTTCTTCAGACGTGGCTGAGGAACCATCAATAGGCACCTCAAGCTGCACTTCCCCTGGCTCCGGTTGATCAATTTCAGGCACCGTAACCCGGGGGGCCACCGTGTCGTCGTCGCAGGCGGTGAGCATCAACAGCATCCCCAGCAGGACAAGGCCCGCCAGCGTAGAGGCGAAATGGCGTGGTAGTAGATTCATCATAAAGAGGGGTACGTCGAGAAGTTGGTGTACACGCAGATGGAAGAAGCGCTGGCAGAGCGCAGATCGTAACGCCACATCATGAGGCTACCGTGGCGCTCTTCGTATTGCTCTGGAGGCTCTCTGGAATAGTGTGAAGCTGTAAGCGCTTACATACACGGTATAGTATAATTACAGCAGGAGTAAAGGGCAAAAGGAATCTGCCGCCTTTTGTTATTCCGTATGCGCTTTCACAAATTCCGCCAGGCGAACGTGCGTCCCACGAACGGCATGGCTTCAGAAGCGCTTCCAGTATCCTCAATAATTCCAGCATCCTATCGCCGATGCCTGTCTCGTATCCAACACGCCGGTCGCCCGGTGCAAAAGCTACGGCCCCAGCGAAGCTCCACCATCATTTCACTTGCCGCGAGCCATGTGCGGCACCGAAACCGGTTGCCATACCCGGCGGAGTGGCCTTATCCACTGGCTCTCCTTGGCCTACACACAGGACGCTACGCGCTGGCTTTGCGCTTTTCGAATAATGGGGGGCGGCCTTCCTGCACGACAGAGGCCGTGATGCGGCAGGTGCTAATGTCGCCATGCTGATGGACTTCAAACATGATGTCGAGCATGACCTCTTCCATCACGGCGCGGAGGCCGCGGGCGCCCGTACCCCGGGCGCGGGCACGCTCCACAATGGCGTCCAGCGCCTCGTCGTCCACCTGCAGCCGAATCCCGTCCATGGCCAGCAGCTTCTGGTATTGCTTAACGAGTGCATTGCGGGGCTCGGTCAGGATGGTCTTGAGTGCGCTATCATCGAGCGGGTCGAGCGTCGCCATCAGCGGCAGGCGGCCCACCAGTTCAGGGATGAGCCCAAACTGCAGCAGGTCGCTGGGCTCGGCGTAGCGCAGGAGGGCGGGGTCGCGCTTGTCCACCTTCTGCTTGTGCTTCGCGGTAAAGCCCATCGTGCCCCGGCTCATCCGCTGGGCCACCAGCTCCGGCAAGCCCTGAAAGGCCCCGCCACAGATAAACAGGATGTTTTGGGTGTTGACGTTCACCAGGCTCTGCTCCGGGTGCTTCCGTCCGCCCTTTGGGGGCACGCCGGCGGTCGTCCCTTCCAGAATCTTGAGCAGGGCCTGCTGCACCCCCTCGCCCGACACGTCGCGCGTGATGGACGCATTGTCGGCTTTACGGGCGACCTTGTCGATCTCGTCGATGTAAATGATACCCTGCTCCGCCTGCTCTACGTTGAAGTCGGCGGCGTTTAGCAAGCTCGACAGAATGCTCTCCACATCTTCGCCCACATAGCCGGCCTCGGTAAGCGCAGTGGCATCAGAGATGGAGAACGGCACGTCGAGCACGCGAGCCAGCGTACGAGCCAGCAGCGTTTTGCCCGTGCCCGTGGGCCCCAGCAGCAGGATGTTCGACTTCTCCAGCTCGACGTCGTCGTAATCGTAGGAATAATCCGACGACTCGATGCGCTTGTAATGATTGTAGACGGCTACGGAAAGGGCTTTTTTTGCATCATCCTGGCCGATCACATAGGCATCCAGCGCCTCCTTAATCTTGTGCGGCGGCATCTGCCGGCGGTGGCGTTTGGGCCGCTCGGACTCGTTGCCATACGAGCGCAGGTCGTTGCGCACGATGCCTGAGGCGTCGTGGATGCACCGATCGCAGATGTACACCTCGGGGCCGGCTACCATCGAGCTGACTTCATGGGCTGTGCGGCCGCAGAAGGAGCAGGTGATGTTGTCGTCTTTCGGTTGGTCGCTCATGGAGCCATCAGATTATGGCGGCGCGGGACGCACGTCCCAGTAAAGGAATATAGCATACGGCGCACACACTTGTAAGATGCCACCCAGAAGAAGCTCTCGATGCAAGGCAGGAGTTCATCGAAGCGACTACCCGGTTATCGGCCAAAACACACCAAACCGAAGGCGCTGCTCGGGAAGCGGGTAGAGGGGCACCAGCAGGTTGCCGGGCGTGACGTCGGTGCCACTGAGCGCGTTTTCCCAGACCAGGAACAGCGTTGCCCCCCGCAACCCGGCCTCAATGACGATGTCCAGCGCGCCCTCGGGGCCAAACGTAGGGCTGCCCTGTTGGGGGATGGCAAAGGTGCCTGTGGGCTCGTGCAGCGTGCGGCTGCTAAACGGCGCCCAGGCCCGGCCGCGCAGCGAGATGTCTGTATCCAGATCCTCAAACAGGAGATACCGCGCGCCAAGGCGGGCCTCCGCATAGGCGGGCGGCAGGGACTGCGCCACACGGTTGTGCGCGGGCGAAGCGGTAGTGTTGAGGAACGCAAAGGCCGTCGGCTGTGCGGTCGCGTAGAAGCCACGGTCGGCCGTGCGCCGAAACCCCAGCTCCAGCCCCCCACTCACCTGCCGGTACGGCGAAGGGCCCCGCACCACTTCCGCGGCGTCGGGAAAGAACGCGTCGAACGGGTTCGCCTCCAGTTCGCCCTGCGAGATGGGCTCCGTCATGATGTCGAGCGCGTTGCGGCGCTCGAGGTAGCGTCCAAACACGGCCACATCGAACGGGCCGAAGGTGGTAGCGGCGCGGAGCAGTCCGCGGCGGGCACGAGGCGTAGGTGTATCGGCAGGAGCGGCGCGGAAGGCCTCACCGAAACCACTCGCCATGATGCGCGATCGCTCCACCGGCACGAAGGCCGCTTCACCGGTGAACGTGAAGCCTGCAAGCCCTGTGGTGGCGCGTAGCGTAGCGGCCGGCTCCAGCCCTGCCCCCGCGTGGAGTCCAGCGGTAGCCTTTAGGTCAACGCCCGCCAGCGTAAAGGCGTCGCGCAGTTCCACGTGCAGTCGCTGTCGCGTGGGCGCCGCCTCAGCGAAGCCACGGGCATCGTCTACGGCATCCGTCCACGCATCCACCGTCAGCCGGAGGTCGTGCCCTCCCACCGAGCGCTCCTGCAGGGCCTGCACCCCGTACCGGTTGACGCGGGCCTCCAGCGTATCGGCCGAGGAGCGGTAGCGGTACGTTTGGGAGGTCCAGTAGCTGGTAAAGGTGAGCGGGTGGGCCTCTGGGGCGAGCGGCGTGCGGAGCCGCAGCGTGGCGGCCAGGTCGTTGCGCAGCGTGCGATCCTGCGCGGACGTGTTCTCCACCGTGGCGATGGGGCGGACAAAAATGGCATTGAACGGCTGCCCGACCGCCGGCACCACGCCGCCGTGCGCCCCCCGCGAGCGGCGATTGTGCAGGTTGCGCAGCTCCAGTGACCACGTGCGCTGCGCCAGCCGCACGCGCGCCAGCGTCTGCCGCATCCGTTCCAGACGCGCGTTGCTATACTCGTTGTCTGCCGCGTGGCCCCCGTAGCCAAACAGCACCGAGATCCGGCCTTCCTCGCGCGCACGAGGCAGGTTGACATCCCGCTCCTGCGTGTGCAGCGCGGTGATGCTCTGCAGCCCGGTGCCGCCCGTCGCGTACTGAAGCTCGGTGAGCGGCTCGGAAGCCTCAATGTCCCGGAAGTGCGCCTGCACCGTGGTGGCGGCACCAAGCCGCCCGCTCGTCACCGAAAGCGGCTCAAGGAGCGGCAGCATCAGCAGATCGAACCGGGGGCGGCCCGTGATGAGGTCGTTGAACGGCACGGTGCTGAGCGTAAGGCGCACCGCCTCTGGGGGCTGCCCGTCGGGCGTCCAGCCGTGCGGCCAGCCAAACCCACCGAGGTCGTACGTGAAGCTGCCCGGCACCTCCCGCAGCAGGTCCTTTGCTTCGAACGCCGCGCGGCGCGCCGGCTTGAGGCTGTCGGGAGACAGGCCCGGCGGAGGCGCCAAAAACCCGACGGGCGGCCCCGTGGGGGGCGGACGAGGCGGGGCGGCCTCCGGGACGTCGGCCGTTGTCGTGTCCGCCGCCGGCAACTCCAGCGTCACCGGAGGAATGCCCAGCGTATCGGCCCGTGGCACCTCCGTGGTATCAGGCGGCGGTAGGCGGAGCGTATCCGGGCGAGCCTCCAGCGTATCGGCCGGTGGCGGATGTGCCACAGCGGCTTCCGCCAGCAAATCGGGGGCATTCGCAGCCGGAGCCGCGGCGATGAGCAGCGTGCCCCACACGGCGGCCAGCAAGCAGCATACAAACCGGCTCCTATCCCCCATTGCCGCCGCCACCCCCTGAGGCATCAGTCCAGAAGAACAAAAATCCAGCAGAACGAACGAAGCGCATGCTACGGGGCGCCGCGCCGTATCGTTCGCACCGTGCGTGGTCGGCCAAGTCCGGTTCATTCATCTGAAAAAAGCCCAAACAGCCGGCTTTCGATCCGGCCGATCACCTCCCGGCGGTCTTTTTCCTCGTTCACAAAGTCCAGCTCGTCCACATCAATAATCATCTTTGGGCCCAGATCGTAGCGTGCAATCCAGTCCTCATAGTGCTGCCCGAGGCGCTGCAGGTATTCGATCCGAATCGTGCTCTCATAGGCCCGGCCGCGCGTCTGAATGTGGTTGACGAGCGTGGGCACGGAGGCTTTCAGGTACACCAGCAGGTTGGGCGGCTGCAGGTACGACGTCATAATGGTGAAAAGGTCCTGATAGTTGTTGTAGTCCCGCTCGCTCATCAGGCCCATCTCGTAGAGGTTCTTGGCGAAAATCTCCGCGTCTTCGTAGATGGAGCGATCCTGCACGACCGAGTACGGCGTGTCCTCGATTTTCTGTTGATGCTCAAACCGGCTGGAGAGGAAGAACACCTGCAGGTTGAAGGACCACCGCCGCATGTCGTCATAAAAATCCGACAGGTACGGATTATCGTCCACGCGCTCGTAGAAGGCCTTCCACTTGAAGTAGTCGCTAATGACGCGGGTGAGGGAGCTTTTGCCAGAGCCAATGTTGCCGGCTACGGCGATGTACTTTTTGCCGCGGGGAAGGGCGTCGGGGGTATCGGTCATGAACAGCAGCAGGCGCGCGTGGTGTAGGAAGCAACGATAGAGGCCTAAGATACACGGCATCAGGCGTTGCGATGTAGCGATTGTGCGAAAAGTGGGCGGGGCGCAGGAGCGGCGGCCGTGAGGCTCCTCGTCGCGTCCGCCCCGGCGCGATGCCCTTCGAGCCGTCTCGGCTCTTCTCGATCCCAAGCTCTGCGTGCGAATAGTCGTGCCACCACCATGGGCATGACAGACCACCGACGTCCTCACCCACTCGAACAGATG
Source organism: Rhodothermaceae bacterium Tc-Br11_B2g6_7 (assembly GCA_001564055.1). GTDB lineage: Bacteria > Bacteroidota > Rhodothermia > Rhodothermales > Salinibacteraceae > Tc-Br11-B2g6-7. Next base: position 47,942 of record LKNB01000020.1, read on the forward strand.
AAGCGTATAGATAGCGTTGGTTCGAAATGGCTGTGCCCCACATTTCCGCAGC
>LKNB01000058.1 GCA_001564055.1 Rhodothermaceae bacterium Tc-Br11_B2g6_7
TCCCTCTACATGACGATTAGCCCGGGCTTTGGCATCGAGGCCGCCCGCCTGCTCGTAACGCCTGACAGCTTCTACCTGTACAACCGCATCGAACGTAGCCTGACCCTCGGCTCCGTAGCTGATGCCGAGCGCGTGCTTCCCCTGCCCGTCGACTCGGCCGAGGTGCTGCCCAACTTGCTGGGCATGCTGCAACCCAATCCCGACATCACCTGGGAGCGAAGCACCAGTGGCGAGCTGTACCGCCTCACGTCGCCGGACGGCCGCGAGCGGTATTTCATTGACCCGACCCTGTGGCGCGTCGTACGCTACGAACAGCGTGATGCCGAGGGCGCCCTGGTGGAGGATCGAACGTTTAGCGACTTTGATCGCATCGGCGGCCTGGTCGTACCCCAGCGCGTGGTGTTTCGGCGGCCGCAGGACAACGCCTCGGCCACCCTCACCATCCGCGACCTCACCGTTAACCGCTCGGATCTCTCCTTTGCCCTGAACGTGCGCAACGATGTGCGGCGCGTCCCCATCGGAAGCGTCAGCCCTGACGTGCTCGTTCCGCCTACGGAGTAACCCCTCCTGCCTCCGACCGCCTCCTGCGCGCCTACCTGACTGCCTCCATGTACCGTTTTTTTGCGCTTAGCTTTGTCGTCCTTCTCCTGGTGCCCGCCGCTCTGCATGCCCAGGACCGCGAAGCCACCGAACAACGCTTGCAGGAGCTCCGCGAGCAGATCGCGGAGTACGAAGAGCGGATGTCCGAAGTACGTGAGCGCGCCGAGGCCTCCGAACAGTCGCTTCGGGAGGTAGAGCGCGAAATCGCCGTTCGGGCGGAGCTGATTAGCAACTTCCAGCGGCGGATGGATCAGCTTACGCAGGAAAGCGCGCAGATGCAGGCCTCCATGCGTGGGCTGGAAGCGGAGGTACGGGCCGTACAGCAGCAATACCAGGACCGCGCCACCCATGCCTACAAGTACGGCCGCCTCCATGACCTGGCCCTCATTCTCTCGGCCGAATCCATCAACCAGATGCTGATTCGGGTGCAGTACCTGACCCGGTTTACGCAGCAGCGGCGAGAAAAGCTGGCTGACGTACAGGCAGCGACGGCCGAGCTCCGCGAACAACGCGCCGAATTGCAGGCCGCCCGGGAGCGCACGCAGGAACTGCTGGCTGAAGCGGAGCGCGAACGGCGCAACCTTTCGCGGTTGGAAAACGAGCGGCGTAGCATTGTAGCCTCCCTGCGCGATGAGCAAGAGAATATTGAGGAGCAGTTGGATGCCGATCGCTCGCGCGAGCAAGCGCTCGTCCGGGAGCTTCGCCGTATTGCGGAGGCGGGCGCCGAGCGCGGGCGGGAGCGGGCCGCCACCAGTGCCCGCTCCGCCGCCGAGTTTGAGGCGCTGTCAGGCTCCTTTCTTGAGAACCGCGGCCGATTGCCCTGGCCCTCCCCCGGCGTGGTGACCGAAGCCTACGGCGAGGTCGTCAACCCGGTGCACGGCACGCGCACGCCCAACCCCGGCATCCTCATCGCCACCCGCGAGCAAGAGGAAGTGCGTGCCGTATTCGACGGGCAGGTTGAGACCGTCGACATCATCCCCAACTTCGGCCGCTTTGTGGTGGTGAGCCACGGCCAGTTTCAGACGCTCTACAGCAACTTCTCCCTGCTCTACGTAAGCCCCGGCGACCGAATTGACGCAGGGCAGGTCATTGGTCGCGCCGGCACCGACGCTGAGCCGCGGGGCGCCAGCGTCTTCTTTGCGATCTTCGACGGCGGCGAGGAAGTCAACCCCACCCGCTGGCTGGGTCCACGCTGACCCCCGCACGGCCCTCCCGCTTCATGTAGCGGCGCCGGGGTCTATTTCACATAAGTTTACGGCACCGTGGTGGACACCCCTGCTCCTGCGCCGTAGCTTACACCTCCTGTACGAACTTTCATCTTCCGACTATAAAGCTATGGCCACGAACGGCACGTACGATCTGGTTATCCTCGGTAGCGGCCCAGGCGGCTATGAGGCTGCCATCCGCTCATCGCAGCTCGGCATGAAGACGGCCGTCATCGAAAAAAACAAACTTGGCGGCGTCTGCCTGAACATCGGCTGCATTCCCACGAAGGCGCTCCTCAGCAGCGCTGAAATGATGCACGAAGCCCAGCATCTGTCGGATTACGGCCTGAAGCTGGAGGGTAACGTCACGCCCGACTTCCCCGCTGTCATTGAGCGCAGCCGCGGGGCAGCCAGCAAGATGAACAAGGGGGTGAACTACCTCATGAACAAAAACGACATCGACGTCATCTACGGCTACGGCCGCCTGGTGGGCGATGGCAAGATTGAGGTCACGCCGTCGGAAAACATGGATGGCGAAACCATTGGCGAGGAGCAGACCGTACAGGCCGAGCATATCATCGTGGCTACCGGCGCCCGGGCCCGCGAAATTCCACCGCTGCCCGTCGATAACGAGCACGTGATCGACTACTGGCAGGCCATGCTGCAAACTGAGCAACCCGACCGCCTCGTGATTGTCGGCGCCGGCGCGATTGGCGTCGAGTTTGCCTACTTCTACCACAACATGGGCACCGAAGTAACCATCGTGGAGCTGCAGGATCGCCTGGTGCCCGTCGAAGACAAAGACATCTCCCGCGAGCTGGCCCGGGCCTACAAGAAGATGGGCGTCACGCTTATGACCGGTTCCGAGACGCAGGGGTACGAAGAGCGCGACGGTGAGTTGGTGGTGCAAATCAAGACAAAGAACGGCACCGAGGAAGTCGCCTGTGACCAGATCCTCTCAGCCGTAGGCGTGGTGGGTAACATCGAAGACATCGGGCTCGAAGAGCTGGGCGTAGAGACCGAACGTGGGGCCATCGTGATTGATGGGTTTGGCCGCACGAACGTCGACAACGTGTATGCCATCGGCGACGTGGCCGGCGGCCCCTGGCTGGCACACAAGGCCAGCCATGAGGGCGTGCTTTGTGTAGAGAAGATCGCCGGGCACGACGTCCGCCCCATGGACCATAAGAACATCCCGGGCTGCACCTATTGCCAGCCGCAGATTGCCTCCGTAGGCTACACGGAAGAACAGGCCAAGGAAGCCGGCTACGATATTCACGTGGGCAAATTCCCTTTCACCGCCAACGGAAAGGCGACCGCCGCTGGCCATACGGACGGCTTTGTAAAGGTGATCTTCGACGAGAAGTACGGCGAGTGGCTCGGCTGCCACATGATTGGCCACGGCGTCACGGAGATGATTGCCGAAGCCGTCACGGCCCGCACGCTGGAGACCACCCACCACGAAATCATCGAATCGGTCCATCCGCACCCGACCATGTCGGAAACGGTGATGGAAGCCGCCCGCGCCGCCATCGGGCAACCGATGAATATTTAGCGTTACCAGCCTTCACCCCCGAGGCTAAAACCTTTCTTTAGCGCCCCGCCCGGCTTCGTGCCAGGCGGGGCGTTTTTGTGTCACCACTCGGCCGATTACCCGAGCGAACTGTGGTAAATCGCCAGCACACCAGTGACGACCAGGTCAATCCCAATGGCACCGATAAAGAAGCCGTTGATGCGCAGTAGAATCCCCATGAACTTGTCAAACGCAATACGCCAGCCATTACGCAACAGCTTGTACTTAATGGCGATGAGGGCGGCGATGATGGCATAGTTAATCACGAGCGCTCCCGCCAGCGCACCGAGACCAATCAGCGGGTCCAGGTCGTTGCCTGCAAGAATGCTAATGGAGATGGTGGCAGCCCCTACCATGAAGGGCAGCGCAATCTCGGACGCGAGCGCATCGAGGTCTTCCCGGAGTGCAATCAGTGACTCTTTCCCCTGCACAATGAACGCCAACGCAATGCTGAAGATGACCACCCCACCGAAGATGCGAAAGGCATCAAACCGGATACCAAGCAGCTGGTCGAACACTGACGTACCGGTAAGCACAAAAACCGCGAGGATCGCGAACGAGATCAGGTTAGCTCGAAGGAAGACGTGCAGCAAAAACTGCCGAATGCCGACGCCGTCAATCACGGGATTGAGGTAGACGAAGAGGGCAAACGGATTAATTAGAACAAGCAGAGAGAGTATGAAGGCTGTAGGGTCCATTCAGGCGGGGGTAGCCGGAGAAAAAGCGACGCAGGCACAAGTAAAATAGAAGCGCGTCCCTACGCCACCCCATATTCGGCAGTTTCTGGTGAGGAGGTTAAGGTTATATGATGATGAACGCTGCTGGGGGGCTCCGCAGGCACGTTTACTCCTGCATGTCGACGTGCGCGCCCGGCGAAGCGGTTCTCCTGTGCTTCGACACCGAGCCCGACACAACGAGCCAGCCTCGACTTGGGAGATTCCTCATCGCTCCACGCGGTCGGGGTAATACGCGATCCATCTCATGATGTCGGCATCTTGCTGATGTTTTCGGTCCATCAGCCATATCCGGCCAGACGGGCCAGCCGCTCCGGAGCGTACCAGAATGGGCCCAGTGTGTCGGGGTCCGCACGTGGACAGGTCCTGCGTCTTCGCAAAAGCACGTCTTCGCAAAAGCACGTCTTCGCAAAAGCACGTCTTCGGAAGTACCGCTTCGCGGAAGTACCGCCCAGTTGATGGATCAGGCTGCTGAGGGTCAGGCAGGCCAGCCGGTGCATCGCACGCGGAGCGTGCTCAGTGTGCGCTCCCACGCAGAGCATGGGAGCGAGGAAACAGGGTGGGACGGCTGCCGCCATGCCTACACCCCATGTCATCCTGACGACCATCGGGAGGAAGGATCTCCCATCCGTCGGGGTCCCGCGGAGTGGGCACGAGGCTGCTGGCCGGGGAATGAAGGCCGCACATCGGCACCGGCACCCACACCGGCACACCGTGCTATGAACACGGGAGCCGCTCTGTCGGGATGACGGGATAGGACGTTACGCCGACTGCACCTGCGTCATCATGGTATCTCGGTCCGTCGTGGGCTGCTCGCAGGAAAAGTTCTGGCAGACGTACGCGGTGGCCTGTCCCTCTTTTTGCGTGTGAGCGACCGTGAAGGGTGCGAGCGCGTCCACCTCCCCTGTGGGCGGGGCATTGAGCACGACGGTGCGGGGGGCGAATGTTGTACGCAGCGGATGCGCCAGCGCCTGCAGGTCGTCGGCCTCCCGGTCGCCCACGAGCACCACCTCCGTGGTCGGCCCTTCGAGCAGATCCACACCGCAGAGCATGGCCGTGAATCCGGTGGGTTGCTTTTCGATATGGTCGGCGAAGAACTGCCCGATGCGGGCTGCTGCCGTCTCCAGCTCCACATCACCTGTGAGCCGCGCCAGGTGTACCAGGTTGTGGAGCATCACTGAATTACCGCTTGGGATAGCGCCATCGTACGCCTCCTTCGGGCGGGTGATGAGCTCCTCTGCGTCGTCGGCATTGAGGTAATAGCCGCCCGCGTCTGAATCGAAGTGCGCCTCCACCACGTCAACCAGCGCACGGGCTTCCGCCAGATAGGCGGGTTTGAAGGTGGCCTCATAGAGGTGGAGCAGCCCAAAGATGTAGAAGGCATAGTCATCAAGTTGCCCGGGGATGCCCGCCTGGCCTGCGCGGTAGCGATGCAGCAGGCGGCCGTCGGTGGTGGTGAGGGTGTCCCGGATGAACTCCGCGGCGTCCTCCGCGAGCGCCACGTAGCGCGGCTCATCGAGCGCCGCCCCGGCCTGCGCGAGCGCGGCAATGAGGAGGCCGTTCCAGTCCGTCAGGATCTTATCGTCCAGGCTGGGCCGCTCCCGCTCCTCGCGCGCCGCCATCAGCCGCGTCCGCGCCTCCTCCCAGCGCGCCGCCGCGGCTTCTGGGGAAAGGCCCTGCCGCTCGGCAACCGCTTTCAGCGGCTCCGTCTGATGCAGCACATTCTCCCCCGTCCGCTGCCGGGTGGCCTCCTCCAAGAAATTGCCCTCTTCCGTGATGTTGAACAGGTCGAACACAAACGGCACCGCGTCCTCTTCAAGCACGTCCCGGAGTTCATCGGCGGTCCAGACGTAAAATGCCCCTTCGCGGCCTTCGCTATCGGCATTTTCGGCGGAATAGAAGGCCCCTTCGGGAGCCTGCATATCGCGCGTCAGGTACGTCACCACCTCATCGATCGTCCGCGCCATCCAGTCTTCGCCCGTCACCTGATAGGCTTCGGCGTAGGCGCGCAGCAGCGTGGCCTGGTCGTAGAGCATCTTCTCAAAGTGCGGCAGCTTCCACTCTACATCGGTGCTGTACCGGTGAAATCCGTACCCCACCTGATCGAACAGCCCGCCCTGCCGCATGGCGCGGAGCGTGTGGGTGACCTGCGCGATGGCCTCCTCATCCCCGGTCCGGTGCGCGTGCCGAAGCAGCAGGTTCAGGTGGTGCGGCGAGGGAAACTTGGGGGCTCCGCCAAAGCCGCCGTGGGTAGCGTCGTAGGCGCGGCCGAGTTGCGTCGCCGCGGCCGCGATGTCATCAGCCGAGGGCTGATTGCCCTCAGGCGTGTGGCGGTCGGCCTGCTGCAACCGCTGCGTGAGCGTGGTTGCCGTTTGCGTGACCTTTTCCCGCTCTTCCTTCCACGCGCTGGCCACGCGCGGTACCAGATCCAGCATGCCGATGCGCCCCTGCCGGCTTTCTTTGGGCAGATAGGTAGCCGCAAAAAAGGGCTCTTTGTCGGGCGTCAGGAGCACGGTCAGCGGCCACCCGCCTTGCCCCGTCATCATCTGGCAGACCGTCATGTAGATCTGATCGATGTCGGGCCGCTCTTCCCGATCGACCTTAATATTCACGAATGCCTCGTTCATAAGACGGGCCACCTCCTCGTCCTCAAACGACTCATGGGCCATCACATGGCACCAGTGGCAGGTGGAGTAGCCGATCGAAAGAAACACCGGCTTATCCTCCTCCCGGGCGCGCGCGAACGCCTCGGGTCCCCACTCAAACCAGTTGACGGGATTGTCTTTATGCTGCAGAAGGTACGGGCTACTGGCGTCGGCAAGGCGGTTGGGCATGAGCAGATACAGGTGGTGAAAAGACACGTCGTGTACCATACGCACTACCGCCCCGCGCGTTGGCGCCAAGCGCAAGCGTGCGTCCCCTGCATGGCAGGTCTTTTCCTGACGGTTATAGTTTACGGCCGACGCAGCCCAGCGCAGCTGTGCAGCACGCGATGGTCCGTCAGCACGTGGTAGAGGTCAGTCTCCGCGCGGTCCAGCTTCCCGAGCAGTGGCAGGGCCCGTCGTGAAGCCGATGGGAATCATTCACCGGGGATCCGCTCCTGCAAATTGAGCTACCGGCTCATAACCTGATGAACGAAGATGACATGACTGGAGGCACGATAGCAGGTTTTACTACGCATGCAACAAAACTGCGCGCGACACGTGATGTTTTATCTGTTAATCTCACGCGTCTTTTATCTACACAAACTCACCGATAACCATGAAAGCAGCCAGATGGTATAAAGCAAAGGACATAAGGGTTGAAGAGGTGGAGGAGCCTACGGCATCAGGTCACGAAGTGAAAATAAAGGTGATGGGCTGCGGTGTCTGTGGCAGTGATTTACATGAGTATCTGGTAGGTCCGATTTTCATTCCCGTGGATGAGCCGCATCCTATATCAGGCGATAAAGCACCCATCATTATGGGGCACGAGTTTGCAGGTGAAGTCGTTGAGGTGGGCGATAAGGTCACGACGCTCCAACCGGGAGATCGCGTAGCGGTGGAGCCTATCTATGCGCCGAACAAGAACGGGGCCTATATCGATCATCAGTATAACCTATCGCCACAGCTTGGCTTTCACGGACTCTCCGGCGGGGGTGGGGGCTTTTCCGAATACACCGTCGTGGGCGAACACATGGCGCATAAAATGCCGGATGAGCTTTCCTATGAGCAGGGCGCGCTGGTTGAACCTGCAGCGGTTGGCCTGCATGCGGTGCGCCAGAGCAGTTTAAAAGCGGGCGACTCGGCCGCCGTATTCGGGGCCGGCCCCATCGGCTTGATGATCATCGATGCGCTAAAAGCAGCCGGCGCTTCCAGGATTTATGCGTCGGAGGTTTCCAAGTCCCGACTTCAGATGGCCGAAAATCTTGGCGCTACCGTGATTGATGCCTCGGCATCGGATCCGGTCAAGGAAATACACCGCTTGAATGGTGGCGGCGTGGACGTTTCGTATGAAGCAACGGGGGTTGCGGAGGTGCTTCAGCAAAGCATAGACGTCACGCGCACCGGAGGAGAAATCATCGTTGCCAGCATCTGGGAGGGTGAGGCCGCGATTAACTACAACGATATTGTCATCAAGGAACGGAGCATGAAGGGTATCATCGCCTACCGCCACATTTATCCTGCGGTAATGGAGCTTATGCGCAAGGGCTATTTTAGCGCTGATGCGATGATTACCGACCGGATCAAGCTTGACGATATCGTCGAACAGGGTTTTGAGACACTGGTAGCGGATAAAAGCCAGGTCAAGATCATGGTGTCGCCTGAGTAAATCAGCGAGCCGTACGCCCCTCACCCTCCGAGGTACTCGCTGTGCCTGGGCAGCGCGTACCTCCGTCTTCTTCGCTAACACAAACGGGCAGGCCTCTCACGAGACCTGCCCGTTTGCTATACGCCACGCCCACGACTCTTGCACCGTGGAGCGCCCTCTCACCTGATTAGATGCCGGCGTGATGCACCTCCTGCAGTTCGTACACGGGCGTTGGAATGTCCTCATACCGTGCCTTGAGCTGTAGGGCCAGGTACAGTGAGTAGTGGCGCGACTGATGCAGGTTGCCACCGTGAAACCACAGGTGCTCGACCTGGGTGGGTTTCCACATGTTGCGCTGTTCGCCTTCCCACGGCCCGGGATCCTTGCGGGTATCTGAGCCGAAGCCCCAGACCTTGCCCACCTTGCGCGCCGTGTCCTCATCCATCAGGTCGGCGACCCAGCCGTTCATCGAGCCATACCCCGTGGCGTAGATCACAAGGTCCGCCGGCAGCTCGGTACCGTCCTCCAGCACAACCGCATCTTCGGTAAGCTCGACCACCTGCCCGCGCGCCACCTTCACCTTGCCGTCGATGATGAGCTGGCTGGCCCCAACGTCGATGTAGTAGCCTGAGCCGCGACGCAGGTACTTCATGAAGAGCCCCGACCCATCCGGACCGAAATCAATCATGAACCCGGCGTCCTCAAGGGCATCGTAAAAGTCGGCATCCAGCTCCTTGACCTTATCGTAGATCGGCTTCTGAAACTCGTGCAGGATGCGGTACGGCAGCGAGGCGAAGATCATATCGGCGCGGTGGGTATCGATACCGTTCTGCACAGCCTCTTCTGAGTACAGTGCACCCAGCCCGTGCTCCATCAGCGAGTCCGACTTAATGACGTGTGTGGAGGAGCGCTGTACCATGGTGACGTCTGCCCCCACCTCCCAGAGCGCCGCGCAAATGTCGTGGGCGGAGTTATTCGATCCGACAACCACAACCTTCTTTCCCTCGCAACCCTCGGGTCCAGGGTGCTCGGAGGAGTGCTGCTGCTCCCCCTCGAAGATGTCCTGCCCCTTGAAATCCGGCACGTTCGGATGGCCACTCATGCCGGTGGCCATGACGAGCTCTTGCGGGCGCAGGACAAGCTCCTCGCCATCGCGGTTTACCTTCACCTCCCACTCGCCTGCTTCGTCGTTGTACTCTGCATGCAGAGCCTCCGTCTTTGACCAGTAGTTCAGCTCCATGACGCGGGTGTACATCTCCAGCCAGTCGCCGATCTTATCCTTCGGGGAGAACACGGGCCAGTTCTTCGGGAAAGGAATGTACGGCAGGTGGTCGTACCAGACGGGGTCGTGCAGACACAGCGTCTTGTAGCGGTTGCGCCACGAGTCCCCTGGGCGATCGTTTTTCTCGATGATGATCGTCGGCACCCCAAGCTGTCGCAGGCGTGCTCCAAGCGCGATGCCGCCCTGTCCTCCACCGATGATGACCGTGTGGGGTTGCTCGGTGCAGCCGAGGGTTTCGAGCTCTTCCTCGCGTCGCTCGACCCAGGCCTTGCGGTCCGGATCAACGCCATGCTCCGCCCCCATGGGACGATCCTCCCCCATCGGCTCTTCGTGTCCCTTCAGCTCATAAAGTGCCGTCAGGAGCGTCCAGGCTTTCCCGTCCTTCAGCCGCACCACCCCTTCGCCGCGCCCAACACTGGTTTCGAAGGTGAACCAGGCCGTAATGACGCCGTCTGCCTCCTCGGCCTCTTCAGAAAGCTCAAAGTTGGAGGGGCCGACATGATCGAGCGTCTCGCGGAGCATGTCCTCCACGCCGGCCGGGTTTTCTACCGTTTTTAGATTCCAGGTAAAGGAGACCAGATCACGCCAGAAGCTGCGATCTGTGAACAGGCGGGCCGCACCTGCTGGATCGTCTGCGGCAAGCGCCTTCTCAAACGCGGCAAGCCATTGCCGGGCGGCTGCACTGGGTGCGTGTGTGGAGAGGTCAGCGGGCCGTTCGAGTGTTTCAGTTGGTTGATTCATGGAAGCGCTTCCGAATTGATGGTAGGAGATAAAGAGGTCGGTTATGCCGTACCCCGCGACCGACGTCAGGCAGACGTCAGTGGCTGAGAAGGGGCGCGCTGAGCGATGCACGGCGCAATGGCCAGATGAAATATTCACTGGCACTTGCCGATTTCTTTACATGATATGTCTCCTGACCTAAATTGTTCTGTCGCTTTTTCCGAGGTAAACCATACCCTATGGGTTATGCAAAAAGCGTTATCCCTCCAATCTATGTTAGGTATTGCTCGTCTACGTTTTCGGCTTTATTGTATCACGCGCTATTACGCGTGTAATCGGGTGTTTGAGCGCCCCATTTATTACCGTCACATCCCTCCTGGGCGTGACGCACGTTCGGGGGCGTCCCCGGGTCCCAGAGCTGCGGGAGGCTTCATCGCTAACGCAGCACGCACGCGCGACAATCGGTACCTTTGTAAAATAGACGGCCAAGTCCCAGGATGTGTAAATTGCGAAGGCCCACGCATGCGCCGATGGAAATTAGCGTACGGCACTGCTGGCGGTTCGTGCATTTCTGCGCCTACCCGCGTGTAGGCTCGATAGCAGCGTCGGCGTCACCACCCAACAGTTCGCGCGCGCCGCTCAGAGATCATGTCCTCGGCTACCGCCCGCAGCACCAGTATGCGGAAGCGCTGCGGCTCTTTCGGAGTCACTGGCGCACCAGACTCCTGGACGTAGCACCCCGATGAGGTAAACGCCCGCTGGGCGGAGGTCAGCGCCCTTCGTCGTGATGCCCGCATTCCAAAAGCGATACGTGCGGGCGCACATGCTGATAGTGTATTTATGCCTTAGAAGCAGCAGTTCCTCTTTCGAGAACGTGCCGCGCACGTCGCCGACGTCGTGCAGCAGCTCACCCAGGGCGCGAGCCAGATTGCATTCGCTGGCGGTCACCAGGCACGCCGCGGCGGGTGACCATCACCCGTAGGCCTCCATTGACCTCAGCTGTGAGGGCAGCTCTGCACAACCGCAGGAGACCTGTATTTATGGCCGCCCCGGTGGCGATGCGAGTTGGATGCGTCCTTCGCCGATCGCTGCCACAGTTAGCGGGCTGGATTCGTTATCCGCCTCGTGCGTGATGGCCAGGGTCGCCTCTGCTTCGCCTTCGTCCCCTGGCGCAAAGCGCACCGTTACCTCCCGGGTGGCACCTTCGGCAAGCGAAAAGCTGCCGGCGCCGTTCACGACGGTGTAGGCCTCGTTACCACTGAGGCTCACCTCGCCCGAGAGCGTTCCGTTACCAATGTTGCGGACCTCGGCCGTTCGCTCTTCGCTCTCGCCTACGTCGACGGCGCCGAAGTCCAAGCTGGACACATCCACGCTGATACGAGGCACCGGCTCCACGGCAGGCGGTGGCTCGGAGGCCGGATCATCGTCGCCACAGGCCAGAAGCGATGCCGCGAAGAGGCAGACGATAACAAGCGGAAGCGTAGATTTCAGTTGATTCATGGTATCTGGGATGCGATTGGTGGAGAAGGATTGGGCGGTGGCGTCGCGTTTTATCGCACGCGCGTCAGGCGGGTGACGTCCTGCTGCCCGTTGGGGCCGGTCAGGCGGAGGAGGTAGACGCCAGAGGCCGCAATACCGGCGCCCGGGGTTTGGCCGTCCCAATGCAACTCATGCACGCCCGGCGTGAGCGGCCCGCTATGGAGGAGCGCGATCTGCTGGCCGAGCACGTTGAAGAGCGCGACCTGCACGGCCATCGGCTCGGGCACAGCCACTTCTACCGTCACCTTGCCGCTGGAGGGGTTCGGGTACACGGGCCCTAAGGCGAGCGCTGCTGGACGCTCGGCGACCGCATCGATAAACGCTGCATTTCCGATCAGCAGTTGTAGCTGTGCGGTGTCTGTCTCCAGCAGGTAGCGGACCGTCTCTCCGTCGCCAAGTGCCGTCAGGTCGTGCCGCTGTCCACCCGGGGTGACGAGTACTACCTCCTCCCCCGCAAAGACGTCGAGGCCGGCGGCCGACAGGTGCGCGACCGCCCCGGCCTCCGCTTCCAGGGTAAGGGCGTAGGCGTGCCCTTCCCTTTCCTCATCGGTGCGATGGAGCAGGCGGCCGAGCGGGGCATTCGTATCTTCCCCATTGGCGTAGAGTTGCCCTACTGTGAAATGCGATGGGGGCAGGCGATGGGCCTGTGAAGCGTCGGCGCGGCCCAGCGTCACCTGCCCGACCTGCTGTAGTCCAGCCTCACCTGTCTCCAATGCCGCCATAAGCGTGAGTGCTTCCACCCGAGGCGAGGCTGCTTCTACAAGCGCCGGATCCCCAGCGTCGGCGGCGGCCGGGTGTTGTAGCGTAAGCACCTCCAAGTCACCGTTGTTGTAAAGATAGTACGCCTCACCTGCCCGCGCGCTGCGTAGCGTGTCCGCCGGCTGCCAGCTACCATCCCACTGCCAGAGGGCTTCAGTCAGGGAATGGTTAGCCTCCAGCCCCAGCGTCTGATCCCACGCCACGGACTGGTCCAGCGGGTTGGAGAGGATATTCCAGCCGTCATGAAGGGGTATCGAGGTCAGACCCTCTTCGGTAAGCTCCACGGCATCTACCGTAGCCTCCACCGTCCAGCCCTCGCGGCTGAGCAGCCAAAAGCCCCGGCCAGGCCCGAAGCGGAATGCCTCGCTTCCGTCGTACTCCACGAGATAGTCTTCGGGGTTGCCTCCATCGGCGCCCGTCTCGCGGAAGGCACGCCAGGTGGTCCCCGGCTCGCCGGAGAGCGTAGCCGCGAGATCATCGCCCATCTGTCCAGGGAGGCCCACGAGGCGATAGCTACCCGGGCGCTCTATATCGCCAAACGCAATTGAAGGCGACGCCACCATGCGGTCGATGGCGACGTTAAACGTCGTAGAGCCTGTAGCCCCGGAAGTTGCCGTCGCTCGGAGGGTTACGGTAGCGTGCCCGACCGCTCGGGGCGTAAGGCCAAGCGACTCTCCGCTCAGCGCCGCCGCGACGACCGCCGGATTAGAGCTCTCGGCAGTAAGCGTGACTGTTTCGTCTGGGGCGCTCATGAACACACCGTCCGTGTCAATGTCCATGGGGGCCTCCCCTGCAGCAAGCGCAAGGTCCTCCAGTGGCGTGCCGACGCTAACGGGGTGCGGAATATGAATGGCCACTGGTACGTTCACGTTCGGTCGCTCAGGATCGTTAGTGGCCAGCACCACCGAGTCCTCAAAGTCGGTCGCCTCGCTAACCGTTTCCGCGAAGGTATAGTGGACCGTCGCGTTCGATAGCGGAGCCAGGGTCAACTGTGTCCCCTCCACCGTCACGCCCGTACCCGCGATCTCCCCCAGCTCTAAGAATGGCGGCAGGTCCAACTCCACCACGAGCGATGCTACCTCCGTAGCCTCATTCGTGATTTGCTGCTGGAGCTTCAGGGGCTCATCCGTGAACGTGGTGTCCGTGAAGGCCTCCGGGTTCATTGTCAGGACCGGCGCCACTGCGCGGCCTGTGAGCGGCACCGCGAAGGGGCTTTCGTTCTCCCCGGTGTGCGTAAGGGACAGGCTGCCTTCCACCGGGCCCGCCGCCTCCGGCTGGAAAGTTACCGCCACCAGCGCGGTATCCCCAAAGACGAGATTAAAGGGCGGATCGTCCCCAAGATGGGTGAGGTTGAAGGCTGAGCCCTCGAGTTCTATCGTTGTGATGTCCAGCACGTCAAGACCTGCGTTAGTGATGCTGAGGGTGTCGGTGACCACGGTATCCTGCGGCACCGGACCGAACGCAACCTCGGCTGGATGAACGCTCAGCCGTGGCGGTACTGCTTCGACCGTTACGTCCGTGGGAACCGAAACGGCAGATTGCTGGGGATCATTGCTGAGCAGCCGAATCATCCCCGAATAGCTGCCCGGGTCAACCTCTGTGCCTTTCAGCGTGACGGCGATATCCGTTGACTCATCCGGGCCAATGGTGGCCTGCGCGGGTGCAAACTCCACAATATCCGGCGCCCCGTTGGCACGCAGGAGCCAGTTTCCGGGAAAGCCAAAAGCGTCTATTTTGTTGAGGCCGCGGTCGCTACCACCGGGATTTTCTATGTCGACTCCTCCTGTAAAGAAGCTCCCCGTGACCCATGACGCGCCCTGCGGATCGGTCTCATCAAGCGGAGCCGGGTTCAGGCCGTCCCGGTCGCCGCGGTAGAGAGCTGCGACGAAAAACGAGCCCGAGACAACCGTTGGGGGAATAGCTACTTCCTGAAAATCGTTCGTGGTGGTCGTGCTGATCGTTGTGCTCACCACCTCCAGAAGTTCAGCATCCGACGGGTCGCCGTTATTTGTTGGGTCGTCGTACAGCAAAAGCTTGACCGGATCCCCGATGCTTATCCCAGCCCCCCAGGCAGCCGCGAGCGAGGTGATGACCGTAGCACCGCGAACAGACTCGAAGGCATTGATCCACATGATGTCGCCCGCGCCAAACGTAAGCGCACGATTCATAACCCCGTCGTCCAGTTGATACACAAAAGGGCTGGCGCTTTCCACTGCGGCCTCCCCGTCGCCTCCGCCTGCAGCGTGCGGCGCTTCCAGTGGGCGGCGCGACTGAAGGGTGGATTCCGAATCAGGCATGATAGGGGTCGATGGAGTCGCGGAAACCGCCGCTACGTCACTTGCGCTTACGTCAGTGCCATCCGCCGCATATACGATGTCCATCAGCAGATCGCCATCTCCTGCATTTTCTATGGTGAGGGACCGGTTCACGGATGTGCCAAAGTCCACCGTCTCATCGAACAGAGCAGGCGTGGCGATGAGCTCCGGAGAAGGCACCCCCTCCCCTATGAGATCGACCTCGACAAGGGGGGCGTCCGGGTTATTGGTCTCGAAGGTCACGCGGGCCGAAGTGGGCCCGGTGGCATCGGGCGCAAAGGTCACGTCCAGTTCCTCAGGCGCCGGCTCATCGAAGGGTAGCACAATCGGTGCCTCTGCATCGAGGGTAAAGGCCCCCGAGTCGATCGTCCAGCCGCTAATGATGAGCTCATCTCCGCCCTCATTGCTTACTGCAAGCACAAGCGCGTCCGACCCATTGCGCGGTACCGCCCCGAAGTCAAGCGTTTCAGGCTCAACGGCGAGCTTTGGCGGAACCGCCTCTACTGTGATGGTCACCGGTATGGTTTGCGTAGCCGTCTCCGGGTCGTTCGTGGTGACAGCAAGCTCGCGCTGATACGTCCCCGCATCGATGGCCGTAGCGTCCAGTTCGAGCTCCACGACCATCGCGTCGCCCACAGGTACTTCACCCTGCAGGGGCGAGATGCTGCGTATGATCTCGTCTGCCGGTTCCGTGGACAGGGCTGCGCTGCTCGATGTGCCGCTGGCAACCTCCTCGAACACAAAATATAAGGTACTTCCGGCCGGCCCCTCGTTGCGCACCTCCAGCGTGATGGTTTTCGTTGCGTTCACGTCAATAGTGGGCGCGAGCGCATCAGGGACGATGCTTGCAACGGGCTGACTCCCCGTGCCCCCGCTCGGCGAGTTCGACAGGTCGGACGCATTGCCTACCAGATCGACGGCGCGGATGGAGAAGTACACCTCTTCCGCGAAGGGTAGCCCTTCCACCGTAAATGATTCCGCAGTACCAGAGGGCTGAGGCGTAGGCAGATCCGCTACCGCCGTTGCGGCCGCAAAGTCCGCCTCCGTGGTGATGGGGCCCTCCGTACTGTACCGCAGGTCGTAGGCCGATGCCTGGCCCCGGTCGCCAGCGGCGCCAGTGGCGGTCCACTGCAGTGAGAGCCGTGCGCCTGGCACCGTGCTGCTCGGTTGAATGATGGTTAGGTCTTGAATAGCATCCGGCGGCGTAGACGCCACGTCCAGGGCCGTAAATGCATTGAGGCGCGGGCCAATGGGACGGTCTGTGACAATATCATCAGCAGAGATTGTAAGAAGGGTGCGCAGGTCGTCCGCCATGAGCCCAGGACGGTGCGAGGCCACGAGCGCCGCGACCCCGGCCACGTGTGGCGCAGCCATGGACGTGCCCTGCATCGTGCCGTACCCACCGTCGATGGCGGTGTGGAGCGTACTCCAAACGGGTGCAAAGAAGCTTCCCCCGGGGGCCGCTATCTCAACCCAGTCGCCGTAATTGGAGAAAGAGGAGCGGTCATCATTGTTGTCTGTTGATCCGACCGCCATGGCTGTTTCGTAGAACGCCGGGTACCATTCACCAGTAGCGTTATCATTACCAGCGGCGAAGATGACCAGTCCTCCTTGCACCGGAGCGTCAGGGCCACCAGCCTCGGCCGCAAAGTAATCGATCGCATCCAGTATGGCTTGTTCAATGAACCCAGGAAAGCGATTCCCCCAACTATTGTTGGATATAACGGCGCCGTTGTCAGCGCCATAGACAATAGCCTCAGCAAATCCGCCGTTGACATTGCTGAAGGTCTGAGCCGTCATGATGCGCACGCCACTCCCGTCTGTGCCGTCTCCGCCCGCAACGCCCGCCACTCCGATATCATTGTCCGTAGTGGCCGCAATAGTACCCGCAACGTGGATGCCATGCGAGTCCCCTTTATTCTGTGGGTCATTCGGTGCGACGTCCGCGTTATTGTTGGCGAAGTTATAGCCGTACACGTCATCGACATAGCCGTTGCCGCAGTCGTCCTGGCCGTTTTGTGTTTCGCATGGATTTGTCCACAGGTTCGCCGCGAGGTCGGGGTGCGTGATTTCCATGCCGCTGTCGACCACCTGCACGATCACCTCTGGCGCGCCCGTCTCGATGGCCCATGCGTCAAGTAGTTGAATATCCGCGCCGGCCGTACCGAAGCGTTGGCCCGTATTGTTGTAGTGCCACTGGTCGTCGAAAAGCGGATCTGAGGTAGCGGCTGCTGATGCCATCGTTTCAGCCGCCTCGAACTGGTCACCAAGTGCCGCTACCACGGGATCCATCGTTAATCCCGTGTGCACCTTAGCCAGGGCATGCTCCGCCAGCTCGATGTTCGGGTCATCATGAAAGGCCTGCACGGCCGAGCGAGCCGCGGCTACCCCCTGCGTGGTGGTATAGACGCGGTACCAGCGGTCGAGCCCCCAGCGGGCGTGCCGTTCAGCGTGCCGCGGGTCGGTTCGGAAGATGCGCTCAAGGCGGTCGACCCGATGCTGCTGGGCGAGTTGGTCGAGCGAAGGCACCCCCGTACGCTCGATCGTGCCGTCGGCCGCCGACAGGGCAGATTGCGTCGCCGGCGTCATCTTGATATGAAACACCCCTTCGATGATCGCCTCATCCGGCGCTGCATGGTTCAGCTGCTGAGCCATGGCCTGCGTTCCAAGCCCGACCATCACCAGCATGACCACCACCCAAGAAAGCACCTGCGCTCGGAACCGCCGCCTACGGGGCCCCTCCCCATCCTGTGCTGCCCCGGAGGAGCTGTAGTTTGCTATAGTGGACCAGCGGGTGAACGTGCGGGATGTAGGCATGTGGACGTGGGTAGGGTTTGGTTTTGGAGGGCGTGGCAGCGCGCTTCAGGTCCCGGTGGTGACCGTGTCCACGTCGAATCCATGCGGAGGACGCTTGCGACGCGGCTCAAGTGCTGACTACTCTAACCATCGGCAGGTAGGGGCTTGCCCTTAAACCAAAGTTATTTAATCCAGATGTCCCACAGGGTTGGATAGAGCGGTGTTCTTTTCAGTGGTCACCCATGCCATCTTTAGCCCGGGCGCGGCGGCGAGGAGATGTGTCTTTTCGTAGCAGCCCGGCCAGGGTAGGGACGCGATAGTGTCGTGAGACAATCAGTTCGTTAAAACGCCAGGTCCGGCGCACCTCAACATCTTAACTCGTAGCACATCTTAACTCTTGGCTTCACCCTAACTCTTGGCTTTACGCTCCCGAGAAGTCGCGCACCAGCTCTTGCACACAGGGCTGCGATTGGCTATGGCTGGAGATCGCAACATCGAGGCCACCATCTCGGTGTTGGGATAAGGCGTAGCGCATGGCGTCAATGATCCACGCCTCGTCGTTGCCAAACGAGCCGCCTCCAAGGAGCGTCAGAAACAGCGTGCTGTTCTTTGTTCGCGCTGCATTGATTCGCTCTGCATTAAGGATGGCGGCACAGACGGTTGCCTCATAGGGCGCTTCGAGCATAGGCCTGGCGAGGCGAGGCCACACCGCTGGCAATGGCGAGCCGGACAGCATCAAGCTTGAAATTCTTAGCAATGAGTCGTCAGGTAGTCATTGGAAAACCTCATTGGGGTTGAGGTGCGCCCCTAAAGCTGTACTGGTTGGTGGGCTAAGGTGACGTTGGGTTGCAGTGGTCGTATCTTACCCCAAACGAACAAGATCAGACCACTACCATGAGCAAACGAAGCTATAGCCC
The DNA here is from genome assembly GCA_001564055.1 of Rhodothermaceae bacterium Tc-Br11_B2g6_7. Lineage (GTDB taxonomy): Bacteria > Bacteroidota > Rhodothermia > Rhodothermales > Salinibacteraceae > Tc-Br11-B2g6-7. The sequence continues at coordinate 18,731 of LKNB01000058.1, forward strand.
CGA
>LKNB01000005.1 GCA_001564055.1 Rhodothermaceae bacterium Tc-Br11_B2g6_7
CTGCGCCAGAAAGTGGCGCTGCTCTTCGGTTGGATAGCAGCGGTATTTGTAGGCCATGTGATACATTAGTTAAACAAGCAGACCGCGTTGTTTAAGGTTCCGGCTTGCTCGTATGCAAACGCATAAACCGAAAGCGAGGGTCCGTGTATATCACCGGCTAAAGCCAGGATCTTTACGGCCCTCTCGCGCTCTCCCAATACTGTAAAAGCCCCGAAAAAGTATCCACTGATCCACAGCTAAAACGGCTAACAGCGCGGCTATACGCCCAGGTACCAGGTAGCCAGCGAGAAGTAAATGAGCACGCCCGAGATGTCAGCTATAGATGTCACCAGGGGGGCGCTGGCCGTGGCAGGATCCAGGTTAAATCGGTTTAAGAGGAACGGTAAGGACATGCCCACGAGGCTACCGACGATGACCACACAGACCATCGTCATGGCGACCACGACGGCGACATCTACACCGCCACGGTACCAGCCCAGCACCGACACAGCCAGCGCCATGGTGGCTCCGAGCATAACAGCCACACCCAGTTCTTTCCCTACCAGGGAGAACCAGTCTTTCATTTTCACATCACCGGTGGCCAGCGCGCGCACCATTAGCGTGGCCGCCTGCGACCCGGCGTTGCCTGCGCTATCGATAAGCAACGGCAGGAAGAACACCAGCGCCACCACCGCCATGATGGTGTCCTCGAAATAGGCGATGCCTTCGCCCGAGAAGATGTTGATAAAGACCAAGACCAGCAGCCAGCCAATGCGGCTCCGGTAGAGGCGCCAGGTGCTGGCATCTTGCAGACTTCCGCGGATCGGCTCAACGGAACCGACCCGGTGGAAGTCCTCCGTGGCTTCTTGTTCGGCTACATCCAGGAGGTCATCCACCGTTACGATCCCCACCAGCACCCCCTCCGAATCCAGGAGGGGCAGGGCGGTGACATCGTAGCGCTTGATCAACCGGACCGCCTCCTCACGATCAGCAAAAGCAGAGGCACTAACAAACGATCCGTCCATCACGTCTTGGACCGTCTGCTCCGGTTCGGCCAGAATCAGCTTGCGCAGCTGCAGGTCATCCACCAGCACCCCATCAGCCGTGATGACATACACCCGGTTGATGGTCTCACTATCAATGCCAACGTCCCGTACGTGCGCGAACGCCCTCTCCACGGTCCATGCCGGCTGGACCGCCACATAGTCGGGCGTCATGAGACGTCCAACGCTTTCTTCGGGGTAGCCCAGCAGGGTACGCGCTTCCGCAAGATCATCCGACGGCAGCAAATCCATGAGCTGCTGTGTAACCTCCGCGGGCAACTCGTGGAGCACCTGCGTCCGATCATCCGGTGACAGCGTGGAGACCACCTCCTTGGTCTCGTCACCCGTTAGCGCCTCAAGGAGCTCAGCCCGCCTGCATGCGTCGAGATAAGCAAAGACGTCAGCCGCCTATCGACGGTGCAGGGCGCGAAAAAATAGCACCTGGTCGGGCTTCGGCAACCGGCGGAATACACGTGCAACCTCAGCGGCCGGCCAATCAACGACCCTCTGGCGAAGCGATTCCCAGTCGCGCTCCCGCAATAATTCTTCGGCGTTTATATCAAACGTAGGAGTGATCTTAACATCATTCATCGTTGCGCAATCAGATGATCGATCAGTTAATGAGGTAAACCTTTACGGAAGAGCGCAGGAATTTGTATGTTTAGCCCTACCGGAACCCTCTCCTGGAACTGCCAACCTGCTATGCCGTCATCCAGCCCGACCCTACAAGCAAAGAAGAGAATAGTGCTTGTAGCGCATGATAACAAGAAAAAGGACCTGCTCGACTGGGTTCGCTTTAACCGCCTCACCCTCCTGGAGCATGACCTGATGGCCACGGGCACCACCGGGCGGCTTATCGAAGATGAGCTCGGCATTGACATTGAGCGCTTCATGAGCGGACCGCTGGGTGGCGATCAGCAGATTGGTGCGGCTATCGCGGAGGGCAAGATCGACGTCATGATTTTCTTCTGGGATCCGCTGGAAGCCCAGCCCCACGACCCCGACGTCAAAGCCCTACTCCGCATTGCCGTGGTCTGGAATCTGCCTATTGCCTGCAACCGCTCTACCGCCGACTTCCTCATCTCCTCGCCCCTTCTCGGCGAGCCTTACGAGCGGCAGCGGCCAACCCACGAGCGCTACCTCGACCGCACGGTAGAGGTAGACTGATTTGGCTCGCAGGGCCGGAGCCTACGCGGCCGACAAAAAAGCCGCTGCCCCAAGAGGAGACAGCGGCTGGTGGTGCATGTAGACGATACGCTATGCGGCGGTGCGTATCAGAACGAGCGGCCGAAGAACAGCGCATTGGCGTAGAACCCGTTGGTGCCCCACCAAAAGGCGCGGAAGTTCGGGTTATCGAACATCAGCACCACGCGCCCACGGCCCACGCGGTGCCCTTCAACGGAGGCGCTCCCTGAGGCGAGTTCGCGCTGAGCATCCGACAGATACCCGCTCATCAGTGGGTCGTCGGTGTAGGTGGCCACAGCCGCGCCCGGGCGCCCTGAGGGTTCATAGAACCGGTTCAGGTTGCGGAAGAAGGGGGCCGTCTGTCCATAGCCAAAGGCCAGCGGATGGGTATGGTCGATGGTGGCCTCGAAGATGGAGCCGCCAATGTTTTGCGCCCCGCGTGCGGCACTAAGGTCGGCGTACGGCTGGCCTTGCAAGAGCGAGTCCGTGTCGAGGGGTTTGCGCTCAAGATCTGCCATGCCGTTGCGCACCGCCCATTCTGCGGCCGAGTGGATGGCGATGAGGGTGCCGCCGCTACGGACCCACGACTCAATGGCATCCGATGAGACACTGCCGTATGAGCCTCCGGCCATCACGATGGTGTTGTACAGGGACAGGTCGGCGCTCCGGAGGCGGTCTGCGTCAATCAGCGAGGCCGGCATGTGGTAGCGCTCGTTCATGAGGTGCCAGGCCTCCCCCACATTCAGCTGACTCGTACCGGCGCCCGTCACCAGCGCCACGCGGGGCTTCTCCAGCACGTTGGCACTGGGGCTCCCAAAGTCGGGCCGCTCCGGCATCAGGCCACTCTCCACGCCATACACGCGGACGTGGTCTTCCGCTACGATATTCTGCACGTGCTGATACACCTCCTGCGGGCTCATGTCGTCCTGCTGCGAAGGGATGAGGATGGCGCCACGGTCGATCTCATACGTCGTGCCGCGGATCGGGACGCCCATCTCTTCGGTCATCACCATCGTCCGGAGGCCGGCATCCTGCAGGCGGTACAGCGCCCGGGGAGCAAAGTAGCGCCCCCATTCCATGATGTAGCCTACATTCGACCGGCCGCCGATCATCTCGCCACCGGTAAACGAGAAGTCGCTCAACTGCTCCCCAATGAAGCGGTCGGGCGTCCGCTGCACTTCGGCATGCGGTAGGCCGAATGCGAGGGGCAGCGTCCATGTGGAAACGTCGTAGAAGAGCGAGTCCGGGAAGGTCTCCGCCCGCTCCATGACGCCGCGGATGAACTGGTGCTGCGTCTGGTTCATGGGGATGATGAAGGCCTCCCCTGGTTCAAAACGCTGCCCGTCCTGCTCCAGCGGCTCGGCCAGGTCGTGGATCTGCACCCGGTGCTGGTCCAGAATCTGCGCGAGGCCCTGCGCCCGCTGCGGGTCGTTACCGTGGCCTAAGACGTAGGCTTTCGTGTCGAACGCATTGTAGCGCTCCGGCACCTCGGCGAAGAAGTCGCGCTGGTAGCGGAGCAGACGGTCCCGCAGGTCTACCGAGCCTTCGAGCGTGGAGAGGGTGGTGGCGAACTGGTTGCGCACGGTCTCGCTGTAGTGCTTGTCGCCAAAGTTGCTTTCGGTCTCCAGCGATCGCGAGGAGCTTTCCTCAAACAGAATACCTACCGTTCCCTGCACGTCGGGGTACGTAGAGCCCTTGCCGTAGTAGTAGTCGTCAAACCGCTCGCGCGTCCAATACAGTTCGCCCATGCTATCGAGCTGCCGGGCATGGAAGCGAGCCAGTTCCATGGTCAGCTCCTGGTTGATCTCGGGCGTGCGAGGATGCGTGCGCTCCGGGATGCCGGGCTGGAAGAAGTAGGTGGAGTTGCGGCCCATCTCGTGGAAGTCGGTGAGGACCTGCGGCCGCCAGTGCTGATAGACGCCGATTTTGCCTTGCGACTCGGGGTGAGCCAGCGGCATCCAGTCGCGGTTGAGGTCAAACCAGTAATGGTTAGTCCGCCCGCGAGGCCACGGCTGCGAGTGCTCCCGGTCCTGCACGTCGGTGGTGTGCACCCCGCCGCGGTTCTGGTTCACCCAGTACGCAAAGCGGTCGCGTCCATCCGGGTTCATGTTGGGGTCGATGAGGATGACGAGGTCGTCCAGCAGCGCATCCACCGCCGGGCCACTCCCGGCCGCGAGGTGGTAGAGCAACAAGAGCGCCGCTTCCGTGCCGGAGGCTTCATCGCCGTGTACCGAGTAGCCCATGTAGATTATGGCCGGCATGTCCGCGAGCTCGGCATCGCTCACACTTCCAGGATCGGTGGTGAGCCGCTCATTCGCTTCACGGATTTCGTCGAGGCGGGCATGGTTGGCCTCAGAGGTGACGGTAGCGTACACCAAGGCGCGGTTTTGATAGGAGCGGGCGTACTCGGTGAGGAGCACACGGTCGCTCTGCGCGGCCACGTGTTCAAAGTAGTTCACGACCTGCAGGCTTTCGGTGTGGCGCGTGCCGATAACGTGGCCAATCACTTCATCAGGGGTCGCAATGGCTTCGTCATAGGCCTCCACACCTTCCAGCGGAAAGTCAGTGGCCAGCGGAAGCTCCTGGGCCTGCGCGTCCGGTACAGCAGGCAGCAGCAGCCAGGTAAGCAGAAAGAAAAGCAGGGGTAACCGAAAAGACATAAAGGTTTAGGCAGATGGGGAGGTGTAGTGTGGGGCGCCGTCCATAAGAGGGCATGGCAAGTATAGGGATTTCTGAGTAGAAGATCAGCACCTCAGCACACGCCTCGGCATTGCCTGCATGATGGCCGGCCTCTGCCCCGCCCGCAAGAACATACGCCCGCACGACGGGTCCACTGTATCCTGATTTTCCTACGGATTCCCCCAGCCTGACTATGCCTATCGGACGCCTGCACGTGTTGACGGATTATCATTTTCAGCAACGCTTTTCGCACGCGGAATTGGCCCGGCTGGTGATTGATGGCGGCGCGGATGTGGTCCAGTTCCGTCAGAAACACGGCATGATGCAGCACAAGCTCCGGCAGGCCCACGCGACCGCAGCCGTGTGCCAGGAAAAGGGTATTCCGCTCCTCATCGACGACCATATCGATGTGTATTTCGCCACCGGTGCGGATGGTGTGCATCTGGGGCAGACGGACTTCCCCATCGCGGAAGCACGGCGCGTGCTGGGGCCCGATGCCATCATTGGGGCTACGGCGACGAATGCAAAACAGGCCGTCCGAGCAGCCGACGAGGGGGCGACCTACATCGGGTTTGGGCCGGTGTTCACCACACGGTCGAAAAAAGACCCGGCCAAGGTGAAGGGCCTGCAGGGGCTGGCGGAGGCCTGCCAGGCGGTTGACCTGCCTGTCATCGCCATCGCGGGTATTACCCCGGCTCGCGTGGCGCCTGTCATGGAAGCCGGCGCCCACGGCGTGGCGGTTATGACGGGCATTACCACCAAGGCCAACCCGCAGGAGGCCACACGGCACTACCGCCGGGAGCTGGATGCCGTGCTGGCGGCATAAGCCGTGCTCATGGGTCCGCAGCCTGAAGCGCGGCCGCCAGGCCTGTCGGGGAGGGCGTCTCGGCTACGGCGCTCACCGCGAGTCCCTTATTCTCTACCGCCGCTGCGGTCGTCGGCCCAATGGCTGCGATGCGAGCATGCGGGGCCTCCGCCTGGAGCGTCTGGAGCGCGGCTACGCCCGAGGGACTGAAGCTCACCAGCCACGCCGGCAGTGTACCGGCAGGCAAACGGACGTCCGTTTGCACCTGTGTCTCGTAGACGCACTGCTCCTGCCACGCAATGCCAGCGGCCGTCAGCAGGGCCGGCAGCACCTCGCGGCGCCGGTTGCCACATAGGAAGAGCAATGGCAGCGGCGTCGGGGGGGCTTGTATGATCTGCTCGGCCAGCGCTTCGGCGGTCCCGCCAAGCGGCTTCTCCGATGAGAGGCCCAGTGCAGCGAGCGCCTCGGCGGTAGCTGGTCCTACCGCATAGGTGCGCTTGATGCGCCACGGGGGCAGCATCGCCTCGCTGGTCGCTTCTGCTATCGCCTGTACAGCCCGCGGACTGGTGCAGATGAGGCCTCCGAAGGCGTCAGGTACTTCCAGAAACGAACGCAGGCGGTTGGGCTGTGGGACGGTAAAGAACAGCACGGGCACCTGCACCACACCGTATCCTACGGCCTCAAGCGCCTGCGCATAAGCATCGTCGGCCCCAGCAGACGCCCGCAGGAGGCACACCCGGGGCCGGTCGGCAGCAGCAGTCATTGGTCAGCGGCACGGATGCCCTGCAGGATAGCGTCAGCGCCCCGGTCAAGCAGGCGCTCGGCCAGGGCGGTGCCCAGCGCTTCGGCGCGCTCGGGGGGTGCCTGGTCAGTAGCGCGCAGCAGCTGCGACCCGTCCAGTGCGGCCACGCAGGCGTCGAGATGCAGCACGCCCTCCTCCAGCCGTCCCCGCGCCCCAATGGGCACCTGGCAGCCTCCCTCGAGCCGGCGTAGCAAGGCCCGCTCGGCGAGCACCGCCGCAGAGGTGGTGTCGTCGTGCAGCGTCTGGCGCAGCGTGGCGCGCGTCTCGGCGTCTTTTTCCGCGCATACGATGCCGAGCGCACCCTGACTCACCGCGGGAAGCACGATGTCGTAGGGGATGATTGTGCGGATGCGGTCGGTCAGCTCCAGCCGTTCCAGCCCGGCCACAGCCAGCACGATGCCATGCCAATCGCTGGCGTCCAGCTTGGCGATGCGGGTAGGCACGTTGCCGCGGACCGATACGATCTCCAGATCCGGACGCCACGCCAGCAGCTGGGCCTTGCGGCGCAGCGACGAGGTAGCCAGCACGGCTCCTTCCGGCAGATCCGCCAGCCCGCCCTTGAACGAGGGATGAGCCACGAAGGCATCGCCGGGATGCGCCCGCGAGCCAATCGCGCCCAGCACAATGCCGGGCGGCAGTTGGGTGGGCAGGTCCTTGAGCGAGTGCACCGCCACCTGTATCTCGCCGTTGAGCAGCGCTACATCCAGCTCTTTGGTGAAGAGCCCTTTGTCGCCGATCTCGGCCAGGGGCGTGTCGAGGATGCGGTCCCCTTTCGTGCTGATTTCCTTAATGGCCACCGTATGCCCGGCTGCTTCGAGGGCACGCTGCACGTAGTGAGCCTGCCAGAGGGCGAGCTTGCTGCCGCGCGTACCCAGCGTGAGAGAAGAGGCCATCATCACCAAAAGATGTAGGGAAATCTGCGACTGCACCCGTGCCCGCAATGCATGGAGGGCACCGAACATAGAGCGCCTACCATAGAACGCTGCCCGTCCTGCTTAGGGCTGGCGGTTGTGCTCCTCAGCAAGAGCACGCAGCATGGCGGAGAGCGCTCCTTCAGCGTCTTCGGTGCCGTCGGACTCCCGAGCGCCCGTGCCATCGGATCCAAAGGGGCAGGCCGCAGGCGGATGCATGGACGATGGGGTGGCCGCATCCGCGCGGCGGCGCGCCGCTTCCTCCTCAGCGGAGGCATCGGCACAACCGGGCCGCGAAAACAGGGCTTCCAGCAGGCGGATGCCGCGGACGTAGTCGATGCTATCCGGGTCCACGTTTTTCAGCCGGACGACCGGTACGGCCAGGAGCTTTTGCAAGATGGACTTCGTGAGCCGGTCAAGCTCCTGGCGATCGGTGTCAGCCAGACGGTGGTGGTGGCGCTCGATTTCCTGCTGCCGAATCGACTCAAACGTACCGCGGATGGCGTCGATGGCCGGCTGGAGGGCTTGCTGGTGGAAGATCCACGTGACGTACTCTTGCAGGGCCTCGTCGCAGATCTGGCGCGCGGCCGGCAAGTCAGCGCGGCGGCGGGCTTCGACGTGCGCCAGGCGCTGGTCGATGGCGTCGAGGTCTACAACGCGGTAGCCGGTCGTCTCCTCCACCCCGGCTCCTACGTTGCGCGGCATAGCGATGTCCACCAGTAGCTTCTCTACGGCCTCAGGCGCCATGTTGGGCAAGTGTTGCGCCGTGATGGTAGGCACCGGAGCGCCGGTCGCCACGATGACGAGGCCTGCGTTCTTCAGCGCCGTGTAGCGCTGCTCCCACGCCACGGTAGACACGCCGAAGCGCGCCGCCAGCTTTTCTGCTTTGGCCCGGGTGCGGTTGGTGATGCAGATACGATCGGCCCCATGCGACTGCAGCGCTTCAAGCGCCAGCGTGGCCATCTCGCCTGCACCCACGATGAGGATGTGCTGGTCATCGAAGGTCAGATGGCGCTCGTGCTCGAAGTGCAGGCGCGCGGCCGCGATGGCGGCGCCAGAGACCGACACGATGCCATCGGTAAGGGCTGTTTCGTTGACCACCCGCTTGGCGGTCCGGAAGGTAACGTGCATGAGGCGGTGCAGGTAGGACTGCACCCGGTCTTCGTCCACCGCCAGCCGATACGCCTCCTTCATCTGGTTCAAGATCTGGGCATCCCCCAGGACCTGCGAGCGGATACCGCAGGAGACCTCAATCACATGGCGGATGGCTGCTTCGTCCTGATACAGAAAGACATCGGCTTCGGGCCAGGGGCGCCGCGCACGGCGGCTCAGGGCCGTCCGCACCGTCGCCAGATCTTCCTCACTTCCAAAAAGATAGGCCTCCGTGCGATTGCACGTGGAGAGCAAGATGAGTTCCGCCTCGTCGGACAGCGTCAGCGCCTGATAGAATGCGCGCGTTGAGGCTTCATCCAGCGCGTACGCCTCGCGTACATCCACAGCAGCCGTGGTGTGGTTCAAGCCCAGTGCGTAGAGCGTCATAAAGCGGTACATCTTGGGTGGGAAAGCATGGCATCAACCGCGCGGGCGCGGGCACAGATTCACCGAACGCATTGAATAATAAATGAATCGAACTTGTAACTGTCCAGTCGTGGGTATCGGCAGCGAAGATGGGGCCTGAAGGGGCGTGTCTATAGAGCGCACATCAGGCGACGCGGCGGTCACGCTCAGGCATCGACCGCCTCGTACACCACCACCGCGAGGGCGCACAAGCCTGCAATCCGGCCTTCATCCAGGTGCCGATCCACCGGCCCGCAGCGATGTAGGCCGGCGGCCGGCAGGTACTGGCGGATCTCCGCGGGGCTCAGCATGCGGTCGGCCACAGGCGGCCCGACGTCGGCATAGGCATCGGTATGGTGGTCGGGGCGGAAGAAGACCCCAATCAGCAGGCCCCCGGGGCGGAGCAGATGGCGGAGCCGATCAAACAGGCGGGGCCGCTCCTCCGGCAGCAGTTGCAGAAAGGTCACGACGATGGCATCCCACCGGCGATCTGGCGTCCATGTCAAGATATCAGCGCAGACGCGTGTAATGGGGAGATTCTCCTCGGCAGCGGTCTGTTGGAGGGCGTCCAGTCCCGCCGGCGCAAAGTCGAGTGCCGTCACGGGGTGGCCCCGCTCGGCCAGAAAACGCGCGTTTCGGCCTTCGCCGGCGGCCACCTCCAGCACCTCCGCGCCGTCGGGCAACCGGTCGGCTTCCGCGGCGACGATGGCATTGGGCGCGGCGCTGAACAGGTCGGGGTAGGCGCGGTAGCGCTCGTCCCAGAACGCAGGCCGGCTGCTCTCGCGCGGGGCCGGGTCGGACGTAGCATCAGCTGTAGCGGCAGAGGAGGTCATCGTGCCCCCTCCGGCCGGCCGTTGGCCTGCCCGTTCGTCTGCAGCTGGGTCTGCAGCGCCTCAGCCTGAGCCACGAGGTCTTCGATCGCGCCGAGGCCCTCATGCCAGAACGAAAGGTCCGTCAGGTCGATGCCCAGCGCGCCGACCAGTTGGTGGGGCCAGTCTGACCCACCAGCCCGCAGCAGGTCGATGTAGCGTTCGGCGAACGCGTCGCCTTCGTCCTGATAGCGGGCATAGAGGGCCAGCACCAGCAGTTCGCCAAACGCATAGGCGTAAACGTAGCCGGGCGTATGCAGGAAGTGGGGAATGTAGCTCCACCAGTGCGTGTAGTGTGCGCCGAGGGTGACCTCACCGTCGAACATGGCGCGCTGCGTTTCTCGCCAGAGCGTGCCAAACCGCTCAGCGGAGAGCTCGCCCTCTTCGCGCCGGGCCGTGTGGATGCGGTCTTCAAACCGGTTCATGGCAATCTGGCGGAAAACGGTCGCCATGGTGTCGTCGATCTTTCCGATGAGCATAGCGAGGCGGTTGGCTGGGTCGTCTTCGTTGCGCATGAGGCGCTGGAAGACGAGCATCTCGCCAAACACGGAGGCGGTTTCGGCGGTGGTCAGCGGGGTGCCAGCTTGTAGCACGCCCTGCTCCCGCGCAAGGTACTGATGCACGCCGTGGCCCAGCTCATGAGCCAGCGTCTGCACGTCGCGGATCCGGCCGTCGTAGTTCATCAGCACGTACGGGTGTACGCTGGGCACCGCGCCATGGCTGAAGGCGCCCCCTCGCTTGCCCGGCGCGGAGGGCGCGTCGATCCAGTGGTTATCGAAGAACTGCTGCGCGACGTCGGCCATCTGGGGATGAAAATCACCATAAGCGTCCAGCACCAGACCGCGGGCATCGTCCCAATCATAGCGCGTGTCGGCCTCCCCAATGGGCGCATAGCGGTCATAGTCCATCATCTCCTCCAGCCCCAGCAGGCGCCGCTTCAACCCGTAGAACCGGCCCGACAGATCGTACCGCGACGTGACCGCCTCAATCAGGGCCTCCACGGTGGCGTCGTCCACCTCGTTCGAGAGGTTGCGGCTCGTGAGCCAGTGCGGGTAGCCGCGGAGCCGGTCATTGGAGGCCTTATCCGCCAGGATGGTGTTGAACACGTAGGTGAGCGTGCGCTGCGTCTCCTCCAGCCCTTCGGTGAAGGATAGCGCGGCGCGGCGGCGCAGGTCGCGGTCGGGCTCGTAGAGCTTCGAAAGGATGTCGCTCTGGTTGAGCTCCTCGCCGTCGAGGGTGAAGCGAAGCGCGCCCACCGTCTCGTCAAAGTACCGATTCCAGGCGCTACGCCCGGTGACCGATTTCTCGGAGAGGATCTTTTCCTCCGGCTCCGAGAGCACGTAGTCTTTATGAAGGCGCTCCACTTCCAGGTAATGCGCGTAGTCCGCCAGCGCGTCGGAGGCCAGGAGCTCGGCGGCACGGTCGTCATCCACCTGGACCCACTCCAGCTCAAAGAAGATGAGCTGCTGCCCGATCTGCGTGGTGTCCTCGCGGACGCGCTGCAGCAAGGCTCCCCGCTCGGCGTCGTTGGTGTCGGTAGACCAGTGGAGGTAGGCGTAGGTGGCCGCGCGGCCCATGCGCTCCTGGATGGACTCAAACGTAGCCAGCGCCTCGGCCATGGCTGAGGCTTCCAGCGAGGCAACGGTGCCGCGGTACTGCTCGGCAAAGGCAGCTGCTTCCGCGGCGGCCGTCTCCAACGCGTCCAGTGCGGCATCGCGTGAGGGGTACAAATCGCTCAGGTCCCAGCGGACATCGGCGGCTCCGTGGGCAGTAGATTCAGACATAAGCCAGGGTCGGTCGAAGAACAGGAAAAGGTGAACTACATGCGCCCGCAACGGGGCTACTGAAGAAGGGTCAGAAGTACGTCTGGAACCGTGCAAAGGTTGTCGCGCACCGGCGCCGGGCGGGTGAATCCGCGGGGAAACGTCTGCAGCTGCGGAGCGTGGCACGGACTTCATCACCTATCCCCTGCGCATAAGATGTGCCCATGGCTTTTCACCCGTTGACTTCAGCTGACGATTTCGCCGATGCTCTTGCTGCTTCCCACGACCAGCCTATTGTACTATACAAGCACAGCGCCACGTGTCCGCTGAGTGCCCGGGCCCGGCGGGAGGTACAGCCCCTTGCTGCAGGCGAGGTGCCCACCTATGAGGTGGTGGTGCAGCAGGCGCGGCCGGTGTCCAACCAGATCAGCGATGAACTGGGCATTCGGCATGAGACCCCGCAGGTCCTCATCGTACACAACGGCACCGTGGTGTTCGACACCTCACACAGCGCGGTAACCACAAAAGCAGTGCAGGAGGCCCTACAAGCGGCTACGGCCTGAGGATGGCCGATCGTTGCTGGCCAACCACCGATGACAGCCCAGCGCCAAGCGAAATCTTACGCGTAGCGAAGCCCGTCCTGCTGGGGCAGAACGGGCTTCAGCATGCGGCTAACCTCTGGCAGCTGCAGTCTAATACAGTCCAAACATCCTGGCCAGGCCCGCCAGGGAGCACATGCTACTCTTCCTCATCTCCTTGCTCTACACTGATGAGATGATCCTCCAGGCTGCTGATGAGCACGCGCTTTTCTTCGTCCACCATCGTGGTTTCGATATCGCCGGCGCGCACCATCTTCTTGACCTTCTTCCGGTCAATCATCTTCAGAATCCGCCGCGCCTCCTTACGGGAGACCAGTCCCTCACGGTACTCCTTCGCAAAGTCTTCCAGTTCATCCAGTTTGCTCTTGGCCACCTTGATGACGCGTAGTTCCTCGTTATCGTCCGTGAGCGTCCAGTCGAGCGTTGCGTCAATCAGGTGCCGGTCTACCCACCGCACAAGCGTTTGCTGTGAGATGCGGAGGCGCTCGGAGAGTTCATCGAGCGGAAACTCCTTCATCTCGTACTTTTCGTTAACGAACGACTGAAAGGATCCCATAGTGGCTGAGGGCACATTTGTGAGGCAAAAGAGACTTTTGTGATAACCGAACAGGGGCCGTTTGTTCCGTTTTTGTTGAGACTACGAAGGACCCTTTCCCTCCTTGGACTCGTCACTTATCCCTAATACCTTCCCCCTTTTACCTGCCTCGCTTTCGCCGTGCCTACCCCTGCGCACCTCTCAACTGATGCCTGGATTGAGCGCTTATCGGCACCGCTGCAGACGTCGCTTCGGCAGGCCAGCGATGCCATGACCAATCAGCCGGGAGTGCAGGATTGGCTCCGCACGGCCTCGCTGGAGGCTGCCGTAGAAGTCGGCCAGCAGGGCGGCATGCAGACCGCCAGCGGGGCGTACAGCTACCTGCGCGATGAGCTGCAGGCCCAGTTTGCGCCGCTGCTGGACGCCGTGGATACCCTCACCCACGGATGCGGCTTCGTTGATATCAACTGGCGCCCGCTGGCGCCGCAGTACAGCACCCTTGTGGTGGCGTTCGGCACGGAAGACGACGTAGCGGTATGGGCCCCGGTGCAGCCGCCCACCCCTGCAACCGTGGGTGCGGCCAGTGAGGCGCTGGTCCGCACGCTTCCTCAAGGCCTTCCCTTCCCCAAACGTCCGCACGTGCGGCACGCCATGTTCACAGCTCCCAACGTATGCCTGCTGGTGCGGGCGACCGATCGGCAGGTGGGCCCCAACCGCCGCTCCCGCGCGTTCGCGCTCCATGCGGACGGTTCCTGGGTAGACGCGCTGGACCGGGCCACCTTCGAGGAGCGCACGCTGCAGTATGTGCAGCAGCATGCGGATGGATAGCCGCATCTGGCATACGTACGTTAGGCCTTGTCTGCTGACGTATCCGTAGGGGCTGGCGAGACGGGAACAGGGGTAACCTCCCCGCTCCCTGTACTCTTCCACCGCTGCGCCTCCGCGCCCATGCCAAACTGGACGGTTGCTCCGGGCTCCAGGAACTCGCTCAAGATACGGGCGAGTAGCGCGGGATCCTCAACCTGTACCGCATCGGCAATGGGCTCCAGCCGGCCCTCGCGGATGCGCAGATGCGCCAGTGCAAACGGAAAAGGCGCCGGGCGGTCGTCGGTGCAGGCCGCAGCATAGGCCGTGCTGGCGGCTTTCAGGTCCCGCACCAGCTCCTTCACCTGCCACGTTTTCGCCCACCCCGTCAGGTGTGGCAAGCTACGCCGTTGAAACAGCATCTGAATCAGGGCCTGCAGATCGTCCACCTGGTCGGGTTCCACCCTTGCGTCCTCAAATTGCCATCGCAGCGTTTCGCCCATCATTCTGTAACAAAACGGTTTAATTCGCACGAACGTGAAGGATAGGCTCCCGCGTCCCCTTCCTGGGGACGGTCTACTGCATCAATTTGGTCATACCAGCGTAGTAATGGGCTCACAATACATGACAGACCAAAGGACCTGCGTTTCGGAAATCGGGGCTGCATCAGCCCCAGGCGCAGCTGCGATATTCACACACACAACGATCAGGCACGCACATTATGGCTGGAAATGCTCGAAGTCAATCGGTAGAAAAATTTGCTGCGGGAGAGCTCACGTACTCCTCGGGCCTATACGCGGGGACGGTGAACCAGTTTGCCGACGTGTTAAACTGCACGGCGGATGACATCATGGACGCCGTTCGGAAGGGCGAAGTAGAGGCCTTCACTAACGTGGGTCCAGACGACGATCCCTCCCGCAAGTCGCTCAGCTTTAGCGTTGGCGAGATGGAGAAGCTGCGCCTTGTGGTGGGCCACACCGAGCCCCTGCGCCCCCAAGGCTAACCGCTTTTCCGAAGTACGGATGGTCTTCCCCCGTCGGGCCCTGTGCGCGGCGGGGGTTTGCTGTTCATGCCGTATGGGGTGGCGTCCCCGGCGTGGCGATTGCCCTGCAGGGAGGTCGGTCCAACCGCACGTAACGGGTCCGCCACGCACCAGCAGGCCGGGGACACCATCTCCTGCCCTGGCGTTACCCTTTCTGCTATCACGCCTTGCTACGGTGAGGCCACCGTACCTATTCGCTGACTACGTTTCGCTCCATGCCCGACGCTCCTGCTGCCCCCGCACCTGCATCGCCGGCAACGGATACGGCCACCCCGCCAACGGAAATCAACCGGCTCATCCGTTTGCAGCAAGCCAATAAAGCCCGCATCCGTCATACCACGGCCACGCAGCGCGCCGACAAGCTGCGGCGCTTGCACCAGATGGTGCTGGATTACCGCGCCGATATTCAGGATGCCCTGTTTGCCGACTTCCGGAAGCCGGCTGTGGAGGTCGACACCAGCGAGATTGCGGCGGTGGCGGAGGAGGCTACCTACGCGGCCAAACATGTAGCGCAGTGGATGAAGCCGGAGCGGGTGTCCACCCCACCGCAGTTGGCCGGTACGGTGTCGGAGATCCGGTACGAGCCCAAGGGCCATGCGCTCGTGCTTGCCCCCTGGAACTACCCGGTCAACCTGGCCCTCAATCCCGTTGTGGCTGCGCTGGCTGCCGGCTGCCCGGTGCTGCTCAAGCCGTCCGAGTACACGCCCTACACCTCCCGCCTCTTGCGCGAGATGGTGCAATCGACGTTCGACGAGAGCGAGGTGGCCGTGGTGGAGGGGGCGGTCGATACGGCGCAGCACCTCCTGGGCCATCCGTTCGATCACATCTTCTTCACCGGTAGCACGGAGGTAGGCCGCATCGTGATGAAGGCAGCCGCCGAGCACCTGAGCTCCGTGACGCTGGAGCTGGGTGGCAAATCCCCGACCATCGTGGACGCCACGGCCGACCTCCGGAAAGCCGCTCGGCGCATCGCGCTGGGCAAATTTACGAATGCGGGCCAAACCTGCATTGCGCCCGACTACGTGTACGTGCACGCCGATGTGCACGACGCGTTTGTGGACGAGTTAGCGACGGCCATCACGTCGTTCTACGGCGAAACGGTCGACGAGCGCGCGCAGACGACCGACTATGCGCGGATCGTAAGCGACCGCCACCACGAGCGGCTGGCTGAACTGTACCGCGATGCCGTGGCCCGCGGTGCCCGCCCTGCGGTGGGGACGGGCGAGGCGCGCGACGGGCGCTTCCTGGACCCTACCGTCCTCACCGACGTGCCGTTGGAGGCTGATGTGATGCAGGAGGAGATCTTTGGGCCCCTCCTACCCGTGCGGTCCTACCATGCACTGCAGGAGCCCATCGACTACATCAACAGCAAGCCCAAGCCGCTGGCCCTGTACGTGTTTACCGGCTCGGAGGCCACCGCCGATCAGGTCATCGCCCACACCTCCGCAGGAGGTACCACCATCAATAACGTGTTGCTGCATTATCTAAACCCTGCGCTGCCGTTTGGTGGGGTCAATGCCAGCGGCATCGGCAAATACCATGGGGAGGCTGGCTTTCGGGCGTTCTCCAACGAGCGGGCGGTGGTGCGTCAGCGCAACGTGCCCTCGCCGCTTGATCTGCTGACGCCCCCGTACACCGCCCTTGGCCGACGCGCGGTGGACCTCGCGCTGAAACTGGTGTAGCCCGTCCGCGAGAGCCGACGCTGCGTGACGCCTCTTGTCCATCATCTGCTCATCTTATGGGCCGTGCGAGCCGTACCCGTACAAAGACCTGCGACTGCTGCGGTGATACTGCCGATACGCTCTTCCGCATCCAGCACGACGCTTCCGGGGCGTGGATCTTTGCGTGCAAACCGTGCCAGGTCAAAGCATCGAAAGACAACCCACACTACACGTACGGTGGTACCTGGAAAAGCAAGAAGCGGCATTGAAGGGCAAGAGGGCCTTTGAAGCGCCGCCGTCCGCGTGCGCTCTGGCTCGACGACTCTTTACCTGCGAAGCTTCACGTAAGGAGCGGATACGCGCCGTTCGCGTCGTGCACCTCGCGGCCGGTCAGGGGCGGGTTGAACACGCACATCAGCCGCAACTCTTCTGTAGCGCGCAAATGATGGGGCTCGTGGCCGTCAAGCGCATAGAGCATGCCCGGGGCAATGGGGTGCGTTTCGCCACCGACGATCTCAATCTCGCCGCGCCCGGCAATGCAATACACCGACTCAAGGTGATGGAGGTACTGGATGAACATGTCGGTGCCCGCCTTGATGATAGTCTCGTGAAAGGAAAAGCCCATGCCATCTTCCTGGAGCAGCAGGCGGCGGCTGATGAACGTGTCGGTCTCCACCTCTCGTGCAGAGCCGTAAATGTCGTTTATGTGGCGGACGATCATAAGCTGAAATATGTGGCGGACGATCATAAGCTGAAAGCGTGGGGGTAGAGACGATCCGGCGGATCGTCTCTACGGGCACATAATACAGGTACGCGTGATGGCCTTACCGAGCAGGGCTGAGCAGATAGGCCCACAGCGAACACAAGAATTGGTACGGGTGGTGGGACTCGAACCCACAAGGAGGATTGTCCTCCATCGGATTTTCGTACCCGCTACAGTTTGCACTGCCGGCCACTGCCGTTTGGGGTCTGGACTTTCTCTTCGCCCTGCTCTGTAATCAGAGGGTAGGCGCTGCCCGTCAAGTCTCTACACGTTCTGCTGAGCCTGCACAGCGCAGCAGCTTCGCTCGGGATTACCGGTAAGGGCTTCCCCGATGTTGAGCAGTTCTACGCCCGCCGTTTCCGGCGGGGCACTCAAATTGCGCTTAAGTCCGATGCGTTTACCGATTTCGCCACACCCGCAACGTACCCAATCAAAATATTTTGTATTTCTCAACAAGGCGATTCGCGCGTTGATAGTTCCCACCCTCTGGAGAAAGTCCCCAACGAATCAGGGCCTGTCGAATGTTCTTGCTTTTGCGGAGCGCCTGCACAAACGCTGCTTCGGTGACGCGTTTTCCACTGCCAGCCTTATTCTTCCCACGGTAGTGTTCAGCTAAGGCATGACAGTTGGGACACAAGAGCGAAAGATTCTCACAGCAGTGGTTTTGAGCATTACCATCGCGGTGATGGAGTTCCAGCGGTATGGGTTCACCCGCCCAGGTAGTTCTTTCGCAGCGCTCACAAACTCGTCTTCGCCGGCCCTGCTTAAGCAGCCGCTTAAGTAGCTTGTACGAGCTATAGGCGGGATGCTTACCGGCAAGAATATCGTCCAGTTTGTAGCGCCGGGTTTCACCACTCTTCTTGCGTGCCTCAGCCGAGAAGAAATACCCTCTTTTAAGCGCTGCAGATTTGATCCTTTACTTTACGGCTGGACATATGTGATTGACAACAGCGCTTGCCATTGGTCATTTCAAAGGGCCCGGGCGCGCCGCATCCATAGGCACAAGAACGCATGGCAACATGTGATTATTTGACGCTGGCTGAAAACTCTTCGCAGGCTGCGCGCAGTCGGATAACCTCCGCAACAGCTGCTGCTACCCCTGCCTCAAACGCCTTACCGTGAAGCTCCCCAGCTCACGCTCGCCTGACTCGCTAACTTTTCAGGCAGAGCGTGGCAATCAAAGGTTGACGATGGATGATTTCAAACTATCCCACAGGGCTCGCGTTAGCAAGGGCCTTCTAAAATCGGTGGATGGCGGGGCGATACCCGCGGTGCACCGTTATTCACAGCCCTCTCCCAGCACTCCTCTCGTATGAACCGGCCGGCCGACGCTGTGCTCCGTACGCTGCGTGCCCATGCCGAAGCGGCGGCTGCACGGGCGCATGTGCCGTACACCCAAACACCGGAAGGGGCGCTGCTACTCCTCTCCGATGGGACGTACGTGCCCGGCGTGCGCGTAGAGAGTGCCACGTTTTCACTGCTGATCCCTCCTCTGCTGGGCGCGCTCACCACAGCTACCGCAGCCGGGCGGCGCGATGTGGTGGCCGCGGTCATGCCCCGCCCGCTGACGGCCGATGAGGCGCTACTCGTCCGGCAGGCGCTGGACGGGCCGTTTGATGCTACTGCCGACGGCACAGCGCTGCGCACGACCGCCGCGTTGCCGCCCGTGGGCGAGCGGCTGGATCCGCGGCTCCCGGGAGCGCCCCCTGCAGACGACGCGGCGGGACTCCGGTGGGCGCGTGAGGTGGCCGAGCGGGCGCATGTACCCGATTCCAACTTTCCCGTGGGCTGCGTGCTGGAGACCACCGACGGCGCCTTTCTGCCAGGCGTAAACGTAGAGCACCCCGACTGGGCCCGCATCTTGTGTGCCGAGCGCACAGTCCTCAGCACCGCGCTAACGTACGGGCTCACCCCAAAAAGGCTGTACCTGACCTGCCTGCGCGACGACAACGGTAGCCCGTGTGGGGCGTGCCGGCAACTCCTCGTCGAGCATGCGCCCGGCCTCCCGGTGGTCATGGACCGCGGCGCGGCGCCACCCGAGCATACTACGCCCGGCCAGCTCCTCCCCGGCGCCTTTAGCGGCGACGCCCTCACTACCCCTCTGGCCTGATATGCTGCTCTTTGCGGGTGCGCTCATTGGCGGACTGGTTGCGCTCTACTTCGGGGCCGACTGGCTGGTGCGCGGGTCTGTGGATCTTGCCCTGCGCTACAATATCCGACGCGCTATCATCGGGGTCACCATTGTAGCGCTGGGGACCTCCATGCCAGAGTTTGTCATCAGCCTGATTGCCGTAATTGAGGATGCCTATACGCTGGCTGTAGGCAATATTGTGGGCTCCAACATCAGCAACGTGGGGTTTATCCTGGGGCTGGGCGCGCTGCTGGCCCCCATTCGCCTGACCCCCAGCCTCATCCGGCGCGAGTTTGCCTGGATGATGGGCGTGCTGATCGGGTTCTACTGGCTGTCCCTCAATGGGCAGATCGGGCGTCTTGAAGGTGGCGTGCTGCTCGTAGCCCTTGTGGCTTTTCTGGTGATGCTCTACCGCGGCCGGCACCAACTGGCGACCCCACGTCCAGCGGACGTCTCGCCTTCCGCATCCGCAGTAGCACCTCCCGTGGCCTCAGAACCGATCAAAAGCTTGTGGCGCGTTGCAGGGCTTGTGGGCGCTGGCATGCTCCTGCTGGGCGGAGGAGCACAGGCCGTTGTGTTTGGTGGGACAGGCCTGGCAGAGGCGCTGGGCGTAGATCCGCTTGTGGTAGGCCTCTCGGTGGTGGCCATCGGCAGCAGCCTGCCCGAGCTGGCCGCCTCGCTCGTGAGCCTGGCCCGCGACGAGGTGGACCTCTCTGTCGGCAATATCGTGGGTAGCAATATCCTGAATGTGGCCTTTGTGATGGGCGCGGTGGCACTGGTCCGGCCCGTGCCGGTCACCGACACCGTGGTGTCGTTTCACATGCCGGTGATGCTGGCCATCTGCGCGGTGCTCCCTGTGCTGGCCTTTCGGCGCGGCTACATTGAGCGCTGGGGCGGTGTCGCCCTGCTTGGTGCCTATGGCGCGTACTTGACGGCCCTGGCCCTGCCCTACCTGTAGCGTAGCCAGAGGGCTGGCTGGATCCATCCGGGGCTGCCACGCGTGCATCCTGTCCGCGTCTGTTGTGGGCGCTCGCCTTGCTGCTTGCTCTTCTACCCCCCATGTCGTTTTCCCTCGGGTTTTCGCCCTTCCTCTTGCTGGTCAGCCTGCTGGGCGCAGGGGGACTCACCTACTGGATGTACCAGACCGCCGCCCCGACCGTCACGGGATGGCAGCGGCGCGGGCTGATGGCGCTCCGCTTCTCGGCGCTGGCGGTGCTCTTGTTTTTGTTGATGGAGCCCATCTGGCAGCGGATCACAGAAGACGAGCAGCCGCCCGTGCTGGCCGTGCTGGTGGACAACACCCTTAGCCTGAGCGGGGAAGGCCGGGACGATGACGCCGGCGCGGACCTCCCCGATCAGGTGCGCCGGGCGGTGGAACAGGTCCCTTCGATTGATGGCGAGCTGCGCTTCTTTTCGTTCGGGAGCGCCCTCAACACCCTGCCGGATGGGGCCGGTCTGGCGGCCGAAGCTCTTCGCTTCGACGAGGAGCGCACCAACCTGTCCGCAGGGCTGGAGGGCGTACGCGAGCGCCTCCGGACCGACAACCTGCGCGGGGTCGTGGTGATTTCAGATGGCCTCTACAACACCGGCCGCAATCCGCTTGCCATCGCCGAGCGCTATCCGCACCCCATCCACACGGTCGTCGTGGGCGACACCACGCAGCAGCGCGACGTGCAGGTGCAACGCGCTTCTACCAACGACATCGCCTACGTAGATGTGGAGCAGCCCGTCGAGGCCGTCATCCGCGCCACGGCCGCCACCGGCGAGTCCGTGCAGGTGAGCCTGCACGATGGCGATACGGTGCTGGACGAGCAATCCGTCACGCTGCCAGAAGGGGATGGCGAGCGCCGCGTGACCCTCACCTTCACCCCTGCGGCGGAAGGCCTGCAGCAGCTGGACGTGGTGGTCTCCAGCATCCCCGAGCAGGTCACCGACCGCAACAACCGGCGCACGCTCAGCACGCAGGTGCTGGAGCGGCGGCGGCAGGTGGTGCTGGTGAGCGGCAGCCTCACGCCCACCACCGGGGCTGTGCGGCGCGCCCTGGAAGCTGACGAAGACATCGAGCTCCAGTCCTTTACCCAGCGGGGGCCCGGCGGCTTTTACGAAGGAGCGCTGCCCGACACCTTTGGGGACGTCAGCGTCATTGTGCTGGTCGGGTTTCCCGGGCCAGCCACCACGGCCACGGAGCGCGCACCGATCGCCGCTGCGGTAAACGACGGCACGCCGGTCCTCTACCTGCACGAGCGGCAAGCCGACCTCGACGGCCTGGCCGACGCTTTTGGCGACGCCCTGCCGGCCCGGCCCGATGGGCGCTCGACGGCAGCAACCAGCGCGCGTCCCGTGCTCACCCCGGACGGCCGCGCTCACCCGGTGTTTGACGGGCTGCCCGACGCCCTGGCCGACCTCGCCCGGCTGCCTCCGCTACCCTACCCTGCGGCCGATTGGCAGGTCAGCCCGGATGCACGCCTCCTGATGGAGACCGACGCGGAGGCCCCATTGCTGGCGCTGCGGAGTCGTGCCGGACAGCGCTCGGCCGCCTGGCTCGGTACGCGCCTGTGGTCGTGGTTTACGCTCCCAGAGGAATTGGCTACTCTTGACGCGCTCGCCCCTACCATGACGGCCAACCTCATCGAGTGGCTGGCCACGGCCGAGGATGACCGCCTCGTCCGCGTGGCCCCCACCCAGCTCCGCTTCAGCGGCGCAGAGGACGTCTCGTTTGAAGGGGAGGTCTATAACGAAAGCCTCAACCCGGTCCCCGACGCCACCGTGCAGCTCGAAATCGAGGCCCCCGACGGCGACACCTTTCCCTACACCATGCGCGCTACCGGCAACGGGCAATATGCGCTGGACGCCGGACGCCTGCCCGAGGGCGCATACCGATACACCGCCACGGCTACCCGCGACGACGCCACCCTCGGTACCGATACGGGCACGTTTCAGATCGAGCAGTCGGCGCTGGAGTTTATGCAGACCCAGGCCGATGCGCCCTTCATGCGGCAACTCGCCGCGCGCTCCGGCGGTACGTTCTTCACGCCCGACGACGTGGCCGGGGTGGCCGATGCCGTAGCCACCGACGACCGCTTTGCGCCGGAGACCCGCACCCTTCGCTCCGAGACCCCGCTCTGGCACCTGCCCTACCTGCTGCTGCTCGTGGTGGCGCTCCTGGCGGCCGAGTGGGCCTGGCGCAAGCGGGCCGGACTGGTATAGCACGCGGCCCCTGCTGCCCTGCCGGCACCGTTACGAAGGTGTTCCATCCGGCCCGACCTTCTGCCCTGCTTGGAAGTTAACATAACACTGTAATGGCACAGCGTTACGCTTTCCTGTTTCAGGCTTCTCATCCGTCTTTTCCATCAACGCACGACCTTTTATGGATGCTGATATCGCCGTCCAACCCGTTCCTGCTCGCACCCTTGGCGAGATTCACTCCCTGGACGATCTGCCTGAGGCCTTTACGCGATTCCTGACGTCTACGCGCCGCCACCTACATCAGCATCCAGAAGTCGGGTTCAAGGAGAAGGATACCTCCGCCCTCATCCGAGAGACGCTTGAATCCTACGGACTGGAGGTCCACGGTCCGCTGGCTGGAACTGGATTATACGTCGATATTAATGGGCAGGGGCCCGGCCACAGCATAGGCTACCGGGCCGATATTGACGCCCTTCCGCAGCAAGACGGGAAGCATGTGCCCTATGCCTCGATGCGCAGCGGCGTAGCCCACCTCTGTGGCCACGACGCCCACACCTCCGTAGGCATCGGCGTCGCCCTGCTGCTGCACGCCCTGCGCGATCGCTTCAACGGCACTGTACGCGTGTTTTTTCAGCCCAACGAAGAAGGGACCCCCAGCGGCGCCCCGCGCATGATCCAGGATGGCGTGCTGGAGGGCCTCGAAGCGGTCTATGCCATCCACGTGGACCCCACGCTGGAGCTGGGGCGCTTTGGGCTGGTGGAGGGGGCCGCGACGGCCTCGGCCGACCGGTTCACCATCACGCTGGAGGCGCCCAGCAGTGGACACTCCGCCCGTCCGCACGAGTCGGTGGATACCCTCTGGGTGACGACCCAGGTGCTGAACACGCTCTACCAACTCGTCGGCCGCGTGAGCGACCCACGGCTGCCAGCGGTGTTCACGCCCACCTGGATTCGTGCAGGCGACGCGTACAACGTGATTCCACACGAACTCCGCCTGGGCGGCACGCTCCGCTGCCAGAGCCTGGCCGACCGTGATCAGCTCATCCGCAAGATCAAACAAATTGCCACGCAAACCGCAGGCATCCATGGGGCCTCTGTCGAGGTGAAGCTGGAAACCGGCTCCCCGCCCGTCATCAACGATTCCGAACTGATCGATAATGTGCGCCGCAGTATCCGGGAGCAATCCGGCGACAGCGCGATCTACGAGATCGAGCTTTCCAGTATGGGCGGCGAGGACTTCGCCCACTACCTCTCCCACGTACCCGGCGCGCTGATACGCATCGGCACCGCCTCCGGGCCCGAAACGCGCTACCCCCTCCACGACTCAAACTTCGACATCGACGAGCGCGCCCTCGTCCCGGCCGCCCGCCTCATGACGCATGCCCTTATGCGGCACTTGGAGCAATCCCCACTCCACTAATCGCGCAACCCAGCCTCGGCTGTTGCAACCCACACACGTGTGAGGGAAATTACCCGATACCACGGTAGGCGCGTTCACTTGGGAGGTTGCGATGGGACATGCACGCAGGAGGATGGCGACGGCTGTATCTATGGTCGGGCTGGTGCTTGGCCTGATGCTCGGTTGGGCTGTTGAGGCCCACGCGCAGCACACCTGGAGCGACGATTTTGCCGACGGCGACTTCACCGCGAACCCTGCGTGGACGGGCACCACGGATCGCTGGACGATCGCGCCGCTGAACGGGCAGCCCGCCCTACGCACCGACGGCGTGGCCGCGGCCGACACCCTCTACCTTGCCACCGCATCCCCCGTCAGCTTTGGCTCGTGGGCCTTTACGTTCGCGCAGGTGGACGTCAACCTGAGCATCTTTAACGGCGCCCGCGTCTTTCTCCTGGCCGACACCGATGTACTGGACGGGCCTGTGCGCGGGTACTATTTGCAGATGGGCACGAACAACAGCAACGAGGTGCGGCTTTACCGCATGGACGGGGATCCGCGGACGGCCCGCACCGAATTGGGCCGCAGCGCTCCGATCCTTGACGGCACCGACAACCAACTCGCGCTTGCCGTCACCCGCGACCCCGACGGCACCTGGGAGGTGCGCATCGATGGCACCCTGGCTTTTACTGCCACCGACGACACCTACGCCTTTAGCCAGCACTTCGGGGTATGGGCCAAGCACACGGCTTCCGCTCCGGCCAACCTCTACTTCGACGACTTCGTGGTAAGCGGAGCCACGGGCCCGGTGTCGCCTGACCCGCTTACGGTGCGCGGAGCAGAGCAGGTGGCGGAGCGTGTGGCCGAGTTGGCGCTTTCGGCTCCGGTTGACCTGCGCCCTCTCGCTCCCGGAGACGTGCGGCTGGATGACGGCACCCCGGCCGTCGCCATCGACGCTATGGACGACGGCCGGCTGCTGCGGCTGTCCTTCGATGAGCCCCTGCGCGGTGCCACGCTGGCCATCGACCGGCTGCGCGACTTTGCCGGGCGCGAGCTTACCGATGTGCAGGTGCCCCTCGCCCACTGGCCCGCCCCTGGCGAGCTGCTGCTGAACGAGATTATGTACAACCCCCGCGTGGACCGCTTCGACCCCACACCCGACCAGCCCTCGTACGTGGAGCTCGTCAACACCAGCCCGCACGTGATCAGCCTTCGCCACCTCCGCTGGGCCGGCCTGGAGGATGTCCATGGCATGGCCGACACCCTGCACGTCGGCCAGCCCTTCACCCCCGTGCAGCCCGGAGGCTACGTCGTCATTGCCGCCGAGCCCAACGCCGCCCCGGATGAGATCCCCTCCACGCGCCTCTATCAGGCTTTTCCAGACTTTCCGTGGGGCGTGCCTAACGTGACGCTCCTGACGCTCTCCCGCAGTACCCTCGGCCTGCGGAATAGCGGTGACCGTATCGAACTGTTTGGCTCGGGGCCCGAGGCCATTGATGCCGTCACGTATGCCCCCTCCTGGCATCATCCCGGCGTGCAGCAAACCGCTGGCCGGGCCCTGGAGCGCCTGCACCTCCACCGCGCCACCAACGACGCGCGGAACTGGACCACCTCCGTGGCTGCGGACGGAGGAACCCCAGGCCGGCGCAACAGCGTCTTTCTGGAAGACCCTCGCCCGCTCACGGCGGAAGCATTGGCCGTTCGCCCCTCGCCTTTTTTTCCGGAGGGACAGGGAAGCGAGCGGTTTGCCGTTATCCAGTTTCAGTTGCGGAGCCCGGTGAGCAGCGTCCGTGTGCGTATCTACGATACCGCCGGACGCCTCGTACGCACCCTTGAAGAGGCCCGCCTCGTGGCGCAGACGGGTGAGCTGCTGTGGGACGGACGAGGCGATCGGGGGCAGCGCCTGCGCATGGGGCCCTATATTGTGCACCTCGAAGCCGTCGACGAAGCAGAAGGGCGCATCGAGACGCATCGTGCACCTGTGGTCCTGGCTCGGCCGATGTAGGAGGCTACACGTGCGCAGCGTGCCCCAATCGGAGCCCCTGATGTAGCGTTTACGGGCTGCGCCTCACCCATAACGGGTGGAACAGCTATTTCATGGGGTCGTTTGACTTCCAGTACCAAGACCATCGCATCGACAGGCTGCTCTGCCCCTTCAGCAGCCTTCCTGACGACGACAACCACACCGATAGTATGGCAGTTGCTCAAGCAAACAAAACGGCCAACGCTCCCATCTCACTTAGCAATCGTGCGGCCAATGCCATCCGAAAAATCATGCAGACGAAAGACCTGCCCGAAGGCTACGGGCTCCGGGTCGGCGTCCGCGGTGGCGGTTGTTCGGGCATGAGCTACATCCTGGGGTTTGATCGGGAACGCGACGAAGACCAAGCCTACACGGTTGAAGGCATTCCCCTCTACATCGACAAGCGTCACGGCCTGTATCTGATGGGCACCACCGTGGATTACCATGATGGCCTGAACGCGCGTGGCTTTACCTTCGAAAACCCAAACGCAACCGAGACGTGTGGTTGTGGCAGCAGTTTTGCAGCATAACCGACGTGCTGCGGAAGGTCTACCATCGGCGACTACTTCGAAGGCGGTGTCGCACGTAACCATCCGGTTGAGTGTGACACCACTTGGATTTCGGCCCGCCACCCACGGGCTGCTTGTGGAACTGTGCTGAAAACGCGCTGGTACACCTAAACCACGATATGGATGAGGACGAGCCGACGGTTCGGGTACTCATCTGGCACCTGTGGGACCGGCAGCAGTATAGCCACAGGGGGCATACCCTATGCGGCCGGTACCGAACTGCAACGCACGCAGCATGCAGGCTTCTACGTTTTTGCGCACATTAGCAGCTACATTCCTTTGAGTATGGAAGGCAACTTTTCAAATCGCGTGCGGGACGTCATCTCTTACAGCAGAGAGGAGGCTATTCGCTTGGGGCACGACTACATCGGCACCGAGCACCTCCTGCTGGGCGTCATTCGAGAGGGCGAAGGCATTGCCGTCAAAATCTTGCGTAACTTGGGCTGTGATCTGATCAAGCTCAAAAAAGCTGTGGAAGACACGGTGCGCAATACGGGCGGCAGCCTCACCGTGGGCAACATCCCCCTTACCAAGCAAGCCGAGAAGGTGCTTAAAATCACCTATCTCGAAGCCAAGCTGTACAAGAGTGACGTCATCGGCACCGAGCATCTGCTACTGAGCCTGCTACGCGATGACGAGAATATCGCAGCGCAGATTCTGCAGCAGGGCTTCTCCGTGACGTATGACGCTGTGCGCTCGGAACTGGACGCCATCATAAGCGGCAAAGCATCCTCTTCGTCTGCGGCCTCGGGCACCGGTGGCGGTGGCTCGGGCGGCCGGGGCGAGTCTTCTGGATACGGAAAAGAGCGAGGCAAAATGGAAAAAAGTAAGACACCGGTACTGGACAACTTCGGACGCGACCTTACGCAACTGGCGGAGGATAACGATCTTGACCCGGTCATTGGCCGTGAGCGCGAGATCGAACGCGTAGCGCAGGTGCTCAGTCGCCGCAAAAAGAACAACCCCGTCCTCATCGGCGAACCCGGGGTAGGAAAGACGGCCATAGCTGAAGGCCTGGCCATGCGTATCGTCGAACGCAAGGTCAGCCGCGTTCTCTTTGATAAGCGCCTCATGACGCTGGATCTGGCCGCTCTCGTGGCTGGCACCAAGTACCGAGGCCAGTTTGAGGAGCGCATGAAGGCCGTGATGAACGAGCTGGAGAAGAGCCCGGACGTCATCCTCTTCATCGATGAGCTCCATACCATTGTGGGCGCAGGCGGCGCCTCCGGAAGCTTGGATGCCTCCAACATGTTCAAGCCCGCCTTGGCCCGGGGCGACATCCAATGCATTGGCGCGACGACGCTGGACGAGTATCGCCAGCATATCGAGAAGGATGGCGCGCTGGACCGCCGCTTCCAGAAGATCATGGTCGACCCCTCCACGCCGGAGCAGACCGTCGAGATTCTGACGAAGGTGAAAGACAAGTACGAGGAGCATCACAATGTCCGCTACTCGGACGACGGCATCAAGCTGGCGGTGCAGCTCTCGGAGCGCTACATCACCGACCGGTACCTGCCGGACAAGGCGCTGGATGTGATCGACGAAGCGGGCGCCCGGGTGCACCTTAACAACATCCGTGTGCCACAGGCCATCCTGGACCTCGAAGAGCAAATTGAGGAGACCCGCGAGGAGAAAAACCAGGTGGTCAAGAGCCAGCGCTTCGAAGAAGCTGCACGGCTCCGCGACCGGGAGAAGAAGCTGCAAGAACAACTCGAAGAAGAGAAGGAAGAATGGCTGGCGCAGGCCGACACCGAGGTGCACGACGTCTCGGCTAACGACATTGCTGAGGTCGTTGCCATGATGACGGGCATTCCGGTGGACAAGATTTCTGAGCCGGAAACCCGCAAGCTCCTCGAAATGGAGGAAGAGCTCAAGGGCCGCGTCATTGGCCAGGAAGAACCTATTCAGAAGCTATCCAAGGCCATCCGCCGGACCCGCGCCGGGCTGAAGGATCCCGAGCGGCCGATTGGCTCGTTCATCTTCCTCGGCCCCACGGGCGTTGGGAAGACGGAGCTGGCCAAGGTGCTCACCGAGTACCTCTTCGACTCGCAGGACTCGCTCATCCGCCTTGACATGAGTGAGTACATGGAGAAATTCTCCGTCAGCCGCCTTGTGGGGGCCCCTCCCGGATACGTCGGTTACGAAGAGGGCGGGCAGCTCACCGAGAAGGTGCGCCGCAAGCCGTACTCTGTGGTGCTCCTCGACGAGATTGAGAAGGCACACCCCGACGTCTTCAACATCCTGCTGCAGGTCCTGGATGATGGAATCCTCACGGACGGCCTCGGCCGCCGGGTGGACTTCCGTAACACCATCCTGATTATGACCTCCAACATCGGAGCGCGTGACATTAAGAACCTCGGCAAGGGCATTGGCTTCCAGCAAAGCGACGAAGTCTTCAACTACCAGGCCATGAAGGGCATGGTAGAAGACGCGCTGAAGAATGTCTTCAACCCCGAGTTTCTGAACCGGATTGACGATGTCATCGTCTTCCACGCCTTGGAGAAGAAGCACATCCTCAAGATCATCGACCTGATGTCGGAAGACCTGTTCAAGCGGGCCAACGAAATCGGGATCGAGGTGGAGCTCACCAAGGAAGCCAAAGAGTTCTTGGTGGAACGCGGGTACGACGCCAAGTTCGGCGCGCGTCCGCTGCGCCGGGCTATCCAGAAGTATATCGAGGACCCGATGGCCGAGCAGTTGCTCAACCACGACCTCGGCGAAGGCGACCGCATCGTCATCACGCATGACGCTGACGAGAGCGCAGAAGAGCTGTCGTTTGACATCGAGAAGGGCGGCGCCACACAAACCCCCGACGCGTCGGAGGCTGCCAAGGCAGAAAATGGCGAAGCCGATGACACGGACGAAAGCCCTGAAACACCAGAAGCGACGCAGGAAGGGGCCAGCGAGTAACGGTTCCTCTTGTGCATCAGCATACCAAACGCCCCATGGCCTCGGCTGTGGGGCGTTTTTGTTTGATGGAGCTCCTGATGCTACGAGCTCCTGATGCTACGGCGTCTCAGCCGGAGCCAGTCCGACCGCACGCATCGGCCCCTCGTTGTAAGTGTCGCCACGCGTGAAGGGCACCGGTTGGGTGAACAGCGGTCCGTCGTAGACGAACGTGTGGAAGGCGCCGTACTCGCCACAGGGGTCGACCTCCGGCGGCAGCGCCTTCAGAAAGGCCTCATCGTACGGCGCGCCCAGCCACGAGGCGTCGAGCCGGTCGGGGTCGACGCTGGTGATGATGGCGGCGTACCCCGCATCGATAAACGCCGCCGCGCACGCTTGGGACGACTGATCCCACAGCGGGAAGACGGGGGCAACGCCCGCACGCTGAAGTACGCCGGCGCGGTAGTCGCGGACGTCCGCGAGGTGTAGATCGCCCGCAGCCACGTGGGTTATTCCCGCCTCAATGAGGGGCGCGAGCGTCTCGTGCAGCCGGGCCTCGTACATCGCGTTGGAAGCGCCACGTGGCTGCATCATCCGGTGAAGGGGCAGGTTCAGCGCACCCGCCTGCGCAGCGATCAGCGGGGCCGGCGTCCCGTGCATCGTGATGACCTGCTCCGGGGTCCAGAACGTAGCCACCAGCGCCTTCACCTGTACGGACGCGTCCTGCTGCAACGTATGCAGCGCCAACATAGCGTCCTTCCCGCCACTCCACAAGACAGCCACATTCTTCATTGTGCGTTTTCCCGCTATCCCATAGGTTACCCGTGCGTTGCCTCCCGCACACCCGTAGAAGCGATTCATGATCCAGCACGTCACCATCGTCGGCACTGGCCTCATCGGCGGCTCCCTGGCCCTGGCCTGGCAGGCCGCCCTGCCCAACGTACAGCTTACCGGCTTCGATGCGCCCGAGGTACTGGACGCCGCACATGCCCGGGGCGCGCTGGATGTAAGGGCCGCCTCGCTGAAAGCAGCCGTGGCCGAGGCCGAGGTGGTGGTCCTGGCCACGCCGCTGCGAGCCATGCTGCCGCTTATGAATGACATGGCTCCGCATCTGCCGGAGGGCGTGGTGGTGACGGACGTCGGCTCGGTGAAGCGGCCTGTGCTGGCCCATGCCGCAGAAGCCCTGCCGGCGCACGCCACATTCATCGGCGGGCACCCGATGGCCGGGAGCGAGAACGATGGAATTGAGGCAGCCGACCCAGTGCTCTTTGAGAACGCGACCTACGTGCTGTGCCCCCCGAATGATACCGAGGTACCCATCGCCCTCCGCACCCTCATTGAAGCAACAGGCGCGCGCATCCGCCTGATGGATGCGCCGGCGCACGACCGGGTGGCCGCCACCGTAAGCCACCTGCCGCAACTCGTGGCGGTGACGCTTGCCCGGTACGCAGGCGAGCGGCACGCCACCGACGGCGCCACCCTCGATCTTGCTGCTGGCGGGTTTCGCGATCTCACCCGCATTGCCTCGTCCCCATTCGAGCTCTGGCGCGATATCCTGACGGCCAATCAGGGCCCGGTGCTGGATGCGCTGGGGGGCTTTGCTTCTGCCATTCAAACGCTCCGCAACCGGCTCATCGCGGAAGACCACGAGGCACTCGCCGCGGTCTTCGACGACGCGCACGAGGCGCGTGCCACCATCCCTGAACGGGGCAAAGGCTTTCTGGAGCCGCTGGCTGACGTGTACGTACGGGCGCAGGACCGCCCCGGGGAGCTGGTGACGCTCACCACAGCCCTTGCGGATGCGGGCCTCAACATCAAGGAGATCGAGCTGCTCCGCGTCCGCGAAGGCACCGATGGCACCTTTCGCCTTAGCTTTTCTGATCTTCCCACCGCCGAAGAGGCCGCCGCCGTGCTTGACGATGCCGGCTTTGGCACCATGCTGCCATAACCCTGGCGTCGCCCCTCGCCTCCCGCGGCACCCACCGTATCCCCGCTCGTTCGATGATCCCGAGCGATCATCGCCCCCCGTTCCAACCTTTTCTTCCCCATGGCTGACACGCCCGAGACCCTACAGCAGACCCCCCTTCACGACCGCCACACGGCCCTCGACGCACGGATGACCGACTTTGGCGGCTTCGCGATGCCTGTGCAGTACACCGGCATCATCGACGAGCACATGGCGGTGCGCGAGCATGCCGGCCTCTTCGACGTGAGCCACATGGGCGAGGTGGTAGTGCGCGGCCCGCAGGCGTTCGATTTCATCCAGCAGCTTGTGACGAATGACCTCACCAAGCTCTACGACGGACGGGCCCTCTACACCGTGATGTGCAACGAAGCAGGGGGCGTCGTGGACGATCTGCTCGTTTACCGGGTGCATGCGGAGGAGTACATGCTCGTCATCAACGCCGCGAACCGCACGTCCGACGTGGCCTGGATGCGCGCGCACAACCCCATGGAAGCCACTATCGACGACCGGTCGGACGACATCGCGCTGCTCGCCATACAAGGGCCTGAGGCCATCGACCTCGTGCAATCGCTAACCGATGAACCGGTGGCCGACCTCAAGTTCTACCATTTCCTTGAAGCCCGCGACGGTGGGTTTCAGGGCATAGACTGGGCCTTGCTCTCGCGGACCGGCTATACGGGCGAACCGGGATTGGAGATTTATTGCTACGCGGCCGATGCCCCCACCCTCTGGGATACCCTGCTGGAAGCTGGAGAAGACGCCGGGCTGAAACCTGCGGGCCTTGGGGCACGCGACACCCTGCGCCTGGAGGCCGGGCTCTGCCTGTATGGCAACGACCTGGACGACAAGACGAATCCGCTCGCCGCTGGGCTGGGCTGGCTGGTGGCGTTCGATAAGGGACCGTTTATCGGCAAAGAGGCACTGCAGGAGATCAAGGCGCAGGGGCCAAAGGAAAAACTCATCGGCTTTGTGATGGACGAACGCGGCATCCCACGCAGTGGCTACGCGTTGCACGCGCCTGACGAGGATGACGCGCCGATCGGCCACGTGACCAGCGGCTCGCAGTCGCCTGTGCTGGAGCAGGGCATCGGCCTGGGCTACGTCCGTAACGAAGACGCCCTCACTACGCCCGGCGCTACGGTCCACGTCATGATGCGGGGCCGCCCGCGCGCCGCTACCGTCGTCAAGCCCCCATTCCACACCTGATCCGTCGGCTGCTACCGGAGCCCAGCGGGTTCTACAGCCCACCCGCGCAGCATATACCCACCCCCTTTCCCCTTCCTTCGCTCATGACGATCGACGTCTTCCTCACCAGCCACCCCGTCGCTGACGATGACGTGCGCGGCCGCACCGTCGTGGTGGTGGACGTGCTCCGCGCGTCGTCTACCATCATCACGGCGCTGCATCATGGCGCGCGGGCGGTCGTGCCCGTGCCCGACATGGAAGAGGCCGGCAAGATCGCCTCCAACATGGACCCGGCCACCTACCTGCTGGGTGGCGAGCGAAAAGGCGACAAGATTGAGGGCTATCACCTGGGCAACTCGCCCCTGGAGTATGACGAGGCTACCGTGACAGGCCGCACCGTTATCCTCAACACGACCAACGGCACTCGGGCCCTGGCGCGTGCCCACGGAGCGGCACACCTCACGGTCGGCGCGTTCTTGAATGCGCAAGCGGTGGTAGACGACATCCGCGCCCGCGGGCTCGATACCACGCTGGTCTGTGCCGGGCATCGCGACCACGTGGCGCTTGAGGACACGCTCTGCGCCGGTCTCCTGCTTCATTTGTTGTGGGATGGGGAACGACCCGACACGCTATCGGATACCGCTCACATCGCCCTCACACAGTACCAGCAGGACGCCGGCCGGCTGCAGGATGTGCTCCACCACGGATCGCATGCCCGGGCGCTGGCTGACAAAGGCTATGCCGACGACGTAACCTACGCCTTTCAGCAAGACGTCCTGCCCGTGGTCCCAACGTATATCGACAATCGCCTCGTGCTTCGGTCGTAACATGGTGCGCTGCACGGTCTGCAGTTGGATTGCTCCTCTTATCGTTGTACCTTGAAGGCTATGGCTGCTCGCAAAAAAAGCAAAAAGGCAACGGACGGCAGAAGCTTCATCTCCGACCAGCGCCGTAAAGAGATTCTGGGCCTGCTCGTGATGGGGCTGGCGCTGCTTGTAGCCCTGGCCGTCATCACCTACCATCCGGCCGATGATGCCCTCCTGGCCGACACGTCCGTCTGGGCCGCGCTAAGTCCGGGCGGCGGGGGCGACGTGCAAAACGCAGGCGGCCACCTCGGGGCGCTCCTGGCGCAGGCGCTCGTGCCACAGTTCATCGGGTACTGCTCGTTGCTGCTTCTGGGCCTGCTCGGAGCCTGGGGCTACGTCACGTTTCGAGGCCAGAAAACGGTGTACCTGCCGCTGCTAACGGTGCTGCTCGGGCTGGGCGCTTTCATCATGGCAACCGTCATTGGGTGGTTTGGGCATAGCCTGGAGGCCGATGTGGCCCACTGGAGCGGCGCCGTGGGCACGGGCGTGGCCGGTTGGCTGCAGCATGTGCTGGGGGCCGCCGGCTCATTCATTGTGCTGACGTTGCTGCTGCTCATCACCGCGCTGATGATCGTCGACCACGACATCCAGCGCTCGCTGGACCGCGTGGAGCAAAGCTTCCAGGGCGCCCGTGATGGCTTTGCGCGCTGGACCGGTGAGCTCAAGGAGCGTCAGGTGGAGCGGCGCGAGGAACGGGCGGCCCTCCGCGCGGAGAAGCAGGCCGCACAACAGGCTGAAACGCCGGAGCCCTCGCCCTCTCGAACCGCTGCCTCAGCATCGGCGAAGGACAAAGCCAACGCTCCTCCCCAGCCAGCGCCCCCTTCTCCGGTGGAGGAGGAGTCCGGCTTCCGGCCGTACCGGGGTGGCCCTCGTCTCAACGACCGGTTTCGGGAGGGACAACAGGGCACCCCGCAGCCTCAACGTGAGCGCCCCGCGCCTCCTCCCGCTCCGCCATCCCCGTCGCTATCGCCTCAGCCCGCGTCCAGCGGGGACCAGGCGCCCGCACCTGCTTCCGAGACCGCTTCCCCCGCATCTCCTGCGGAAGAAGAAGCCGGTATCGAGCTCACCGTGCGGGAGCGCGTGGAAGAAGAAAAGGCCGACACGCAGGCCCGCGCCGAGGACGCTACGCCGGACGATGCCCCGTATGCATTTCCGGCCTTGGACCTCCTGGACGAACCTGATCACAACGGGCCGCGCGTCGATCAGGAGGAACTGGAGCAAAACAAGGATACGCTGCTGGCTAAGCTGGAAACCTACAACATCGAGATCTCCAACATCGAAGCCGTCCCGGGGCCTACCGTCACCCGCTACGAGCTCACCCCTGCGCCGGGCGTCAAGGTCAGCCGCATCAAGTCGCTGGAGGATGACCTCGCGATGGCCATGGCGGCACAGAGCATCCGCATGATCGCCCCCATCCCCGGCAAGTCGGCCGTGGGCGTAGAGGTGCCCAACCGCAACCGCGAGCTGGTCCGCCTCCGCGACGTCATCGGGACGGCCAAGTTTCAGGAGTCAGAGCACCTGCTCCCCATCGCGATGGGCAAGACGATTGAAGGCAAGGTCTACCTCATCGACCTGGCCAAGATGCCCCACCTGCTGATTGCCGGCGCCACCGGCTCCGGAAAGTCGGTGGGCCTCAACAACCTGATCATCGGCCTCATCTATGCCTGCCATCCGCGGGACCTGAAGTTTGTGATGATCGACCCGAAGAAGATTGAGCTGCAGCAGTACGGCGGCCTGATCGAGCACTACCTCGCCATTCCGGATGATCTGGAGGAGCCCATCACGACCGACTTCGAGGAGGCATTGGGCGTGCTGAAGAGCTGCGAGAAAGAGATGGAGCGCCGCTATGATCTCTTGTCGAAGGGTAGCGCGCGGTCTATCGTGGAGTACAACAAGCGCCTGGCCGACGGCAAAATATCAGAAGACGACGACCACGAGCATCTGCCGTACATCGTAGTGGTGGTAGACGAGCTGGCCGATCTTATGATGACAGCCGGCAAAGACATCGAGGAACCCATCACCCGTCTGGCGCAGATGGCCCGGGCCGTGGGGATTCATCTGGTGCTGGCCACGCAGCGCCCGTCAACGGACGTCATCACAGGCCTCATCAAGGCCAACTTCCCCGCCCGCATCGCCTATCAGGTGCCCTCGCGCATTGACTCCCGGACGATCCTGGACGTCGGCGGCGCCGAGGGGCTCGTAGGCAACGGCGACATGCTCTACATGCGCGGCAACTTCCTGACGCGTCTGCAGGCGCCGTTCATCTCAGGCGAGGAGGTCAACCGGATCGTCGACCACGTCGCCGCACAAACGCGCCGCGGCCCGTACCTGCTGCCGCCGTCCGAGGAGAACAACGACAGTGAGCTGGCCACCGCGCTGGGCGTAGAGGACACCGACGAGCTGTTTGACAAGGCCGCCCGCATCATCGTGCAGCATCAGCAGGGCTCCGTCTCGCTGCTTCAGCGCAAGCTGGCGGTCGGCTACACCCGCGCGGCCCGCATCGTGGACCAGCTGGAGGAAGCCGGCGTGGTCGGCCCGTTTGTCGGATCGAAGGCACGCGACGTGCTGGTGGGCGACATCGAAGAACTGAACGACTTCTTGAACGCACGCGAAGAAGACGCCTGAGGGCTCATGCCTGATTTTACAGAGGACCACTTTCCCACCCTTGGCATCCTCGGCGGCGGTCAGCTCGGCCGCATGATGGCGCTGGCCGCCATCCCGATGGGCATTCATGTACGCCTGCTCTCCCCTAAGCCGGCCGGCCCGATGCGCGAGGTGGGCGACGCAGCCGTAGCCGACTGGACGGACCCCGAGGTGCTGCGCGACTTCGCAGGGGCTTGCGATGTCGTCACCGTCGAGAGCGAATGGGCCCCGGCGGACCGCCTCCTGGAAGCAGCCCCTGAAACCGCCGTCTGGCCCCACCCCGACACCGTCCACACCATCCGCCACAAAGGCCGGCAGAAGGAGACGCTGCGCGATGCGGGGCTGCCCATGCCCTCATTCACTCGCTGCGCCACCCTTGCTGAAGCTCAGGAAGCCGCACGGCAGGTGGGCTTTCCGGCCCTGCTGAAAAAATTCGAAGGCTCGTACGATGGGTACGGCAACGCTACCGTCCGCTCGCCCGAAGACGTCGAAGCAGGATGGGACGAGCTTGCCGCCGAGGACGGGCTGCTGGTAGAGGCCTTCGCCCCGTTCATCCGCGAGTTGGCCGTGCTCATCGCCCGCCGCCCCGATGGGCAGAGCGTCACCTACCCCGTCGTGTTTACGCTGCAAGAGGACCATCGCTGTAAGCGTGTAGAGGCTCCGGCTGCGATCTCGGAGGCCGTGCGCAACCGAGCGCAGGCTGTGGCTCACGATGCCGTGGAAGCCGTAAACGGCGTAGGCATCACCGCGGTGGAGCTCTTTGAGATGGAAGACGGGCAGGTGCTCGTCAACGAGCTCGCCCCGCGCCCCCACAACACCGGGCATTACACCATTGAGGGGTGCCGGACGTCGCAGTTTGCCAACCACGTGCGGGCCGTGATGAACCTCCCGCTGGGGCCGCCAACGCTGCGCGATCCGGTGGCCGTAATGGCCAACGTCCTGGGCACGCGCGAAGGCCGTGCCCGCCCTACCGGCTGGACCGACGCCTTGGGCGTACCCGATGCGGCCGTCCACATTTATGGCAAACCGGCCGTCTATCCCGAACGCAAGCTCGGCCACGTGACGGTCACCGGCAGCGACCGGGCCTCCGTACGCGAACGCGCCGAACGCGCCGCCAACTACCTCACCCTGTAACACCGCTATACGGTACCAGCGCACACGCCTGCCCCGTCGCGTCCCGGGTCCGTGCCGTCCGGCAGCACGATGCGCCTCTGCGCCTCCGCCCCCATGCTCCCACATCCCCAAACTTCCTCATGCCCTCCCCCCGCGTAGGCGTTGCCATGGGCAGCGAATCTGACCTCCCCACCATGCAAGGCGCGATCGACACGCTGCGCGACTTCGATGTGTCGTTTGAGACGCGCGTGCTGTCGGCGCATCGCACGCCGCAGCGCATGCTAACGTACGCCCAGGAGGCGCGGAGCCGGGGCCTGCAGGTACTCATCGGTGGGGCTGGGGGTGCGGCTCACCTCCCCGGGATGCTCGCAGCAGCCACGACGTTGCCTGTCATCGGTGTCCCGGTGAAGTCGAGTAAGCTCAGCGGGCTGGACTCCCTCCTCTCCATCGTGCAGATGCCGACAGGCGTGCCGGTAGCCACCGTCGCTATTGGCGGCGCAGCTAACGCGGCGCTGCTGGCTGTGCAGATCCTGTCCCTCAGCGATCCCAAACTGGCCGAGGCGCTTAACGACTACAAAGACGGCCTCACTGAAAAAGTAGACGGCATGGATGCGCGCGTACAGCAGGCGTAAGACACGGCGGGGCCGGGTCGCGAGTGGTACAGTGAGCACGTCAAGGGGACGGTAGGGGGGTTCTCAGATACGCCCCCATCCCACCCCCAAATCACCCGTCATACGCAATCCGCACGTAGCGCCGCTTGCCCACCTGCAGCACAAACGGGGGCTCTGTAGCCAGGTCGATGGTGCGCTTCCAGTTCTGCACCTTCTCGCCGTCAATCGACACCGCGTTCTGCTTGATCAGGCGGCGCGCCTCGCTGTTCGACTCCGTCAGCCTCGCCTGCGACATCAGGTTCAGCAGCCCGATGTGGGTATCCTGGTCGGGTGTGGGCGTAAACGTCTCCAGGTCATCCGGCACCGCTCCTTCGATGACCGTCTTCTGGAAATGCGTGCGTGCCTCGTGGGCTGCATCATCGCCATGGTACAGGGACACCAGCGTGTGCGCCAGCTCGTGCTTGGCGTCGCGCGGGTTCTCCTGAGCGAACGTGTGCAGGCGCTCCAGATCGTCTGTCGGGGCGTCTGTTGCCAGCTCAAAGTAGCGGTAGATGAGGTCGTCGGGAATAGATAGCGCCTTGCCATACATCTGCTCGGGCGCCTCGTCGATGCCGATGTAGTTGTCCAGCGACTTCGACATCTTCTCGCCGCCCCCCGTGCCCTCCAACAGCGGCAGTAGAATGCATACCTGGGGGTCGAGCCCTTTGGCCTGCTGCACCGACCGGCCCACGAGCAGGTTGAACCGCTGATCGGTACCCCCAAGCTCGATGTCGGCCTTGATGGCCACCGAGTCCTGCGCCTGTGCGAGCGGGTACAAAAATTCGTGCACGCCAATGGGGGCGCCGGCCTGGTAGCGTTGCTCAAAGTCGTCCCGCTCCAGCATCCGTGCCACCGTGTACTTACCGGCCAGCTCGATGACATCGCTAAACGACATCGCCTCCAGCCACTCCGAGTTGTAGACGATGCGCGTCTTGTCGGGGTCGAGGATCTTCGAGGCCTGCTCGAAATACGTCCGGCCGTTTTCACGCGTCTCCTCAAACGTCAGCGCCGGGCGCGTCTTGGAGCGGCCGCTGGGGTCGCCGATCATCCCCGTGAAGTCGCCAATGATAAGCACCGCCTGATGCCCCAGGTCCTGAAACTGCCGCAGCTTGCGGAGCACCACCGCATGGCCGATGTGAAGGTCGGGACGGCTCGGGTCGCAGCCCAGCTTAACCGTGAGGGGCGTACCCGTGGCTTCGGCCTGCTCCAGTTTTTCCGTGAGGGCAGCCTCCGGCACAATGTCTTCCACCCCACGGCGGATCTGCTTGAGTTGTTCGTCGATGGGAGGAAACGTCGGCATGATGCGTTGGTCGGTGGCGATGGATGAGCGCCGGGGCTACCGGCGGTTGTACTTGTTGATCTGTTGCTGCACGCGGCGCTTGGTGTCGCGCTCGGCGATGTCTTGGCGTTTGTCGTGGAGCTTCTTTCCTTTCCCGATGCCAATCTCCAGCTTGGCAATGCCCCGCTTGAAATACAGCATCAGCGGGACGATGGTGTAGCCCTGCTGCGACGTGGCTTTGTCGAACTTGCGGATTTCGTGCTTGTGCAGCAGCAGCTTGCGGCGACGGCGCGGCTCGTGGTTCTGCTGATTGCCGTGCGAATACGGCGAGATGTGAGCATTGATGAGGTACATCTCCCCGCCTTCTACATCGCAGTAGGCTTCGCCCAGGTTAATCCGGCCTTCCCGAATGGCCTTCACCTCGGTGCCCTTCAGCGCAATGCCAGCCTCTGCGGTCTCTTCGATCCGGTATTCGTGCCGCGCCTTACGATTTTTGGTGACGATTTTTATGCCACTCATAGCGTTAGGGGGTACGTGGCAAGGGTGGATAGCGAATGGACGTACATGGGCAACCGGCGTAGGGCACACGGCCTGCCGTGCTCGTCAGAGCAGCGGGCGCCGGTCCGTGTCCTGCTCTTCCTCATCCGGGAGAAAGTAGAGCGGCAGCTCCGGCACGTCATCTACCACATCATAGTAGAAGAGGTGCTGCCGAAACTCCGTAAGGCTGGCAATGGCCAGATCATCGAAGCGCACGCGGAGCCCGTCTTGGTAGAACTCGTGCAGTGCCGGGGAGGTCTCTTGGGATTGTACCCAGAGGCTGCGGCGCTCGGCGGAGGCTTTCACCAGATCACGCACGGAGCGCACCGCATCGGGCGAGGCGGTGCCTTTCCGCATGGCGAAAACGCCCCACACCATCGGGTACTTGGCGTGCTCGAACCATTCCTGCCCCAGGTCCAGCGCAAGGTCCTCGTAGGAGCGGGTGGCCACTTCGGTGCCGATCACAAGGCGCGCGTCGGTATCCGCCGCGGTAATCTCTGCGATGGAGGCGCCTTCCAGAGCGATAAACTCGGGCACGATCCCGTAGTGCTCTTTCAGCACGATGCGGGCCAGCAGGGCCTCTTGTGGGTAGGCCGGATCGTAGGCGATGTGGCGAATCTGGCCCAGCCCATGCCGGAGCAGAATTTTGGCGTAGGGATAGGCCCACGTGGAGAGCGCGACGGCCGGCAGCACGTCGACGGCTTTGGGGTTGGTCAGTGGCACCAGCGTTGGCACCAGCGCCACGTCTACCTGTCCGCCCGTGAGCAGATCAGCGCACTGCCGCATGTCGGCCCGGGCGACGCGGAGCGTGATGGGGGTCTCGATGTCATCGCGGGCCGATACCATAAACTCGGCCGGCGGGTAGTCCCAGATGGCAAGCTGCATGGCGGTGTAAGGCGATGAGAAAGAAGCCGACGCAACGGGCGTCGCAACAAAAACCCGCCGTCTCATAACGAAGCGGCGGGCGCGGCCGCTCCGTAGTAGAGCGGCAAGCTGTCGAACCAGTTACGACTTGGGGTCGCGCATGCGCTCGCGGATGCGGGCGGACTTGCCCTTGCGGTCGCGCAGGAAGTACAGCTTGGAGCGACGCACCCGTCCCTGGCGGTCCAGGTCGATCTTCGCGATACGGGGCGAGTGCAGCGGGAACGTGCGCTCGACGCCGATGCCACCGGAGACCTTGCGCACGGTGAACGTCTTGTTCGCTCCGGAGCCGCGCTGCCGGATCACGACGCCCTTGAAGAGCTGAATGCGTTCCTTATCCCCTTCCACGACCCGTACGTGGACGGTTACCGTGTCGCCGGGTTTGAAGTCGGGGTGGTCGTCGCGAAATTGCGTCGCTTCGACCAGGTTCATGAGATCGGTAGCCATGACGTGCGGAGGTTTAATAACTATGGGGAATGAACAGGCCCGGCCGAGAGCCGGGGCCGCCTTTCGGCGTCTATAACGAAGTATCGGTGGTGTCGTGCAGCAAATCGGGCCGGCGCTCGGCGGTTTTTTCGCGACGCTGTGTGGCCCGCCAGGCGGCAATACGCTGGTGGTCCCCTGAGCGCAGGACCTCGGGGACCTCACGGCCGCGGAAGGAGGCCGGGCGGGTGTACACCGGCGCATCGAGCGCGTCTTCCTGGAATGAATCGCTCAGGGCGGACTGGGCGTCGCCCAGCACCCCTGGAATCAATCGTGCGACCGCGTCAACCAGCACCAGCGCCGGAAGTTCGCCTCCGCTGAGCACGTAGTCGCCAATGGATATCTCGCGCGTAACGAAGGCATCGCGCACGCGCTGATCAATCCCTTTGTAGTGGCCCGCAATGAGCACCAGGTGCTGTCGCAGCGACAGCGCGTTCGCCATCGGCTGATCCAGCACCTCACCATCTGGGGTCAGGAAGATGACCTCATCGGGAGCGGTGCTGGCGGTGGCCGTCACGTGCTCCACGGCAGCAAAAAGCGGCTCCGGCTTCAGCACCATACCGGCACCGCCACCGTACGGATAGTCGTCGATCTGCCGATGCTTGTCTGTCGCGAAGCTGCGCAGATCATGTACATGCACCGTCACAAGCCCCTTATCCTGGGCCCGGTGGAGGATGCTCTGGTCGAGCGGTCCCTCTACAATTTGCGGCAGTGCCGTGATGATGTCGATGCGCATGGCGCGGTGCAGCGTTCGTCTACTATTTCCGTGTATGTCCCGCGGGCTTAACGCCTGCAGGAGCAGATTTTCAGTCGAGCAACCCTTCAATCGGGCGGATGACAATGCGGCCGTCTTCCGGATTCAGTT
Organism: Rhodothermaceae bacterium Tc-Br11_B2g6_7; assembly: GCA_001564055.1. Classification (GTDB taxonomy): domain Bacteria; phylum Bacteroidota; class Rhodothermia; order Rhodothermales; family Salinibacteraceae; genus Tc-Br11-B2g6-7. The sequence goes on from LKNB01000005.1 coordinate 41,697, forward strand.
CATCGATGAAGGCGGGTACACCGGGAATCATCGCGTCAGCTTTGCCCGGGCGTGCCACCACGTACACCGGATTAGCCGGCGTGTCGAGGATGTCCCGCACGGTGCCAACAGGCTCACCGGTGTCTGTCTCGACAGCCAGCCCGACGAGATCGTGCAGGAAGACCTCATCGTCCGACACCGGGAGCTCGTCGAGGGGGGCGTAGACTGTTGCTCCTTTGAGCTGCTCGGCCGCCTCGCGACCATCAACGCCCGCAAGCCGGGTCAGCACCAGCGGGCCTTTTTTGGTCTGCTGATGCCGGACGGAGGTCACGGTGTAGGCCGTCACGGCATCACTGGAACGCCCGAGGTACAGCGTATCCAGCGCTTCAAAGCGACCCGGATCGTCCGTTTCCGGGACAATCTTTAGCTCGCCCCGGACGCCGTGGGGGCGCACTACCCTACCCATCTCAACAAGCGTATCGGTGTCAGGCATGGGCATGGCAAACCGTGGCGCACGGGGTGTGGGAGCTTACTTGTCTTCCTTCTCGTCTTCCTCGTCCGTAGTGTCGTCCGCTTCAGCGTCGGCATCGGCGTCATCAGCCTTGGCTTTTGCATCGGCGTCATCAGCCTTGGCTTTTGCCTCGGCGTCATCGGCCGTAGCGTCGGCACTTTCGGCGTCAGCCTCTGGCGCGGCATCCGCTTCTTCAGCGGCTTCAGCTTTTTCAGCGGCCTCGGCCTCAGCTTTGGCCTCAGCTTCAGCTTTTGCTTTCGCCTTGGCCTCTTCCTCGGCCTTCTTCTTGGCTTCTGCGGCCTTCCGCTTGCGCTCCTCCTCTTCCTTGCGCTTGCGTTCGGCTTCCTCGGCCTCCAGCTTGGCGACGCGCTCGCGTTCAGCCTCCAGGGCTTGCTTGCGGCGCTCGGCATCGGTAAGGGCGATGGAGGAGGCTTCGCGCTCCTCGTGGCGCTCCCGGTGCTCGGTCACGGCCTCCTCAATCTGCGGCTCGGAATACCCTTTCCGGCGCATGTGCAGGGCCAGCATCACCCCCCGCTTGCTCAGGATGCTGCGTACGGTGTCGCTGGGCTGTGCGCCCTGCTCCAGCCAGTACAGCACGCGGTCTTCCTTGAGCGTTACCTCAGCGGGCTCGTTTAGCGGGTAGTACCGCCCTACATCTTCAATGTAGCGGCCGTCGCGCGCGCGGCGCTTATCGGCGGCTACAATCGCAAAAACGGGTACCTTCCGGCGGCCCATGCGTCGCAATCTCAGTCGTACGGACACGTGATTCGTGGTCTGTTGTGGGTGTTAAATCGAGTGATGCAGGCCTTCCGGGTTTAGAACGGCGGCTTTGCGCTGCCGCCCATCTTGCCCACATCCATATTGTTAAGCATTTGCTGGATGTCCATCTTCCGCCCCTTGCCCATGAGCTTGGACATCGACTTCATCATTTTCTTCATTTCCTTGAACTGCTTCAGCAGCTGGTTCACGTCGCGGACGCGGGCGCCACTGCCCTTGGCAATGCGCCGGCGGCGGCTGCCGTCGATGACGGAGGGATTCAGGCGCTCTTCGATCGTCATAGAGAGAATCATAGCCTCAATGTGCTTGAAGGCGTCATCGTCTACGTCGAGGTTGCGCACCTTTTTGCCGATGCCGGGAATCATACCCAGCAGGTCCTTCATCGAGCCCATCTTTTTGATGCGCTGCAGTTGCTGGTAGAAATCCTCGAAGTTGAAGTCGTCCGACTGCATCTTCTGCCGCAGCTTCTCGGCCTTCTTCTCGTCGAACTCCTCCTGGGCTTTCTCCACGAACGTGACAATGTCGCCCATCCCGAGGATGCGCTGCGACATGCGTTCGGGATAAAACTCCGTGAGCGCATCGAGCGTCTCGCCGGTGGAGGCAAACTTGATCGGTTTGTTGACGACGGAGCGAATGGAGAGGGCAGCGCCGCCGCGGGTGTCGCCGTCCAGTTTCGTGAGCACGACGCCATCGAAGTTCAACTGCTCGTTGAACTCCTTCGCCGTGTTTACAGCATCTTGCCCCGTCATGCTATCGACGACGAAGAGGATCTCGTGGGGCTCCACCGTGTCACGGATGTCAGTGACCTCCTGCATCATCCGCTCGTCTACGTGCATGCGGCCGGCCGTGTCGATGATGACGACGTCGCGGGCTTTGGTGCGGGCCTCTTCAACGGCCTCCTTTGCCACGCGAACGGCATCCTGCAAGGGCTCGCCGTTCTCCATGCGGGCATACACCGGCACATCGATTTCGCTGGCGAGCTTCTGCAGCTGGTTGACGGCAGCCGGACGATACACGTCGGCCGCAGCCAATAGGGGGGCACGGCCTTGGCGGCGGAAGTGCCGGGCGAGCTTGGCGCAGAAGGTCGTCTTGCCCGAGCCCTGCAAGCCGGCCACGAGAATGACGGTAGGCGGATAGTCCGGCTCGTTGATGCCGACATGCTCGCCGCCCAGTAGTTCGGTCAGTTCGTCGTGTACAATCTTCACGAGTTGCTGCCCCGGCGTCACGGAGTTGAGCACCTCGTCGCCCGTGGCTTTTTCCTTCACCTGATCGGTGAAGTCGCGGGCCACCTGGTAGTTCACATCAGCATCCAGCAGCGCGCGGCGTATCTCGCGCATCGTCGCCGCAATGTTCAACTCGTTGATCCGTCCTTGACCCGTGACGTTTTTGATCGCGCCTTCGATCTTGTCAGATAAGCTTTCAAACATAACGTTGGTACACGGATGAGCAGTGCGGCGGCATCATGACGGTAGCGCATGCCAGAGGCGTGCGGCACCCAGCGCGAAATTGCCGGTAAAATAGCAATGCATAAGCACGATATGCAAGCATCGTTGATCCTGCGGCCATGGACCACCTACAGCTATTCCGTAGATTCTTCACGGGCCCGGGCCAGGTCGAGGGTCTCAACGGCATGGCGGAGATGCGGGATCACGATAGAGCCGCCCACCACCAGTGCCACGTTCATGGCATCCTCCAGCTCTGCATCCGTATACCCGGCCTTCACGCACTGCAGCAGGTGGTAGTCGATGCAATCGTTGCAACGCAGCACCATCGAGGCCACAAGCCCGAGCAGTTCCTTCGTGTCCCCTGACAGTGCGCCGTCGTGGTACGCTGTAGTATCGAGGTTAAAGAAGCGCTTGGTGCCCCGGTGCGTGCCCTGCTGCAGGATGCGCTCGTTCATGCGCTCGCGGTAGGCATCGAACGCGTCCAGGCGGTTTGCGGCGGCGGTATCGGATGAAGGCATGGGTATGAGGAACGTCATGAGCGATCGAAAAGGGCAACCACAGGCAGAGGCGCCGTGCCGGCAAAACCTCGGCGCTTCGTACGCCGTGTATAGCGTGAAGCGCGACTGTTTTCTTGCAACAGCTGATGCAGCCTATGATAGCAGAAGACGCAACAAAAGCGGCGCTGCGGCGGCGGTTTCGTGACCTTCGCGCGAAGGTGTGCCCTGCCGTACAGGCGCAGCGCAGCCAGGCAATGATCGCGCACACCCTCGCCCTACCTATGGTCGCGGCGGCGGACACCGTACACTGCTACTGGCCGCTGCTGGATCAGGGCGAGGTTGACACCCGCCCGCTCATCCGGGCCCTCCTCGACCGCGGCGTTCGGGTGGTGCTCCCGGTGGTGCGGCAGTTCAGTACCGCACGCGGCAATGCGCCCCGTATGGTGCACCGCGTGCTGGACGGGCGAGCGGCGCTGCATCCCAACCGGTGGCGCGTATGGGAGCCGCTGGCCGGATCGGAAGTCTTGCCGGCTGACCTCGACGTCATCATCACCCCCGCCCTGGGGGCCGACCGGCGGGGCTACCGCGTGGGCTTTGGGATGGGCTACTACGACGAGTTGCTGCAGGCCTCGCCGGCTCGGAGCGTTTGCCTGCTCTACGCTGCTGCTATCGCCCCCCGCGTACCGGCCGAAGCGCACGACACCCCCGTGGACGTGCTGGTAACGGAGGACGGCGTGAGACGTGTACCATAGGCGGCTGGCAGCCTCAAATCATCAATTGAGGCGCGGCTGCGTAACAAACAATTGCGCCCTATCGTACAGGCTTTGGCATCTAACAAATGGCGAGGACCCATGAGCTCACGACAGAAACAACGCACAGCTGACCGGGACCACCTGCAGCAATCTCTGCAGGTGGACGACATCTCGTCCGTAGACCTGGACCGCCTCTCGCAGGACGAGCTCGAGTCAATCCTCTTCGAGCCTGATGCCGAGGACAGCAGCAGCCTCCTGAACCTGCCCAACCTGGCCGGGCTTGCGCTCATCGGCGTCGGCATTGCCTACCTGTTTCAGCAGCTGGACTTCCTGCAGGGGGTGGACCTGACCATGCTGGCGAACATGCTGCCGTTTATCGCCGGGATTCTCATCATCCTGGTGGGCTTTGGCGTGCTCTCGTGGAACCCCGACCGCAGCAGGGACACGCCCTCCCTTCGCTCGAAAACCGCACCCGACGTCACGCCCGAAGAAGAGGCTTCCCTGCGCGAGGCGCTGAAGGATCACCTGCGCGACCGCGACGCCGAGAAGCGCTCGCGCCTCACCAAGTCGCGCTTCAACAAGAAGATCTCCGGCGTATGCGGGGGGCTGGCCGAGTATTTCAACATCGACCCCACGCTCGTACGCATCATCTTTGTCGCCGGCACCATCTTCTCTTCCGGCACCTTCATTCTGCTATACATCGCGCTGGCGCTCATTCTGGATAAGCCGGACGACCTGTCCTCTGACGAAGTGATCTCTATCATCCGCGACTCCTAACTTCCCCCGCTGCCTGATGGCCTCTAAAAAGCTGACCAAATCTACGACCAATCGCATGATCGCCGGCGTGTGCGGCGGTGTTGGCGAGTATTTTGACATCGACCCCACCATTGTGCGGGTGCTGTATGTGGTAATCAGCCTGTTCTCTGCTGCCTTTCCTGGCCTCATCGTCTACATTGCGCTGGCCCTCATCCTGCCCGAACGGTAGCCTACCCCGCAACACTGCCACCCTGCAGGCACCCCGAGCGCCTCGAGTGGAAATGTAACGCAGGCGGCAGGAGTCCAGGAGGCGCCTGAACCCGTCGGCACTGCCTGCCGTACCGGCTGCATATCTGTACTCTCGGAGTGCTTTCGCCCATGACGGACCACCTGCAGGACAAGCTCGACCATCTCCCCACCCAGCCCGGCGTCTACCTGCACAAAGACGCCGAGGGGACGGTGCTGTACGTGGGCAAAGCCAAAAATTTGCGCAGCCGCGTGCGCTCGTACTTTCACAAAAGCCGCCCGAAGAGTGGACGTATCTCTATTCTGGTGAAGAAAATCGCCGATGTCTCCGTGATCGTGACCGACACGGAAGCCGAGGCGCTGATCCTTGAGAACAACCTCATCAAGAAGCACCAGCCACGCTACAACGTCAATCTCAAGGACGACAAGACGTACCCCTACATTTGCATCAAAAACGAGCGGTTTCCGCGCGTCTTCCCTACCCGGACTGTGCGGCAGGATGGCTCTACCTACTTCGGGCCCTACACCGACGTGAAGACGATGCGGTTGATGCTCGACACCATCCGCTCGACCTTTAAGCTGCGCACGTGCAGCCTCAAGCTCAATCCCGAGCCCATTGAGGCAGGCACGTACGATGTGTGCCTGCAATACCACATCAACAACTGCAAGGGCCCGTGCGAAGGGCTGCAGTCGGAGGAAGACTACAACGCCACCATCGACCGCGTGGAGCGGCTCCTGAACGGCAAGACAAAGGGCCTGGTCGATGACCTGCAGGAGCAAATGGTGCAGCTCGCGGCGGATATGGAGTATGAGGCCGCCGCTGACATGCGCGACCGTATCAAAGCCCTGAAGAAGTTCTCCCGCCGGCAGAAGATTGTCAGCCAAGACTTTGACGACCGCGACCTCTTTGCGCTGGAGGTGGACGAGGAAAACGACGTAGCCTGCACCGCCATGTTCAAGGTGCGAGAGGGCAAGGTGATCGGGCGGCAGCACAAGTACATCAAATCCGTGACCGAGCACGAGCCGGGGGGGCTGCTGCAGTCGTTTGTGGAGCGCTACTATGCGGAGGCGAACTTCTTCCCGGACGAGGTGCTGCTGTCGCACGATCTGCCCGCACCCGAGCCGCTGGAGGAGCTCCTCCGCGAGCGCAAGGGCCGCATTGTGCCGGTCAAGCGCCCGCAACGAGGCGAGAAAGCCAGCCTCATGCGCATGGTGGGGGCCAACGCCCGCCTCTTGGTTGACGAGTGGAAGCTGCAGGAATACAAACGGCAGCAGGCCCGCGTCCCCCATGCCGTGCAGGCGCTGCGCGATGACCTGCGGATGGACAAGCTGCCGCGCCGCATCGAATGCTTTGACATCTCCCACCTGGGCGGTACCGGCACGGTGGCTTCGTGCGTGGTCTTCACCGATGGCACGCCGCGCAAAAGCGACTACCGCACCTACAAGATCCGCTCCGCCGAAGGCCGTCCCGACGATTTCAAGGCCATGCGCGAGGTCATCCAGCGTCGCTACCGTCGCATCAAGGAGGAGAACGGCCCGTGGCCCGACCTCGTGGTGATTGACGGCGGGAAGGGACAACTCTCCAGTGCGGTGGCTTCGCTGAAGGCCACCGAGGCGTTTGATCAGGTGCGGGTCATTGGGCTGGCCAAGCGTCTGGAAGAGGTGTACCGGCCCGGCGATTCCGACCCGCTCTTTATTGCGAAGGACAGCGCTGCCCTGCAACTGCTCCAGCGCGTGCGCGACGAGGCCCACCGGTTCGCGGTACAGTACCAGCGCAAGCGTCGGAAGAAAACGACCCTCACCAACGAGCTGGAAACCATCACCGGTATTGGCCCGAAGACCGCACAGACGCTCATCCGTCACTTTGGCTCTGTGCAACGGGTGAAAGAAGCCGACGCAGACGCCATTGCAGACCTCGTGGGCCCGGCGAAAGCGCAAAAGGTGGCTGATTACTTTTCCTCTACCGCTGACCAAGAGTAGAACCGCCCTCCGTGCTTCTGCAGACGTGGATGGTTGAGTATACCCGGGTGAACCGTAGCCAAACCTCCCCCCTGTGGTCCGCTTTTCATCCTTGAAAAACCACCTGTTGCACCGTATCTTGGGGCATTAAGAGTCTTTTCACCTGTACGGTGCAGGTTATGGAGAGTATCACTGCTGCCCTGCTGCTGGTCGTGATTCAGTTTATCCTGATTCCGACGCTGCTCCTCGTGGCAACCCCCTATGTGCTCGTGAAAGCCTGCTTTGGCCCGGGGCCGTACCTGAGCAACGTGCAGGCCGAGTACGAGCACCTCTACGCGCGGCTGCGGAGCATCTTCCGGAAGTAAACGCAGCCTGTCGATAGGCTGAAACGCTGGAACGCATCCCACGGCGGTGGTGTACGGGATGCCGACGCTGGGGCGCGCTGCCCCGCTTTCGTGTGCGTGGCTGGTCGGGCACCGCCTTCGGGCCCACCTCAGCCGTCCGCCGCGCCGCCATCTGATTAGCAGGCGTTCCCCACGTATGAACTGGAAGCTTGTCGACCGCCTCACCGCTGCTGCGGTCTTTGTGTTTGCCCTGGTGCTATACCTCTTCACTGTAGCGCCCACCGTGTCGTTTTGGGACCCCGGGGAGCGCATTGCGGTCTCTTACGGCCTACAGATCCCGCACCCGCCGGGAGCCCCCTTCTACATGCTGGTGGGGCGGTTTTTCTCCATGGTTGCGACCACGGATTACGTAGCGCTGGCCGTCAACCTGATCTCCGTACTCTCAGCGGCAGGAACGGTGCTGCTGGCGTATCTCATCATTCTCCAGTTTGTGCGCGAATGGAGCACGGAGCCGCGCAGCGCTTGGCCCCTTGGGCTGCGCATCGCCGCGTATGCCGGCGGCATGATCGGAGCGCTGACGCTGGCCGTCTCAGACTCGTTCTGGTTTAACGCGGTAGAGGCGGAGACCTACGCGTTCTCCACGTTCTTCACGGCGCTCTGTGTGTGGCTGGCGCTGAAGTGGAGCGAGCGCGCCCAGTCCTTTGATCAGGCCCTGAAGCAGCGCGAGGCCACCGGGGGCTTTGGCACGGGCACCGAGCGCTGGCTCTTTGTGATCGCCTACCTCTACGGGCTTGCTATTGGCGTCCACCTGCTGAGCCTGCTCTCGCTCTTCTTCGTAGCGCTGATTGTATTTTTCCGGCGCTTCGACAACCCCGCCTGGACCTGGCAACAGCGCTGGGCGTGGATCGTGGCTACCGGCGCCATCGCCTCCGCGGTGTTCTTGCTGCTCTACCCCGGCATTATTCAGATGCTGCCGGCCTTCTTGCAGGAGCGCGCCTTCCCCCTGCTTACCCTGCTGGGGTTTGCCCTGCTCATTGTGTTTGCGGTCTATTACACACAGACACGCCGGTTGGAGTACGCTAACATGGTGGCCGTGTATCTGCTGCTGGCCATGATCGGCTACTCCTCCTACGCGCTGATCCCCATTCGCAGCGCAACCAATCCCCCCATCGACCAGAACAATCCCGAGACGGTCGAAGCGTTCGTGTCCTACATGCAGCGCGAGCAATACGGACAACGCCCGCTGCTGACGGGGCCCACCTACGACAACCGCACGGGTCAGATCAATCGGGAGCAGGAGTCCTTCTTCCCCCGCCGCTGGTCTGAACAGAGCCCGGCGCATCTGCAGGTGTATAGCCAGTACAATTCCGACTGGCAGTTCCTCTGGCAATATCAAATTGGGCACATGTACGCCCGGTACTTCCTGTGGAACTTCATGGGCCGTGCGAGCGATCTGCAGGACGCCCCGGCCATCACGGGCATCTCCTGGCTGGACGCCACCTCACAAGAGCCTGTGGCCGGGCAGACGCCCAGCGAGGAGGCTTCCCGCAGCGTGTATTACGGCTTACCGCTTTTGCTTGGGCTCTTCGGACTGTTCTTTCACTTCGCGGCTGACTGGCGGCGGGCCTTTAGCCTGCTGATTTTCTTTCTTATTACCAGCGTCGGGATCATTCTGTACCTAAACCAGACGCCGATGCAGCCGCGGGAGCGGGACTACTCCTATGCAGGCAGCTTCTTCGCCTTTAGCCTGTGGGTGGGGATTGGCGGTACGGGCCTGCTGCTCCTGGCACGCGACCTCTTGGCCGACTACCTCGATGCCGCCAAAACGTACGGCGCTATGCTGGGCCTGGGGGGGCTCTTGCTGCTGGCCGTGCCAGGACTGATGCTCTCGCAGAACTACTTCACCCACGACCGCTCCGGAAATTACGTCGCCAACGACTATGCCTATAACCTCCTGATGAGCCTGGAGGAAAATGCCATTGTGTTTACCAACGGAGACAACGACACCTTCCCGCTCTGGTACCTGCAGGAGGTGGAGGGCATCCGGCAGGACGTGCGCGTGGTGAACCTGTCGCTGCTGCAAACGCCATGGTATGTGCGGCAGCTGAAGCATCAGCAGGCCCGCGATTCGGCGCCGCTGCCGATTTCGATGGACGACGACATGATCGACGATCTTTCGTTCGTCCGATGGACACCGCGGGAGGTGACGCTACCCGTGGATACGGATGCGCTGGTGGAACGTGGAGCCATCATTGCAGAAGATACCGATGCCGTTGAAGCCCCCATGCGGTGGGAGGTGACCGGCCGGGAGATACAGCGTGACCTCCGGGTCCTGTTTGGCTCGGACATCGCGCTACTCGACATCCTGCAGACGAACGCACAGCAAGGATGGGAGCGGCCTATCTACTTTGCCATCACGGTCGCACCGGATGGCATGCTCAACCTGCAAAACTACTTTCAGCTGGAAGGCAAAGCGTTTCGGGTGGTCCCCATCCGGCACGACCGGCAACTGGGGCGCGTGGTACCCGGCATCACCGATGCCCGGCTCGACAACTTTCGCCTGCGCAACGTAAATTCGCCTGACGTCTACTTCGACCAAAACGCCCGGCAGATGCTGGACAACTACCGGCGCATCTACGCCCACGCCGCCGAGGGCCTGGCCGAAGCGGGATATCCTGACCGCGGCGAGGCGGCGCTCGACTGGATTATGGAGTACATGCCATTTGAAACGCTGGCCGGTGACGAGCGCTCGTACGTCAACCTGGCACGTGCTTACGAAGCCGTAGGGGCGCAGGATCGTGCCATCAGCTTATTGCAGCAGGCCGAACCCCTGGTGCTAACCCAACTGGAGCAGGCCCGCACCTCGCGCGACCAGGAGTATGCCGCCCAGTTCGTGCAGTTGCTCCGGTTCACCTACCTGGACGCTAATGCGTTTGAGGAGGCAGCCGCGTTTAGTGATCGGCTGGCCGACCTCTTACAAGACGATTCCTTCCGCGAATCTGCGGAGGAGCTACGGGCACGGTACGAAGACGTGGACGCCGAGGACGTGCTGCCCGATGCGGCGCCCGACGCCCCGCTCCCCCCGCCAGGCCAAACGCCCCCTGATGCCCCACCGCCCTCCGAGCCGCAGCCGTAGGGCACCAAACGGATAGGGAGAAGCATCCGGTAGTCTGGTACGCATGTGAGGCTCAACCGCTGGCTCTTCCGCCGGCGATGCTGTACGGTGTCGCCCCGGAACCTCACCACGCGCCTCCGTCGCTGGCGCGCAGCCCCGCTGTTTCGTCCTATACGGCAGACAGCGAACGTCATGCTGCCTGATGGCTGCTGAAATAGAGGCTGGAGCCATAAGGGAGCCAAACTTTTTCGTGTGTGTATTTGCAAATAATTTACGTTTTCACTTATACTATACAATACACACAAACGGTTGAGCATCGCCTTCCACCCACCATTGGAGGTAGTATGCGTTAGCAGGTGGTTGTTACCATGGCCACCGTCCGCATTTTGTACATCAGTATCATTAGCGTTCCAGGAGGCAACCTTATGACGACGCAACGCAGTGTAGTGAAGTGGTTTGATGCGAAAAAGGGCTACGGTTTTATTGTTCACCCGCGAGGAGGCGCTGATATATTTGTGCACTACTCGCAGATTATCTCGGACAAGGAGTTTAAGACGCTCCGGACGGGCCAGGTTGTAGAGTATGAGCTTACCGACGGTCCGAAAGGGCCCCACGCCGCGGAGGTGGTGCTCATTGAAGACACCATGGCGGCGACGTCCAACGGCCAGGCTACCGACGGCAAACAGCACACGCGGGGAACGGAGACGGCCGTCGCACCGCAGGTGTCTTCCAACGGCACTGCAGCCTCGCACGACGACGCGCCGGCCGAAGAAGAAGCGCATATCTCCTACGCGGATTAAGCGCCGGTCATTGTATTTCGGTGCGGCAGCCGCTATTTTCCGAATGCATGCGTGGTTTTATCTGCGCGTTCTGCGCATGCGCTGCGCGGCTGCCCTTACCACTTGCGATGCCCTATGGCTTTTTCTTTTTCCGAGACGGACGTCGAGCGAATGGCGTCGGTGTTTGGCGTTGATCCTGTACAGGACGGTACGGTGACGCGCTTCGAACTGACTCATTCGGAAAGTGGGCGACGCCTGACCGTCGAGCTCACCCGCATCCGGGATCTGCCAGACACGTTGGCCACGGAGGAGCCCCTCTACCTCGTGTCGGTTTATGCGCCCAGTTCATTTCTGCAATTGCAGGGCTGTACGGGTTTTATTGCCAGCCAAGAGCTCGGCGAGGTGATCTTTTTTGCTCGTCAGGGCGGCGTCACAAACGGCCTCGTCATTGAGCGCGAGGCGGCCTGTTCGCTGTACGCCAACGTGGCCAATCGTATGCTCTCTACCGACTTCACGCAGCTCCCCTCTGAGCTTGTGATGAGCAGTGTGGCCCTGTCGATGAGCGAGACGCTCTTCAGCGACTTCAACGGTTCGTGAGCGCAGTTGTAGCCTATGGCTTCTGACGTCATCCATGTGCATCAGCAACACCCGGAGCGCACCCTTGAGGTAGCGCAGGTGCGCGCGCTCGTGACCCGCATGGCTGCCGCAGAGGGGATACCGATCGGTGAGGTTAGCATCGTCCTGGCCGACCACCCCACCGTGCTGGAGCTCAACCGCCGCTTCCTGAACCACGACTACGTCACGGACGTGCTGGCCTTTCCCCTCAGCGAGGACGGTGACGAAGCACTGACCGGGGAGGTGTACGTGGACCTCGATACCGCTGCCGAGCGCCATGCCGAGTTCGAGGCCTCCTTCACCGAGGAGGCCCTGCGGTACGTCGTCCACGGCGTGCTGCACCTCATGGGCTATACGGATACTACCGAGAAAGGGCGGCACGCTATGCGCACGAAAGAAGACGATTATTTGCGCCAGGCGCGCCTCGCTGGCTGAACCGCACACGCCCTCCCCTGTACGTTATATTATCATTACGGTGCAGGCATCTCACCATTTCGGCCTGCCACACACGTTGACGTTCCTTAACCCGTGAGGTACACATGAACATCCAGATCACAGCCCGCAACTTCGATGCCTCTCCCAAGCTGCGTGCCTATGCCGAAGAAAGCGTTCAGAAGCTCGAGCGCTTCTATGATGGCATCGTCGAGATAGAAATTTTCATCGGGAAGAACGACAACCCCAGCGCTGATAAGTCGGCTGAGCTAAATGTGACCGTCTACGGAAAGCGTCTGCGAACAGAGGCGGAAGACACCTCCTTCGAATCGGCCATCGATGACTCCGTAAACAAGATGCGGCGGCGCCTCAAAAAGTATAAGGCAAAAATGCGCAGCACCGACCAGGACTACATGAAGTGAGCAGGACGCATGCCTTTTACTTCGCCTCGGCCCGGCCCCCTTTCGTGGTCGGGCTTTTTTAATGCGCCCTGCCTTGAGCGTAAGCGACCATCCTTCTGCGTCGCTACGTCCCGGCCGCATGCGGTCGCTATGCCATTTCACGAATGGGGTCCACGACCTGCTTTACGATGTCCGCGCGCTGCATAATGTAGAAGTGCACGCTGGGCACCCCGGCGTCCATCAGCTCCTCACACTGCTTCCGAGCCCACTCAATGCCGATGTCGGCGACGTGCTCTGGCTTGGCGGCTTCTACCTCAGCAGCAAGTGCTTCGGGAATCTTCAGATGGAAGCGGCTGGGCAGCAGCTGCAGGTGGCGCTTCCGGGTGAGGATTTTAAGGCCTGGAATGATCGGGACATCAATGCCCACATCGCGGCATTTCTCAACAAAGGTGAAGAACGCCGCGTTATCGAAGAACATCTGCGTCGTCACGTAGTGCGCACCTGCATCCACCTTGCGCTTCAGGTTTAAGATATCCCACGTTAGGTTGGGGGCCTTGAAGTGCTTCTCCGGGTAGCCCGCGACACCGACACAGAAATCCACCGGCGCTGGGTCGATCAGCTCTTCGAGATAGCGCCCCTCATTCATGTCGTCAATCTGCCGCACCAGATCGATAGCATACTCATTCGACGAACGTCCGTCGGGCACAGGCTTATTGTACCCATTATCATCCCCGCGCAGGGCCATCACATTCCGTACCCCGAGGTAGTTCAGCTCGATGAGGGCGTCCTCCGTCTCTTCCCGGGTAAACCCGTGGCACAGCAAATGAGGCACTGCTTGGACGCCGAACCGGCTCTGAATGGCTGCGCACAGCCCAATGGTCCCCGGTCGCTTACGTTTTACGCGCCGGCGCCACGTACCATCGCCGCTTTCCACATACTCTACCTTTGCCGAGTGGCTCGTTACATCAATGAACGGCGGATCGTACGGCATCAACTCCTCCACCACATTCATCACCTCGCTGATAGAGCCCCCACGCTTCGGAGGGATTATTTCGTACGATATCAGCGGCTCTGTGGCCCGGTCGAGTAACTCGACAACTTTCATATTCGGTTGGTGACTTTGTAAAGCAAATCTGTAAATTACCACTGGATGCGCTACTTTTTACAACCGCGTGTAGTACACACCTACTAATTCCTGGTTCGATGACTGGCCTTATCTTCTCTTCTGTTACGGAAATCCAACCTTTCCTTCAGCGCTACCGTCGGGGGCGATTTGAGTCGCTCACGGAGGGGGAATGGCGCGGCGACAACGATGTTGTCGTGTGCGTCACCGGCATGGGCAAAATCAAAAGCACCTTATGCGTGGAGCGCATGCTCAAGCAGGAGTCGATTGAGCGGCTACTCCATGTGGGGACGTGTACGGCCCTGAAGGACAGCTTCGACGTTGGCCAGGCCGTGGCAGCCTCCCATGTGATGGAGGGCGACCGCATCGAGCTGGCGGCGCCGGCCTACCCACGCATGCCCCTTGCCGTAGCCTTCGACGATCTGGAGGAGGCCATCCTTGTGACGCAGGAGCACACCATTCAGGGCGATGATGAGGAGAGCTACTGGCAGCGCATCGCCGACATCAGCGACATGAGTGGATACGCCGTCGCCTACGTGGCCGCCACGAATGGCGTCCCCTGCCATATCGTAAAGGTGGTGTCTGGGAGATTGGCCGGCGACGCGGATAACTTTCAGGACGACCTTCGGGCCGCACAAGAGGGGGTTGCCGATGTTGCCCTGCGAGCGATCGAGCAGTGGCGGACAGAGGAGGCGAAATAAGGATCCGCAGGCCAATGGGTGCCGTCAGTTGCGCCGCATCTCGATGTCATCCAGCCAGGCCTGCGGCATCCCGATGGAGTGGCCGTCTTCGTAGTGATACGGCACCTTGTCCAGATGGTGGGCCCGGTAGGCGCGCTGGTCTTCTCGAATCTCACGCACCCCGACCGGCACCAGATCGCCCGAGGCCGTCTTTTGCTCCCGCACGACAATCGGGTCCTTCTCGAAGGGCAACGGCTGCTCCGGAAACAGAATCCGGTAGGCCGTGACGGCCGTCCACGTCAGCACAAAGAACAGCAGAGGCGCAGCGACTATAGCCAGTATGAGATAAATGAGCGCAACCATCGCCGCCGGGCAAAAGAGAAAAGAGCCGCTGGGTGTAGCATTGTTACTTCACCACAATTTTAGCTTTTGGTGCAGGCATCGGTTCCTGCAGTACACCCACGTGGCACCTTCGGTAGGCAGCGGCAAATCGGGAAGGATCAGCTTTCATCGTCGGGAGCGTCGTCATCCCCGTCCATGAAGTCCCCAGGAGCTACGCGCAGCTGCTCCGCATCCGGCTCGCGAGCCCGGAGGGCTTCCTCTTCGCGCTCCTGCTGCGAGATGGTAATGGAGCTCACGTTGTCCAGATCGCCGCGAAAGACGGTATCCAGCATGGTGAAGATGATGAAGATCCCCACGAAGACGACCCCTACTGTGATGGTAAGCGCGTTCACTCGGCTGTCGTACTTGAGCGCCATAAAAAAGACAAGCACAAGCACGGCCTTCGTCGAGGCAATGGCCAGGGCTACGGGGATTTCCAGCACGCCGAAGTCAATACCCTTTGCCGTGATTACCGTGAGAATCGTCAAGCCAATAAGAGTGGCAAAAACGCTGAAGAGCGTCTTTTTCGGGATGATATGATGTCCTTGGGCCATAGCGTAGGGTCAGTCGGTAGGAAGCGAAGAGGCGCCGCACCGCTCGCTAAATGAGGTAGAGGAGGGGAAAGAGAAAGATCCAGATCAGGTCCACAAAGTGCCAGTAGAGCCCTCCCAGCTCAACGGGCGTGTACCACTCCGGCGAGAAGTGATTACGGAGCGCCCGGTAGATCAGCCAGGCGAAAAGCCCCATGCCCACAATCACGTGAACCGCGTGAATACCCGTCATCACGTAATAGATACTGAAATACTGGACCGCGTTCGGTACATCCAGAAAGGCGTATGACCCCGTTGGGTTGAACGCCTCTCCCGGGAAGATGCCGTTGGCAAACTTGTCTGTGTACTCAAAATACTTGATCACCAAAAAGACAACAGCGAGCCCCAGCGTTGCAGACAGGCTGGTAATCATGGCCTTCGTATTGCCTTTCTGAATGAAGTGGATGGAGAGCGCCACCGTTAGGGAGGAAGCCAGCAGTACAATGGTGTTTGCGAGGCCCATCCGCCAGTCCAGCGCCTCCGCACCCACGGCAAATGCCTCGGGGTACCACTGCAGGTACACCGCGAAGGCCACAAACATACCACTAAAGAGCAGCAGCTCCGTCAC
Organism: Rhodothermaceae bacterium Tc-Br11_B2g6_7; assembly: GCA_001564055.1. Taxonomy (GTDB): domain Bacteria; phylum Bacteroidota; class Rhodothermia; order Rhodothermales; family Salinibacteraceae; genus Tc-Br11-B2g6-7. The sequence continues at coordinate 57,647 of LKNB01000005.1, forward strand.
CAGAAATAGCCACATGCCCAGCTTGGCCGAGCCAAACTGCTGATCGAGCGAGAGGAAGTGGTGTTGAAGCCGTTCGTGGTGCCCATGGCCGTCGCCATGCGCCTGCACGTCCTGCGTTTCTTGAGTCTGGGTTGCCATGTGTACGTAAAGGCACAGGTGAAAGGGGGCGCCGGGGCGGCACAGCTACCGGGCCGTCGGCGGGTTCAGTACAGAGCAGCCGTCAGGTGGACTCCGTCTCGCGGGGAAGAGCGGGCTCCGAGGTAGCGCCGTCGCCAGCCCCATCGCCTACATGCCGCGGTCCGAAGACCTCGTCAGCCAGGTGAAAATCGTACGGCCCACGGGTCACAATCGGGGTGCGGGTAAAGTTGTGCGGATCCGGTGGTGAGGTGGCCATGGTCCACTCCAGCGTAGCCGCGCCCCACGGGTTGGAGGTCGCCTTCTCACCCCAGAACAGGGAGTGCACCATATAGCCCAGCACGAGGAACAGGCCTGCGGCCAGCACCAGGGAGCTTATGGTGGATACCTGGTGCAGAAAGGTAAACTCTTCCACGTAGGTGGCATAGCGCCGTGGCATACCCCGCGCGCCAAGAATCAGCTGGGGAAAGAAGGTAGCGTTGAACCCAATAAAGATGAGGATCGCCCCAATTTTACCCAGCGTCTCGTTATACATTTTACCGGTGATCTTGGGCCACCAGTAGTGCATCCCTCCCAGCAGCGCAATGACGGTTCCGCCCATCATCACATAGTGGAAGTGCCCCACCACATAGTATGTGTCGTGCAGGTGAACGTCCACCGCCAGCACACCAACCATAATCCCGGTCAACCCACCAATGGTAAACAGGAAGAGGAACGACAGGGCGTATAGCATGGGCGTCTGTAGCCACACCGACCCCTTATACATCGTGGCCACCCAGTTAAAGATTTTAATGCCTGATGGAATACCGATCAGGTAGGTAATGAGCGAGAACACAATGCCCGAGATGGCCGACTGCCCAGAGACGAACATGTGGTGGCCCCAGACGAGGAAGCCCAGCAACGCGATCGCTACCGACGAGAGCGCAATGGCCTTGTAGCCAAAGATACGCTGGCGCGAGAAGGCTGTCATCAGTTCTGATATAATGCCGAAGGCCGGCAGAATCATGATGTACACGGCCGGGTGGCTGTAAAACCAGAAGAAGTGCTGAAAGAGGATCGGATCGCCACCCAGGGCGGGGTCGAAGATGCCAATTTGCAGGAGGCGCTCCAGGAAGAGCAGGATCATCGTGATTCCGATGACCGGCGTGGCGAGCACCATCACAATGCTGGTGGCATAGAGGCCCCAGACGAAGAGCGGCAGCCGGTTCCACGTAAGGCCGGGCGCCCGCATCTTGTGGATGGTGACGATAAAGTTGATTCCCGTAAAGATTGAGGAGAAGCCCGCGATGAAGATCGCCAGCGTCATGTACAGCACCGACATGCTACCCGACGACGAGTACGGGGTGTAGAACGTCCACCCGGTATCGACCGAACCCACCAGGAGCGCCGTGACCACCAGCGCGCCTCCAATCATGTACACGTACCAACTGGCCAGGTTAAGCCGGGGGAAGGCCACGTCTTTGGCGCCCAGTTGCATGGGCAGCACGAAGTTACCCAGAATAGCCGGAATGGAGGGCACGATAAACAAAAAGACCATCATGATGCCGTGCATCGTGAAGGTCTGATTGTACGCATCGTTGCTCATGATCGTCTCGCCCGGCATGAAAAGCTCCAGGCGAACAGCAATGGCAAGCAGACCGGCGATCAGGAAGACAGTCGCCAGCGTGACGGCGTACAGCACCCCGATGCGCTTGTGGTCCAGCGTCAGCAACCACGACCGGATGGTCTTCTGATGGTTCAGATAGTTGGGCGCCTCCGAAGAGCCAGCCGCTGAGGCCGAGCCTCCATCGTGCGTTGCTGTAGCTGAAGACATAGGTCGTTACGTGATCTGATGGGATAATCTGGCTATGCAAATGCCACGCTGCACCGTCGGTTTCTGGCGCCTGGGCATCGTGTAGGGCGCGTTACTCCAGTTCTTTGATGTAGGCAACCAATGCATTGATCTCTCGCTCCGAGAGGCGCGCATACGAGGGCATCACGCCCGCTGGATACCCCTCTACCACCTGTGCCGTGGGCTCGATAATCATTTGGCGGAGGTAGTTCTCGTCTGCCGTTACGGTCTCCCCGCTTTGCAGCAGCCGATCGTTCATGTAGAGCCCTTGCATGGTGGGCCCTATACCGGAGGTGCCGTCAATGCTGTGGCACTGCTGGCACCCCTGCTGCCCAAACAGGCGTTCGCCCAGTTCCGGTAGTGGGATGTCCTCGTCCATGGCAGCATCAGCCAGCCACTCGTTAAAGTCAGTTTGCGAGTGCACGTGCACGGTCGCGATCATTTCGGCGTGCTGCGTGCCGCAGTATTCAGAGCAGAAAAGGTGATACTCCCCTTCGCGCGTGGCTTCAAACCACACCGAGGAGTAGCGATCGGGCAGCACGTCCTGCTTCACGCGGAAGGCCGGAATGAAGAGGCTGTGCAGCACATCCTCGCTGCTCATGTTGACCTTCACCGGCCGATCGACCGGAACGTGGAGGTTGTTAGACGACGCGCCATTCGGGTAATCGAAGCTCCAGCCCCATGAGAAGGCCGTCGCCTGAATTTCGTACGCGTTGGGCGGCGCCACGGTTAGCTTCAGGTAGCCCTGAAAGCCCCACGTGAATACCAGCAGCACCAGGATGGTGGGAATCACCACCCAGGAGATTTCCAACAGCTTGCTTTCCTTAATGGGCTGGGGCGCATCGTCCGCGCTGCGGCGGCGATATGTGTACGCCAGGTAAATCAGGCCGCCTACAACCAGCAGCATGATGGCCAAGCTCGTCCAGGTGACGAAGTAGAAGAGCCAGTCGATTTCAGACGCAACGGTCGATGCGCCCTCGGGAAGCCATACGGTTCCGTTGGAATTACCCATGATGGTTAGGGTCAAGCAAAAAGAATCAGGTGGTTGCTGAGGGGTGGGCGTTGTCCCACGCACTCAACTGTTTGTTTTCCCGCCGCCAGAACACCAGCAGTACGCCCCCCAGCGCAAACGCGCCGAGGATGCTGCCGATTTTCATGACGTTCCACGCATGCAGTACATAAGCGTTTGAGGACGGGTCGAACTGAAAGCAGTACATGATCGCCCGATCCATGATCGAGCCCACACGTCCTTCCGAAGCTTCGACGAGTGCGTTGCGCATGTCGCGCTCTGGGAAACGCATACCGTGGAGATACCGCGTAATCGTGCCGTCCCCACTGATAAAAATAAGCGTCGATGGATGCGCGTACTCCTGCTGTTCTTCCACCCACGTGAACGTAAACCCTACCGATTCCGTGAGCTGGGCGATAGCTGCTTCATCCCCCGTCAGAAAGTGCCACCCGTCTGCTGCTTCTGGTCTGTTAAGTTCTGCTAAGTAACGGTCTTTCTGACGCTTAGCTACCTCCGGCGTTTCAATTGCGTTGAAGCTCACCGTCAGCTTCTCAAACTCCTCACCCGGCGTCCAGGCCAGCTCGCGCAGGCTTTCGGTGACGCCATCCAGGATAAGGCTGCAGAGCATCGGACATTCATGGTAGACGAGCGACAGCACAACGGGCGTCTCCCCGTCCAGGAAGTCGGACAGCTGTACGGCCTCGCCCGCTTCATTATAGAAGGTGGCGTCGGTCGCGACTTGCTCTCCGAGCTTTTCTACGAGGTCTACTTCATCGTAGATGGCATTGGTTTGTCCCGAACGCTGTGCCAGCGTATCGGCGGGCCAGACCATCAGAATCCCTACGACCAGCAGATATGTGAGCACATGCCGCAACATAGGGTGTGATAGGAAAGGATTGGAGTAGTAGCCATCGAATACACGCCTCTCCTACGTCCGTCACGGGGAGGCGGGTTCATCCGACGGGAAAGCGAGCGTCGTATCCTCTGCCGTTTCAGCTTCGCGTGCCATGAGGTCGATGGCCCGGTCGATGGGAATGCGGAATACGTCGTCCTCGCCCTCTACGGCCTCGAACTGCGTCAGCAAGCGTTGCGCCTGCGCGCGGGTCTCACGGAGCTCCGGATAGTTGGCCGTGGCGGCCACGTCTGACCGAAGATTGGCGGTGGTGCTGCCGTACAGCTGGAAGACCACGGCCACCAACATCCCGATGATCACGATGGTGACCACCGTCAGCGCCAGGATTTGGCTGGCTTCAATACCCTCATGCTCCACGCCCATCTCCTCTTCCTGGTCGCGGTAGTCTTGAGAGCCGGTGACTTCCGCCCGCACCTCCAGGGAGGCGGCGCGAAAGAGTTCAGCTACCGGGCCATAGTCCTCCTCGGCATCTGGGCGCGAGGCCACTGCGGCCATAGCTTCGAGCATCTCCGGCGTGGCCACGATAAACTGAGCGGGTGGCCCGAACGTGCCAAAGTGGTCATCGTGCTCCGTCCGCATCCGCCAGTAAAACCCCTCATTCTCCACATCCTCGAAGGGGCCCCTCACCGTGCGGCGCGTAGCGGGTTCGACGGCAATACTCAGCGCGATGTCCTCAAAGTTGCGATCGCGCGCAACCTGTATTTCGTACCCTTCAGCTCCCTCAACAGGCTTCCACTGAAACGTAATCGGCCCAGGTTCTACGGGCTGCCGTTCTACGGGGGCAATCAGCTCGGGCGGCGGGAGCGCGTCGGTATGGGAGGTGTTTTCAGGCATAGCGTTGTCTTTCAAGAACGTACAGGTGTGACGTAGCACCCTGCACGTAGGATCAGCACAGGGGGTGAAACGGGCATGAAAACAAGGGGGCGACGGTAGAGCGCTGCTTAAAAGTTTTCAAATTTTAGCGACCGCTGCAGATACGGATCCTTCTGTGGGACCAGTGGATGGCGGCTCAACCGGTACACGATAGCGCCAACGAAGATGCCCAACAGTCCAAGGCCGACGGAGATATCTACCCAGTGAAAGCCGCCCTCAGCGAACGCGTTGGGGAAGGCCACCCAGTGCAGGTCGAACCAGTGCATGACGATCAGCCACCCGGCCATCACGCTAAGCAGCGGTAGCGCGCGCTTGGCGGCCCGGGGAAGCAAGATGAGGAAGGGCAGCACAAAGTGGAAGATCACCAGCGCATTGGTGTGGGCCATCCAGCCGCCCTCAAACCGCATGCGGTACCAGACCGTCGTTTCGGGAATGTTGGCGTACCAAAGCAGCATGTACTGACTGGTGGCGATGTAGGCCCAGAACGCCGTCATGGCGAACATCCATTTGCCGAGGTCATGGTAGTGCTCCGTCGTGATGGTCTGCTGCAACATGCCCCCACGGCGCTGCAAGAACCCGGCAATGAGCGTGATGAGGCAGACAGCACTCAGGAAGGCGCCTGCGAAGTAGTAGATGCCGAAGATCGTCGAATACCAGTGCGGCTCAAGCGTCATGAGCAGATCCATAGCGGCAAACGCTGTGGTCACGCCAAACACGGGGATGCCCCAGGCGCTGGTGAACCGAAGATTGTAGTTCGTGTCCGGCGCATGTTCTACATCGCTGGCCAGGGAGCGCGTGTACAGCTTGTACGATAGCACCGTCCACGCCAGGAAGTAGATGGCGAGGCGTGCAAAGAAGAAGGGCTCGTTCAGGTAGGGCGACTTCCCGTCGATGATGGGATCGAAGTCCGGGGACGCCGGATCGAGAAGCTCCGGATGCGTCCAGTGATAGAGGTCGTACATCCCCAGCAGTATGGGGATCGAAAGCACAGCCAGCATGGGGAAGCTATAGGCCACTGCCTCCGCGATACGCCGGACCACCGTGCTCCAGTGAGCCTTTGTGATGTGGTGGATCAGCAGGAAGAACAGCGCGCCCAGCGCAATGCTAAGCAAGAACGACCACCCCGTGAGGTAGGCGTAGAGGAAACGCTGGGTCTCGCCGGTAAAGAGCGTCACCAGGCTCAGGATGAGGAGCGCGGCGCCCAGCGCCGTGGGGATCACCCAGGAGCGGACGCTGGCGGTAAACCGATACCGGTCCTCAGCGTGATCCTGCGTCGGCTGCACCGGATCAATCAGCCAGGTAAGGGGCGAACTGGAGGATGTGGGCTTTTCTGCCATGGAAAGGGAGGCGTGGTCGGAAACGCAGAATGAATGGTAGAGGCTGCCGTAGCGGAGGCGCACATGCGACGTGCGTTACTCCTCGCCGGTACGTCCGCCTTGGATGTTGGCACTACGGCCCTGCTCAATTTCTCGGATAACGCTGCCGGGAAGGTCGCCTTCGCCAGCGTACTGGCTACGCTGGAGGGCCCGGATGTACCCCACGATGGCCCAGCGGTCGGACACCGAGATCTGCTGCGCGTAGCCGGGCATGCTCCGGACGCCATTGGCTACGACATCGTACAGGTAACCGTCCGAGACTTCGTCGCGCAGACGGGAGCTATGGTAGGTTTGCGCCGGGGTGTAGCCATAATCCCCTGTCATGATGATGCCCTGCCCATCCCCGGCCTCGCCATGACACATGGAGCAGTAAATGTTGTAGCGGTTTTGCCCCCGCTCCAAAAACTCGCGGGTTACCGCCAGCGGAATGCGCTCAATCAGGTTACCCTCTTCGTCGCGCCCGGTGTAAAAGCGGGTATCTTCCTTGAGGTTACCCCGAGCCACCGATCCGGCCACCGGTCGCCGGTCGGCCATCCCATCCGCAAAGAATGGATTGGCCTCTTGCGGGCCGAAGCTCTCGTCGTAGTACATATTTTGCTGCGGCTGAATGGGCTCCCGCTCCGAGCGCATTTCACGGCAGCCCGTGAGCAGCACAAGCGCAGCCAGCACAAGCGTTAAGGAGGATGAGGTCAGAAGACTCCGCATGGTGCAACGGGTTAAATCGGTAGGTAGCAAATGGACCCAGTGGGGCAGGCTATTCGGACGTGGCCGTGGCCGTCTCACGGTCTTCGATCACCTCGACGTTGTATCCGCCGATGCTTTCCAGAAATTCCTGGGTGCGCTCCAGCTCAAACTGCCCGTCGTTGGCGCCGATGTGCAGGAAGAAGCCGTCATCGGTAGCGCGCCGGAAGTTCTCGGAGTAAAACAGGGGGTTGTACGGCCGGGGGAGTCCGTTGAGCGCCAGCATCGCCGCCACCGCCGTGAGGGCAGAAAACAGGATGGTGAGCTCAAACATGATGGGGGTAGACGGCTCCGTTGAGAAGAAGGGCTTCCCGCTGATGTTGAGCGGATAGTCAATCGCCCCCATCCACCACTGCATCCACACGGCCAGCGCCAGCCCGGCCAGTGCCCCCCCAAACACGATGGGACCAATGATGGACTGCCCCAGCCCCATTGCCTTGTCCATCCCGTGCACCGGGAAGGGGCTGTGCGTGTCAAAGTACCGGTAGCCGGCTTTGCGCGTCTCGCGGGCGGCATCCAGCAGGGTTCCCGGGTTCGAGAACTCCGCCAGGACGCCGTAGGTGGTGTCGCCGTTGCTTTCGAAGATGCCCATCGAAAGCTTAATCTGACGGGTGAGTTGCTTTAGCATGGCTCAGGACGTTGAGAAATCAGAAGGTGCGGGCAGCGACCATCAGAGCTGGCGCCGCTCAGGAGGTCCCTCCAGAGGGCTGTGGGGCGGGCGTGGGCGTCCCGGCACTGTGGCCGTCGCCGTGGTCATCGTAAAAGTGCGGATCCGCCTCCGGCATCACACCCTTCACTTCAGACACGGCCACCATGGGCACGAACCGAAGGAAGAGCAGGAACAGGAAGAAGAACAGCCCGAACGACCCGATGAAGGTGCCGATATCCACAAACGTGGGCGTGTAGTAGCCCCAGGAGCTCGGCAGGAAGTCGCGGTGGAGCGAGGTGATCGTAATCACAAACCGCTCAAACCACATCCCGATGTTTACCACGATGGAGATGGCAAACATGAGGGGGATGCTTCGCCTGAAGCGACGCACCCAGAATAACTGAGGCGCTATCAGGTTACACGTCATCATGATCCAATAGGCCCACGCGTACGGACCGATGGCCCGGTTAAGGAAGGCGTATTGCTCGTACTCCACCATGGAATACCACGCCACGAAAAACTCGGTGATGTACGCGAAGCCCACAATCGACCCGGTCACCAGGATAACGATATTCATCTTCTCCAAGTGGTCCAGCGTAATCAAGTCCTTCAGGTTGTAGATGACCCGGGCCACCACCAGCAACGTCATCACCATCGCAAAGCCAGAAAAGATGGCCCCGGCCACAAAGTAGGGCGGAAAGATGGTGGTATGCCAACCGGGGATGATGGACACCGCAAAGTCAAACGACACCACGGAGTGCACGGAAAGCACCAGCGGGGTGGCCAGGCCGGCCAGGATGAGGTAGGTCTTCTCATAGTTGCGCCAGTGGCGGTTGGCGCCGGTCCAACCCAGAGAGAAAAAGCCCAGGACGCGCTTGCGCCAGATGTTCTTCGCGCGATCGCGCAGCGTGGCCAGATCCGGGACAAGGCCTACGTACCAGAAGAGGAGCGAGACGGTGAAGTACACGGACACTGCGAACACGTCCCACAGCAACGGACTCTTAAACTGCGGCCACATCTCCATCTGGTTGGGGATGGGCAGCATCCAGTAGACGACCCAGACGCGCCCCACGTGGAAGGTGGGGAAGATGAGGGCACAGATAACGGCAAAGATGGTCATCGCCTCCGCCGCCCGGTTGATGGATGTCCGCCAGGACTGCCGGAAGAGGAAGAGCACCGCCGAGATGAGCGTACCGGCGTGACCGATGCCCACCCAGAAGACAAAGTTTACGATGGGCCAACCCCAGGCCACGGGCTGGTTGTTGCCCCACACGCCCACGCCGTTCCAGACCTGGTAGGCCAGCATGGTGAGCAGCAGGACTACGCCGAGCGAGGCGACGGAAAAGGCCGCAAGCCACGCCATCGGCGTTTTTTTCTCCGCGTGGTGGGAGACCAGGTTGGTAATGTCGTGGAACGAGTGCTCGCCCTTCACCAGGGTGGGAGGACCTTCGTAGTACTCCGCTTGCTGGCCGCTTTGTGGGTGGTTGGCCACGATGTATAAGGGTCTTCTGGATAGAACGGGTCAGACCGGCAGCGAACCGCCGGGGCGTGAATCAGGCGGTGCGCCGGGCTTCGTCGAGGCGGGGGTTGGGATTGCGCACCCGGCCCAGGTAGGAGGTGCGCGGCTTGAGGTTGTACTCGCTCAGCATCTCGTACCGGCGCGGGTTGGCCTTCCAGCGGTTTACTTCGCTGTCGGTGTCGTTGAGGTCGCCAAAGGTAATGGCACCGGCGGGGCAGGCCTGCTGGCAGGCGGTCTTCATCTCGCCGTCGCGAATGTCGCGGTCCTCAATGTTGGCGCGCTGCTGCGTGCCGCGAATGCGGTGGATGCAGTACGAGCACTTCTCCATCACGCCGCGCGAGCGGACCGTGACGTCGGGGTTGAGGCCCATCCGCGTGGTCGTCGGCAGCGTCTTGCTCCAGTTATAATAGTTAAACTTCCGCACCTTATAGGGGCAGTTGTTGGAGCAGTAGCGCGTGCCAATGCAGCGGTTGTAAATCATCTGGTTCATCCCGTCGGGCGAGTGGTAGGTGGCTGCCACAGGGCAGACCGCCTCGCACGGGGCGTTCTCGCAGTGCTGGCAGGGTACCGGCTGCAGGACCATCTGCGGATCTTCGGGCACGTCCTCCGGCTCTACGCCGGGGCTTACAAAGTACCGGTCGATCCGGAGCCAGTGCATCTCGCGACCATTGCCTACCTCCTGCTTGCCAATGACCTGGATGTTGTTTTCGCTCTGGCACGCCACCACACAGGCATTACAGCCGGTACAGGCGTTCAGGTCGATGACCATCCCCCACTGGTTTTTATAGTAGGGATTGTTGCGCATGGCCGGCTGATCCTTCGGGTGATCCTCTTCCCACAGCTCGGGATACGTGCGCGCATCCTCGCCTTTGGGGATGTAGGGCTCCACGTCCATCACAAACTCGGGGTTTGCCTGGAACTCCTCGTACGTGCCCATGCGATAGAGCGGCCGCGACTCCAGCTCGATAGCCCCGTGCTCCATCGTCGTCACGATCTGGTACGTCTGCCCCGTAGCACTGACGGAGGCGTTCGGGGCTACCCGGAGGGCTTCGGTGGTGCGGAGGGGCGCCACGCTGGTGCCCACGCCGGTTCCAATGGCGCGCCCCTGCCCGTAAATGTCGGTGTAGTCGTCGGTGTCAAAGAAGTTGGTGTTGCGGGCTGACCGGCGCGAGTGGATGTCCCGGCCGTACCCCATGGACACCGTGACCACGCCGTCGGCATGCCCGGGCTGTATCCATACAGGGAGCTCTACGCTGGTGCCATTGACGCTCACCTCAATCAGGTCGGCGTAGTAGTTGCCGGCGCTGTAGCGCACCTCCAGGCCCAACTCTTCGGCTGTGCCGGGGCTTACCATAGCCACGTTGTCCCACACGATCTTGGTGGTGGGGTCAGGCAGCTCTTGCATCCACGCATTGTTGGCAAAGCGGCCGTCGTACACGCTGGGATCGAGCCGGAAGACGACTTCGAGGCCGTCGGCTTCCCCGTGGTCTTCCAGGGTGATGGCGGCCGCGCTGGGGGTAACGGTGGTGTAGCCGGTATCCGGCTGGAACCCGCTGTGCAACACCCGGCGCCAGTCGCGCTCGAAGTTTTCGGAGAGCACCCCGCGCCATTGTGCGCGAACGATGTCGTACCCGGACTGGTCACGGCCCGTGGCGAAGGCGTTCAGGATTTCGATGGCGGAATGGGCGTCTTCGTACAGCGGTGCAATCAGCGGCTGAGCGACTGACAGCGTGCCGTCGTAGCTCCGGCCATCGCCCCAGCTTTCGAGGTAGTGTGCCAGCGGCACATGCCAGGCACAGGCGCGCGCCGTCTCGTCTACGTGCAGCCCGGCGTGCACCGTACGCCGCACATTGGCGAGCGCTTCAGCAAAGTTCAGGTCAGCCGGGGCATCATAGACCGGGTTTACGCCAAGCATCAGCACCACATCGATGGCGCCAGCTTGCATATCCTCCACCAGCGCGGTCAGTGCTTCGGCCTGCGCGGGCTCCGGCTGGGGCGGCTGCGTGCCTTCTTCCGTGTCATAGAGAAGCATGGTGGTGCCGATCGCCCCCAAGGCGTCGTTGATGGCAGCGCAGAGCGCATGCACCTCGGGGGGCTGCGCATCGCCGGCCAGGAGCACGCCGTTGGCGCCAGCAGCCTCCAGGTCTTCCACGATAGCCTCGACCACGGGGTGGCCTGCAAAGCGATCGCCGGCGGTGCCTACGTCGCCCACGCCCAGCCCGGCAGCGATAGCTGCGGCAAAGGCGCGCACATCGGTAGAGCGCATGCGCTCGCGGTGGTCGGCTTGCGCGCCGGTAATGGTGTAGTTGCTCTCGGCCACGTAGAGGCGGCTCATGGCGTCTTCCGGGCCGTTGAGGCGGCGGCCATCCGCGAAGCGCCGGTTGTTCATCACAGAATTGACGTCCGTAGCCCCGAGGAAGTCAGCTTCAAGGCTGACGATAACCTCGGCCTCGTCAAACCGGTAATCCGGCAGGTAGGGCGCACCGAAGGCCTGCTGCATGCCCAGTCGGGCCGGATCCTCTCCTCGCGGATCGTACGTTATCCATTGAACCTCCGCGTACTGCGCTTCCAGTTGCGCGCGCAGGGCGGCCGTGGTGGGCGCATAAGACGGCTCGGCGAGGACCGCGATGGAGCGGTTGGCCGCATCGGCGTGCATCTCCCGCGCGAAGTCAACAAACGCCCGCCAGCTGGTGTCGGAGCGGTCTTGCTGTACGGTGCGGGAGCGGTCGGGGTCGTACAGGTTTAGGATGGAGGCCTGCTCAAAGACGCTGGTGGCGCCGTGGCCCTGCGGGTGCTCCGCGTTACCTTCCACCTTGGTGGGGCGCCCCTCGCTGTTGCGCACCAGCAGGCTCCGCAGGTGCCCCTGGAAGGGCATCGCCGTGGCATAGCGCATGGCTACACCTTCGATGACCTCCTCTGGCTTCCGCGCGTAGGCCAAGATCTTTTCCGTCGGGCGCCGGCAAGCGGCAAGCCCGCCCATGGCCAGCGAGGCCCCCATCAGCTGCAGGAACTGCCGGCGGTTAGCGCCACTGGGCGGCTCTTCGGCTCCGGGCCGAAATTCGTTTTTGGTGACCTCCTTGTAGTCGGGATCTTCCTCTAACTGAGCTACGCTGCGCCAGAACCGCTGCTTGGGCTTCTCGCGGTACGCATCGCCTGCCTCAATTACGGGCAGCTCAATCATCCCATCGCCCGAGGCGCCAGCGGCAGTATCAGCCGCAGCATCATCAGGAGCATCGGAGGGCGTGTAGTCGTCGGCCATAGCAGCGCGTTCGTCCGTCTGTGGGTTACGCATTAAGTATCGCGGGGGCTTCTAATAGTGGCAGGCAGAGCAGTTGGTCGGCGGCTGGATGCCTTGTTCACGAATACGCTCCAGATTGCGCTCTACAAAGTCGGCTGGTTGCACGTAATTCATAGTCGTGATCTCCTCATTCGGCCGCAGGTAGAGCTCCGGCTGGCGGTGGCACTCCAGGCACCAGCCCATAGACAGGGACTCGGCTTGGTAGACGACCTCCATCTCGCTGATCTGCCCGTGGCATGTTTCGCACCCCACGCCTGCGTCCACGTGCCCGGCGTGGCTAAAGTGCGCGTAGTCGGGCAGGTGATGCACCTTCACCCATTCGATGGGCCGGCCAGACGCCCAGCTCTCCCGGACCGGGAGCAGCTTAAGCGACTGCGTCTGGATCTGGTTGTGGCAGTTCATGCAGGTTTGCGTAGACGGCACGTTGGCGTGGCTGGAGACCTCCACCCAGTTGTGGCAGTACTGGCAGTCCATGCCCAGCTCTCCGGCATGCAGGCGGTGGCTAAACTCCACCGGTTGGCTGGGCTGGTATCCCGTCCACAAGAAATCAGGCGAGAAGTAGTACCACACCAGCAGGATAAGAAGCACGCCGCCAAACATGGTGCCGACCAGCGATACGACCGGCAGGTTGTTGGCCTTTTTCGGAAAGATCTGAGGCATTGCGGGGCGTCAGGCGAGTTGGATGTAAGGCACAGGAGGTGCGCTATGGGGGCGGCTTGTAGGGAAGCCGTGGGGGTACAGTAAGAGGGCCCAGCAGATTGGCGCGCAGACTCCTGAAGCGTCAAGTAGCGCCCAATGTACAATACCGACACATTATGTTACAACTATTTTAAAGCCGTAACGGGCGTCGCCGTGGCCTATTCACATCATCTTAGAGACGGGACCTTTCGCACAGATGAAAAGGGCTTAACTTCCTGTTCTGTAAGACCCTGAGTTGTAATGATAGGTCCCGCATGGCCGGCATATCCACAGAACATCAATCTCCGCCACCCGGCTGCGCAGTGGAGTTTGCCACGCCATCTTCCTCTGCCAAGGGGTAAGCGGGCGGGCGTTGCTCGGCGGTCAGTACCTCCTCTACGGCTGCCGTGTTGTGGAGCATGGTCCCCGTAATCCGCTGAAACCGCCAGCTTAGCAACACCGCAGCCACCGTCAGCCCCGTGACGAGCCCCCACCAGAGCCCCACGGCGCCGAGATCGAGGTAGAGCCCCAGCCCGGCCCCGACGCCCAGCCCGAGGCCCCAGTAGGAGATAAACGCGATCACCATCGGCACCCGGGTATCCTTGAGGCCGCGGAGCGCGCCAGCGGCGGCCACCTGTAGGCCATCGGCCAACTGAAAGACTGCAGCGACGCCCAGCAGCGTGGCGGCCAGCGAGATCACCGCCGGGGCGTCGGGCATCGTCTCTGCCATGAAGGCTCGCGCGATGGGCTCCGGAAACGTCCAGAACAGGAGCGCGGTGCCCACTGTGCACACCGTAGCCAGCGACAGTCCCGCGTATCCGGCCCACCGGGCTTGTAGAGGGGCCCGGGCGCCTACGCGCTGCCCCACCCGCACGGACGTTGCAATGCCTACCCCCAGCGGGAGCATAAAGGCAATGGCCGCGCACTGCACCGCGATCTGGTGAGCCGCCAGCTCAATCGTCCCCAGCAGCCCCACCAGCAGGGCGGTCATGGTGAAGAGGCCCGCCTCCATCCCCCACTGCACCCCGATGGGCCACCCGATGCGAAACAGCGCCCGAAAATACGTAGGATCGGGCCGCCCCACATGCTCAAAAATGTGATACGCCTGGAAGTCAGAGGCCCGCATAACGTACAGTAGCAGGAGCCCAAACATGACGGTATAGACGATCGCGCTGGCGATGCCCGTCCCGACCAGCCCAAGCGCGGGAACGCCCAGGGCCCCAAACATCAACACGTAATTGGCCCCCACGTTGAGCACCGCACAGGTAAAGATGATGAGGGTAACAGGTAAGGGCCGGGAGACGCCCTCCACAAAACACCGCAGGGCCATAAACCAAAACGCGGGGAGGAGTCCCAGGGCCATCATCCGCAGATACGCCTGCGCGATCTCGACCGTCTGGTCGGCCTGCCCCATCAGCCGCCAGAACGGCGCCACGTTCCAGAGGAGAAGCACCGCCGGCACGGCCAGCGCCAGGCCCAGCCAGAAGCCCTGCCGCACGGCGCGGCCGGCTTTTCGCGGAGCCGCGGCGCCAAAGGCCTGCGACACCATCGGCCCCACGGCGGACAACACCCCGAAGCCCATCACCAGGATAAAGAAGAAGGTGGTGTTGCCCAGCGCCACGCCGGCGAGTTCCTCTGCGCCCAGGCGCCCAACCATCAGGGTGTCCACAAAGCCGAGGGATACCTGCCCCAGTTGGGTGGCCACCACGGGCGCCGCCAGCGGCAGCAAGCGCTGCACTTCGGTCTGATAGATGGAGGAAACGGACGACACAGGGGCACACGGCAGGCGCAGAAAAGGAGGGGCTATACGCGCTGGCCTCGCGGGCGTTCGAGACGTTCTTCCGTCGCCCACACGCCCGACGCTCCCCATGTCAGCAACGCCCGGGCGGCCCCTCTACTCCATCTGCAGCTGATGCACTACCCGGATGCAGTGTCCCTTTACGTAGGGCAGATCGGCCGCGGTAGCCGTCGCCTCGGCCGCCGGCGTGTGCACGCCCAGTTGAGGCCACACCACGGGCGGGTGCTCCTGCTGCGCAGCCCGAGCCACGGCATCCTCCACCATCGCCGCCGCTGCCGAGGGCCGGCGAAAGATGTTGACGATATCAATGCGCACGTCCGCGGGCACGGCCGCGAGGTCCGGGTAGCTGGTGAGGCCCAACGCGGCGTCAATCTCGGGATTGACCGGTACAATGGTATAGCCGGCGTCCTGCAGGTAGCGCGCGATCTGGTGACTGGTGCGCGTCAGGCGGTCGGAGCAGCCGACCACGGCGATGGTCTGGGCCGCCTGAAGATGATCGGCAGGGGTCATCAATACGAAAGGAGGGTTACGAACGGGAATCGACCGTTGAGGAACGTGCCACACGCCTCTGGTGTCCTTGCCACCCAGCCACGCCGTGCTTTCGTCACACGGTTCTCATCCCATCTGTGTGCGGTTGGTCTGCGGATTTGTATATTAAATGGTCTACCGGGACGCACCGCACGACTGCTGCATCATTCCCTCCTGTTATGCCGAACAATGATTCGCAATACCTCCTCGACTTTGAGAAGCCGCTCGTAGAGCTGGAGCAAAAGCTTGACGAGATGCGCACGCTTGACGCGAACAACCTCTCCATCGACCTTTCGGAGGAGATCGCCGCGCTGGAATCGCGCGTGAAGGAACTGGAGCGCTCCATCTACCAGAACCTCACGCGCTGGCAGCGGGTGCAGATCGCCCGTCATCCGCTGCGGCCCTACACGCAGGACTTCATCGATGCCCTCACGGAGGACTTTGTGGAGCTCCACGGCGACCGGGCCTATGGCGACGACCGCGCCATCGTGGGCGGCTTTGCCTCGTTCAAAGGGGCCCAGCATGGCTATGCGGACCAGACGGTGCTCGTGCTCGGCCACCAGAAAGGGCGCGATACGAAAGAGCGCAAGTTTCGGCGGTTTGGGATGCCCAACCCCGAAGGCTACCGTAAGGCGCTGCGCCTGATGAAGCTCGCGGCCAAGTTCAACAAGCCCGTCATTACGCTGCTGGATACGCCCGGCGCGTTCCCCGGCCTCGAAGCCGAGCAACGGGGCCAGGCCGAGGCCATCGCCCGCAACCTGTTTGAGATGGCGCAGCTCCCGGTGCCCATTGTGGTGGTGGTGATTGGCGAGGGCGCCTCCGGTGGAGCGCTGGGCATTGGGGTGGGCGACCGCATGCTGATGCTGGAGAACGCCTGGTACTCGGTGATCTCACCGGAGAGCTGCTCGTCGATTCTGTGGCGCTCCTGGGATTACAAAGAAGAGGCCGCGCGTGCGCTCAAACTCACGGCGCCCGACCTGGTGGAGGTCGGCGTGGTGGACGAGATCGTACCGGAGCCGACGGGCGGCGCCCACCGCGATCCGGAGCAGCTCTTTACCACTACCGGACAGGCCATCGCGCAGGTGCTCCACGACCTGCAGGCCCTTTCCGTACCCGACTTGTTGGATGCCCGCCTGCGCAATCTCGACCAGATGGGCATCTTCGACGAGGCCCCGGCCAACCCCTCGGTTGCCGCCCCAACCTCGTAACTTCCTGCTGCTTGCGTAACCGGTTTGCCTCATGGCCACCTATCAGTTTGACTACCGTCACCGCGTACGCTACCGCGAATGCGACCCCATGGGGGTGGTGTACCACACCCACTTTGTCGATTATTTTGAGGCCGCCCGCACGGAAGCCCTCCGCGAAATGGGCCTTGCGTACAAAGCGCTGGAGGACCGCGGCGTGATGATGCCGGTGGTGGACCTTGGCCTCCAGTTCAAGCGCCCCGCGCATTACGACGATGAGTTGGTCATCCGCGCGATGTTTAGCGAGGCGCCCACCAGCAGCATCACCATCACCTACGAGGTGCGCCGTGCGGGCGAGGCCAAGGTCCTCGTCACCGGTCATGTAACGCTTTGCTTTGTGGATGCCGAACGCCGCCGCCCCGTGCGGGCGCCGGACGACGTGCAGGCCCTGTTCGAGACCGCCTTAAAGCGAGCGGCGTGACAGCGGAAGGATCTCCGTCTTCGGCAGCCCCCCTTCGTCCTTAGCACCCTATCCGTTGCCCCCCGTTCGCCCCTCGTGACGCCAGACCTCCGCTCACCCACGTGCTGATGCCATGCTTGTACAAGACCTGATGCAGGCGCCCGTTCACACCGCCACAGCCGATCAGTCGCTGGGCGCCGTCTACGCCTTCATGCAGAACCAGCAGGTGCGCCACCTGCCGGTGCTACGCGACGACCGCCTCGTGGGCGTCATCACGGACCGCGACCTCCGCCTCGCCACGAGTCAACTGCGCAGCGATCCGTTCGACCCCACCGATGCGGTGGCCGATGTGATGAGCCAGCCGCCCCACACGGCGGGTCCGCTCGATCCCATCGAAGAGGCCGCCCGCCTGATGCGGCAGCATGCCATCGGATGCCTGCCCGTGGTGGACGGCGAGATCCTCGTCGGCATCGTAACGGGCACAGACCTGCTGGATGCGCTCATGCGCCTGACCGGCATCAGCAAGCCTGGCGGGCGCCTGGAAGTACGCCTGCCCGATGAGACCGGACAACTGGCGCGCCTGACGGCCACGGTGGCACGGCAAGGCGGCAACATTCGCTCCGTCCTCTCCTACAGCGAATCTGCCAACGCGCTGCGCGTGCTCTTTCAGGTCGACACCATCAAAACCCGCGCACTGGCACGGGCCCTCCATGCCGAGGGCATTGACGTGCTCTGGCCCCCCATCGGCCCGCCTACGGCCTGATCCCCAACACCGCTGTCCGTTCGCCCTCCTCGCGCCGCTCTCCCCCGGGACGCATGCCGTCGTTTACCTTTCATCCCGACTACTACCGGTACTACT
Source organism: Rhodothermaceae bacterium Tc-Br11_B2g6_7 (assembly GCA_001564055.1). Taxonomy (GTDB): domain Bacteria; phylum Bacteroidota; class Rhodothermia; order Rhodothermales; family Salinibacteraceae; genus Tc-Br11-B2g6-7. The sequence continues at coordinate 75,498 of LKNB01000005.1, forward strand.
TCGGGCCGGAGCACCCGTTTAGCCCGGTGCGGCAGGAGATGCTGCTCTCGCTCTTGGAGGCACTGGAGGTTCCCCTGCCCCTTGACGAGCCGGCCCCCGCCTCCCGCGAAGCCCTGTGCACCGTCCACGCGCCAGCCTTTGTAGACGCGGTAGCCCAGGCCGCACCTGACGACCCGACTACGCACGACACCGCGAAAGGACTGGGCACGGCCGATGTGCCGGTGTTTGAGGACATGCACGACGCGGCCCGGCTCCTGGTCGGCGGGACGCTCCATGCCGCCCAGGCCGTGGCCTCCGGCCAGACGCCGAAGGCGCTGCAGCTGGGGGGCGGCCTGCACCACGGCCACGCCGCCCTCGCCTCCGGGTTTTGCGTCTATAACGATCTGTCGGTGGCCATTCATCATCTGCGGGCGGAAGGGCTGCGCGTGGCGTACCTGGACGTCGACGTCCACCACGGCGACGGCGTCCAGGCCCTGCACTACGACGACCCCGACGTGCTCACCCTGAGCCTCCACGAAACGGGCCGCTACCTCTTTCCGGGCACGGGCCGCGTGCACGAACTGGGCCGGGATGCCGGGAAAGGCTATAGCCTGAACGTGCCGCTGGAGCCCTTCACCGAGGACGACAGCTACCTCGACGTGTTCGAGCGCGTGGTGCCGTATGCGCTGGACCACTTCCAGCCCGATGTGCTGCTGGTGCAGTGCGGCGCGGATGCGCATTTCAGCGATCCGCTGGCCGACCTGCTGCTTACGACCCAGGGGTTCGAGCGCCTTTTCCGCCGCATCCTGGCACTGACCGATGAGTACACCGACGGGCGGGCGGTCCTTACCCTCGGCGGCGGCTATGCACCGGACGCCACGGTGCGCATCTGGGCCCTCCTGATTCTCCTGCTTCAGAACCATCCCCTACCCGACGCCCTCCCGGCCGACTGGTTGGCCACCTGGAGCGAACAGCTCGACGCCACCCTCACCCCCACCCTGCACGACGCCCCGCAGGCGTTCGACATCCCGCGCCGCGATACCATTGCCGCTCAGAATACGCAGGTGAGCAAACGCCTGCTGGAGCTCGTGGCGCCTGCCTGGTATCAGGCGTGGTGACGGGGCTTTTTTTGCGTATGGGGGTGTGGGCGTGTGGGGGTGGCACACGAGCGTCAGGGAATTGAGGATTCAACGCTGCCTTTTTGGCTTGGGCTTGACTCGCGCGTTACGGCCGCTCCACTGCGCAACACGTCCGTCCCAGGCGTGACGCGAGGCAAGCGCGCCAGCAAATCTCGGCACGTCATCGCACGCAACCGGAGGGGGCTGACTGCTTCCTCAGTGTAGACCTACTCGCTCCTTTCCAGGCAGCCTCAAGACCGCGGACGGCCGGGCGTTGGAAGCGTTACCCAAAATCTTTCGCCACGGATGGAATGAAGCAACGGCCGGGGGCATCTAACCTTTAAAGCCACTGATCATGCACCGCGTGCAGTAGCGTGTGATAAGCCGCGCTCCCTCTCTGCTAACGGACACTGCTGATGCCGTCTTCCGATTCGGTTGAAGGTACGCCCGCTACCGGCACCTCTGATGAGGAACTCCTGCGGCGCGTACGCGCGGGCAACCGCCACGCGTTTCGGCAACTTGTGGAGCGCTATGAAGACCGCGTAGCGGCAACGATCATCGGCATGCTCGGTCCGGGAGCCGACGCCGACGATGCTGGCCAGGAAACCTTTGTTCGGCTATTTGAGCGCGTGGATCAGTTCAGAGGCGAAAGCACCCTCGGCACCTACCTCACGCGCATTGCCATCAACCAGGCGCTGCAGGTCCTCCGCAAACGCAAACGCTGGACCCGCCGCTTTTTCAGCCGCGAGGCACATGCAGACGAACTGCCCCACCCGACGGGCGACGCCCGCGACGATCTTGAACGCGAAGAACGAAAGCAGCTGACATACCGCGCGCTTCAGGCGTTGTCGGAAGACCATCGCAGCGTGGTCGTCCTGCGCCTGCTGCAAGGCTACTCGACCAAAGAAACCGCGGAGATCCTCGACATCCCGGAAGGCACGGTGATGTCGCGTCTCTACCGCGCGTCAAACCAGCTCAAAGAACAGCTCGCTCCCTTACTCGCCCCCGACACGCCCTAACCCGCTCGCAGAGCTTCACCATGACCCACCTTCCTTCAGACAAGGCCGGCACGGATCCCAGCCGGCGGCACGAACAGTTGCTTCGCTTTCTTGAGGGGTCGCTTGCCCCGCAAGAAGAGGCGCGGCTTTCAGCACAACTGGCCCGCGATGCGCAGCTGCAACAGGAACTGCGCACGCTCTCGACTCTGCGCGAGACCATCGAACCAGCCACTGGCGCCACCTTCGATTCGGGATTCCCGCAGCGGGTCATGAAGCGGCTTCCGTCTGCTGCATCCGCTTCCGAAACCCTTGGGAGTTTTCACGAGGCGCTGCCCTGGGCCTTTCTTCGCGTAGCCGTAGTCGCCCTCCTGCTGACCGCAGGGCTTGGCGCCTACAATGCGGGGACCCACCTTCAAATGGACGGGGAGGCCTCCCTCGTTGAGGCGGTGCTGGGGCTTCCAGACGTCTCGATGGAAACGGCTCTGGCGTACGACATCTTCGAAGCGACAGACAACTGACCGGCCGGACGCCTCCAACCGACGCACTCCAACCATTTCGTGCACCGCGCACGCATACCCCATGACGGACTGGCTCTCGTTTTCGCCCCGCACAAAGTCGATCCTCATCCTCGTGAGCACCCTCCTGGTAGGCGTGCTCCTCGGGGCCGTGCTCAATGCCTGGCTCGCTCAGGACCGCCTCGAACGTCTTCATGCCATGCGCTCGGCCGACGGGTTTGAACGCATGGTGGAGCGCCGTGTGCAGCCGGTATCTGACGAACAGGCCGCACAGCTATCGACCGTGATGGAGGAATGGGCGCCACGCATGGCCCAGCAGCGCAGGGCACACCGGCGTGAGGCGCGCGCCCTGATGGACTCTCTGCGCGCCGATCTTCAACCCATCCTGAACGAGGAGCAGATGCAGCGGCTGGACGAACGCCTCGGGCCGCGCGGCGGAGGGCGGAACGGTGAACGCGAGCGCCACAGACGCGGACGCGACCGCGAGTGACGTGATCCTAAACACGTTGCACTGTGCATGGAATGAAAGCTGGACGTCCGGCATCCAATAGATACAGCGCAAACCGAAAGCCTTTTGCCTGACACAGATCTCCCTCTACACTCAGCAAAACGGAGTCAGCCATGAACACAATTGCACGTTCTACGCGACCTATTCGCCCCTCCCTTATCTACTCCATCGGCATGGTCCTTTTGGCCGCGATCATGCTGGTCGGCACAACTGGAACAGCCAACAGCACGCCGAATAATGCGGTCCTTGATACGCTTACGACCGTGGAGCTCTCGGATGCCTTTGTTCAGGCAGCCCAAACCGCAGAGTTGTCGAACGAAGAGATGACGCTGCTGCGTGACGTGATGGCCGAAGCCTCCGACACCCGAGGCGATCCCGCGGCCATGTGGCACGCTACAACCACGGCATATGAAAACTTGCGCTCGGATCAGCGCACCGCACTCGCTGAAGCCTTGCAGGAGGTCCAGGGCGAGCGTGGCCCGGCGCAGGGCGAACGGCGCCAGGCCCAACGCCGTCAGATGCGGCAGCAACAAGGCGCCGCCGACCGCCCGCAGCGCAGGCAAACGCGGCGCGACGACGACCAACGTGCCCGTGAGCAGCAGAATAGCGAACGGTTCCGCGGGCTCGGGCTTACGGATGAGCAGCAAGAAGAACTGACGTCTCTGCGTGAGGAGTACAACGAGAAGATCCGCGCGCTGCGACCTGCCCGGGGCGAGCGTCCGGATGAAGAGACACGACAGGAAATACAAGGCCTCCGTGCGGAATTGCGGATGGCCGAGCGGGAAATTCTAACCGAGGAACAGCGCGCCCAGCTTGAGGAGCGGCGGGACCCACAGGGCGAACGACGCCAGGCCCAACGCCGCCAGATGCGACAGCAGCAGGATGCCGCCGACCGACCGCAGCGCAGGCAAACGCGGCGCGGCGATCGACAGCCTGCGAACATCGAAGCTATGGCAGAAGCCCTCGACCTGACCACAGAGCAACGCGAGATGATGCACTTCCACCACGCGCTACGTGCGGAAGTGCAGCGCATGCGCCGCAATCGCTGAGAGACCCGTTGGCGTTCACGAGGCCCAAGTGCACGTCGCGCTCCATGGCCACTGATCCATCGCTCAAGAGCTGCGGCCTGTGGGCCCGATCTTTGTCGGGTCTACTACGCCCGCCGGTCCACGCCTTCACTCCGTGTAGAAGCGATTGAGCCATCATTCCCTGGACAGAAGAAAAGAAGAGGCGGTTTATATGTAGTGGATGCGTGACACGCCATATGCTCAGCCCGACCGCCTTATTGCTGGGTTGAGATACCCAGTGGAAAGTCAGGGTTGCCCGATCGCTAAGAGACCGCTTGGTGGCCTTGCCCCACTTTTGTGGACAGGGATGATGCTCGGGCCGTTTTCTCGTCACGTCCGCCCCGGGCGTGACGCGAGGGAAGCGCGACGCCCAACCTACCATCTGTCACGGAGAGCACTTATACACCGTCCATCTCATGGTGCCAGCATTGTGCTGATGTTTTCGGTCCATCAGCCATAAGCGGTAAGGCAGACCAAGCCGGCCGTTGCATTGCACGCGGAGCGTGCTTGGTGCGCTCCCACGCAGAGCATGGGAGCGAGAAAACAGCTCGACGCCACCCTCACCCCCACCCTGCACGACGCCCCGCAGGCGTTCGACATCCCGCGCCGCGATACCATTGCCGCTCAGAATACGCAGGTGAGCAAGCGCCGGCTCGAGCTTGTGGCGCCCGCCTGGTATCAGGCGTGGTGACGGGGCCTTTTTTGCGTATGGGGGTATAGGCGTGTAGGCGTGGCACCCGAGCGTCGGGGAATGGAGGATTCAACGCTGCCTTTTTGGCTTGGGCTTGACTCGCGCGTTACGGCCGCTCCACTGCGCAACACGTCCGTCCCGGGCGTGACGCACCTTCGGGACTGTCCTCGGTCCCAGGCCTGCGGGAGGCCACGCTCCTAAAGTCACAAGACGCGGGGCTGCCGGCAACGAACCCCGGAACTCACGTATCGTACTGTGTGGTTCATTACGCAACCACAATAAACCACCCGCGACCCATGGCCGCTCTTACGCTAAAAGGGATCCCCGAAGAGGTGATGGAGCGCCTTCGCGCCCTGGCCGATAAGGAGCGTCGAAGTCTGAACCAGCAGGCGATCTTGCTCCTGGAACGCGCCGTCGCCGAGCAACCGGCATCCTTCAGCACAGCCTACGAGCAGTTCCGCGAGCAACGCGGCCCCTCACCGCTCAACGAGGAAGACCTTGACCGCTTACGTAGTGAAGATCCTGGACGAGAGGTCCGGCTATGATCACGTACCTGTTGGATACAAATGTCATTTCTGAGCCCGTTCGTCCTGACCCAAACGACGCCGTCCTTGCCCAGCTGAATGCGCACAGTAGTGAGGTGGCGCTGCCTGCACCCGCGTGGCACGAACTGGTCTACGGCGCCGAGCGGTTGCCCGAAGGCAAGCGGCGGAGTTACCTGATGCGCTACCTTACGGAGGTGGTGCGTCCCTCCATGCCCATCGTACCGTACGACGACGAGGCGGCCCGCTGGCATGGCATCGCCCGTGCAGCGCTGGAAGCCGAGGGGCGCACGCAACCATTTGTCGACGGGCAGATTGCGGCCATCGCTTCGACGCGCAGCCTTATTCTGGTCACGCGCAATACGTCAGACTTTGAGGCCTACGACGAGCTTCACGTGGAAGACTGGTTTTCTGGCTGATACGTCCCTGCGGGTGACGCCGGCGGCCCCGGTCCCGAGCCGACCCGAAGCTCCACGCTGCCCCCCACTGCGACTGTCTCCCGTCGCAAGCTATCGGTGTGCCACCCCTTCACCTCCGGCCGGGACGATTGGGACGAGCATCGCAGGCCTGCCGCCGCCTCCACCGACACGCCTGATCTCCATCAAACGCATCGGTAACCTCGACCCTACACTTCCCGCAGCCGCACCACCTCGCCAAACGGCACCTCGTCGGAGGGGGCGCCGCCGGGGGGTACGACCCACAGGGTCGGGTGAGCGGGGCACCCTGGGAAGTCGCCGTAGAGGTCGGTGAAGTAGACGGCCACATGGCGACCCACGGATCGGCGGGTGTCCTCCGCGATCGCCTCGAAGAACGGCACGAAGGAGGTGCCACCGCCGCCTTCGGGTGTGGGTCGGGCGAGGGCCTGCTGCAGATCGTACGGGCCGTAAAGTCCGGCGTCGGCGTAGTACAGCCGGGCGTTGACGTGCGGGTAGACGCGGGTGATGCCGCGCAATTCGCCGATGAAGGTGGCGAGAAGTTCCTCGCTGATGGAGCCGCTCGTGTCCACACAGACCGACAGCTCCACCGATTCCTGTTCGAGCGTTTCGAGGTAGAGGCGCTGGTGCAGGAAGCGCCGGTCGAAATGCTCGAAGTCGGTGGGCGTGCGGGTGGCAAAGCGCCAGAGCGCCGTGCGCCAGTCGACCTGCGGCTCGGTGATGCGGCCGATTGCCCGCTCCAATCCGGCGCGTAGCCGGCCCTTCCCCTGCCGATGCACGTGAGCCGCCTGACGCAACGCTTGCTTCCAGCCCGCCGAAAGCTGGGCTTCGTTTGTGTCTCCTTGCTTCAGCAGATCCTCCCAGTTCGAGGGTAGCTCAATCGCGAGTTCCTGCTCCGGCGGCAGGCAGCTGTATACCTCCTCCACGCTGTAGGCCTGCAATTCCTCGTCGCGCACGGGGCCCTCGGGAAGCTCAAAGCCCGCCTCCTCCACGATGCCATTCACGACGATGTCTGCGGCGACATTCCACCGCCGGCGCTGCCGCCTGACGCCCCGCGGCACGTGCAGCAGCGCGGCGTGTAGCACTTCGTGCACGAGCAGCCCCATCAGCCGCGGGGTGGTCTGCTGATCGGCGAAGGCGGGGTTCATGAAGATGTACCGGCCGTCCGTGGCGGCGGTGGGCACGCGGTCGGTGTAGCGGATGTCGGTGTGCAGGAGGAGCGTCCCGAAGAAGGGCTCGCGCGCCCGGATGGCCATGATGGCCCGGCTCATGCGATGCTCTATAGCTTGGGAAGGCATGAAGTGAGGTCACCTGAAAAATGCAAGGATGGCGAAGCTGGATTGGAGGCTGTTTGTTACGTTAAGCAGCTGTTGCCCGAGGTCTGCGCAGCCATGGTGCAGCTTACGGCTCTCTCATAATGCGGGCCGTGCCGTGGGAAGCAAACAGCCTCCCGCCCCGGCGTGAAACACATGAGCAACATATCGACACTGGGTATGCGTGAAACTGATGCTTTTACCTGCTGCGTTCGAGTCACACCAGGGTGCAAGCATCATCACAGGTTTGGCCAACAGCGACTACCTGGCTTCAGTGCCTCAAGCACACAGCGATGGCCAGGCGCCGCACCTCTTGGATGGATCCTCGATCGGAGTCGAGGATGACTTCGGGGGAAGCGTGGAGATAGCATGATGAGTCGTGCCTTGTTTTAGCTTTTGGTAACCGCGAGTCCCGGCGTACGGCCTACCGCTTCCAGTTATTGAGCCACCGCTGCCCTTCACGCACGCTCCGCATCTGTCAAACAGTCACTCAAAGGTGCGCGACCACCGCGCTGATGGCGCGCTGCAGTCGTTCGACGGTGCCGTTGCCCTGTGCGCGCTCGATGAAGCGCCCCATCTCCCCTTGCTGCCGCAGGCGGGGGAGCACGTTCTGGGCGTAGAGCTGCGTGAACTCGTCCGGTGCGTTCGCGCCCATCCACACAAACCCACGCAGGGCCTGCTCGGCGTTCTCGGCGCGCACGCTCAGCCCGGTCGTGATCGCGTATCTTTTCGACGGCTCCTCGGGGAAGACGACCGTCCCCTCGTCCTCCGCCAGGATCTTCTCGAAGTCAGGCAGATCGTCGTAGATGTCGAGGTAGGCGTAAAACTCGCCGGCGGGCCCTTCGCCGATGGCCGTGGCGAGGTCCAGCGCGGGCTCGCCTGTGCTGTAGAGCCACGAGGCCATCTCCCACGAGCGGGGCGACGGCCACGCCGGGTGGTCCGGGCTCATGTTGAATAGCAGCTCGGGCCGAAAGGAAAGGAAGGCCTGGATGTGCTCGTGCAGACCCTCGCGTAGGGCGTACCGGCGGAAGGACTCAAGATCGGGCGCTACGTCGAGATGGATAAACCGATTGGCCACCGGCGCCGGCATATCGAACACCGCTGCCCTGTCCTCCTTCCGGTTGCCCGCTGCCCAGATGTACCATCCGTCGGGTAGCGTGTAGCTGCCCACCTTCCGGTCGAGGATCAGCTGCTGCGCGATGCCCTGCACCGTGGGCGCGGCCATGTTCACCTCATCCAGAAACAGCACCCCCTGCCCCTCCCGTGGAAGGAAGTCAGGCGCGTACCAGGTGGCCGATCGGTCGTCATCGCGGGGCACCGGCAGCCCGCGGAGATCGGTCGGCGCGAGCTGGCTCAGCCGGACATCAACCAGATCGAGCTCCCGCGCGGCGGCCACTTCAGCCACGATGCTGGACTTGCCAATACCGGGCGGTCCCCAGATCATGAGGCTCATCCGGAGGTCGTGCTGCAGCACGTTTTCGAGAAAGCGTTGCAGAGTCGAAGGCGTCATGTTGCGCAGGGAGTTTCGTTCACAAACAGTTCGGAAGGTGCATCCGGATGTGCCTGAAACCGCTCAAACACATCGGGATCGTGGCTTTCTATCACAAATAGCCTTTCCAGACAATGGAACGGCAGTGTTTCTCTTGACAGGAGGTCCCGCAGGTAGTCGTTCGCAAATACTCTGGGATCCGCCCAGGGCAATCGCAAGAACGCTAAAGGCCGCTGAGCACTTTACGCAGGTACGCTTCATCCCACCCCGCGCGGAGTCGTCGGTTCTTGATGCCCGCTGAGCTGGTCGGCTCTTGCTTCAGCAGGTTCAGCGCCAGGCGGCGCACCACCGCCATGTTTTGCGTCGCATGTCTTGTACGGATATATCTCTCGTCTTCCCGGAAGGCTACGTCCAAGACCCAGTGCAGCTTAATCTCAATGTGCCAGTGCTGGCGCACCGCGCGTAGCAGCACCTCGGCCTCAGGAGCAAGGCTGCTGATGTAGTAGCGCCGCTGCGTCGTTGTCTTCTCGCCATCGAACCGCTCGTGCTGGACCATGCACACCGTGGGCAGCTCCTGAATTATCAGACCCCCAAGTTGTTTGCGAACCGTTCTACCAGCACCAACCCAACCAACCGTGAACCAGCGCAGTTACTAATGTAGACCCTGGCACACAAAACGGGGGCATCTCACAGGCGCAGCGCGTTGAACACTCGCGCCAGCTCGGCCCCGGCCTGCACGGTCAGGCGCTCGTTGTCGCCCACCAGCAGCAGCTTCTGATGCGCCTCGGCGATCGCCTCAACGGCCTCAATAACCAGCAACGCGGCGGTGCCGGCGGACAGGAGCCGGTAGCCTTTCGCCTGCAGCAGCGGCCACACAAGGGCTTTCGCCCAGGCCGTGGGGGCCGTGCAGGTGAGGCCCACCCAGCCGTCGGCGGCCTGCGCTACCGCATCCTCCAGTGCTCGGCCGGTCCGGGCCTGCGGCACGAAGACCAGCTTGACATCGGTGGGGTGCTGGCGACACAGAGACACAACAGACGAGAGGGCCATGGCGGTGGTCAGTACGGCGTGGGTGATAGTGTCATTGAAACGGGCTGCTGCCCACACCACTGGCTCCTCCCTTTCTTGGCAGGCCCCCGGAGTGGCAGCAGGTATACTCTAACCATCGACCCCACAGCCAGCGCCTTAAGAGCGGCACCCAAAAATCGCGTGGACAGGACCACCCCGGCCTGCGGCTCTCTCTTGCTGTCGCCCGCGCGACAGCCGGAGGGGCCTGTCGTTTAGAGCCAGCTACCGTTGCGTAGCCTGTTAATATCCGGACTGGATAGCCGATCACATAAGCCCATGGTTATCTCACCACGTACCCCTGTTTTGTTATGGCCCGGATGATTCCCACGTACAATCCGCCTACGGATAGCGCCGCAGAGGCGAAGGTCTACTGCTGGCTCGCGGAAGGCCTTCCCGATGACTACGATGTCTATCACTCGGTAGACCTGTTTCATAAGACCGAACGAGGCCTGCGGGAAGCGGAGGCGGATTTCGTGATCGTGCATCCGACCAAAGGCCTGCTTATCCTTGAAGTGAAGGGCGGTCAGGAGATTTACTATGACGGGCAGGTCTGGCACTCCATCTCGCATTTCGGCGGCGACTACGTGACCAAAGACCCCTTCAAACAGGGGAGACATAACCTGCACCAGTTGCTCAAGCGCGGCAAAGATGTAGGGCTCTGGCAGAAGGAGTCCGAGATCAATTTCCTGCGCGGCTACGGCGTGGTCTTTCCTGACGTAGCCTGGACGGGCAACGAGCCCCTTCCCGCTCACGCGGATCATCTCCTGATTCGTGATCAACGCCTTCGCGTCGACACCAAACAGCAGATCGATCGGCTGTTTAACCCGTGGGGCCGTCAGGAAGGAGGTAACACCACTGCCAGAGTCCAGCTGCGGGCCTTCACGCAGGAAGTGCTACAGCCCACCTTTCGCGTAAAGCCCTCCCTTAAACTTCAGATTGCGGAGAACGACGACACGTTCGTGCGCCTAACGGAGGGGCAGAACAAGACCTACAACGGCGTCCTGAAGACCAACCGGCGGGCGCTCATTGAAGGGTATGCGGGTACGGGCAAGACCTTTCTGGCCCTGCACCGGGCGGCCGACCTCGGGCGCGAGGGGCACCGTACGCTGTTTCTCTGCTTCAACCGGCACCTGTCCACCTACGCCCAACAGCAGGCCGCCGACGTCCCCAACCTCACGGTGTCGACGTTTCATCACCTGGCCAAACAGGCCGCCGCAACGACCCCGGGCCTCCGGTTTCCTTCCCGCCCGGATACCGACTTCTGGACGACTGGGGCCGCAGACTTGCTACTGGAAGCTGCCGAGCGCACGGGACTCTCGTTTGATGCTATCCTGGTGGATGAAGCGCAGGATTTTCAGGACGCCTGGTGGGTGGCCGTGCAGTCCCTCCTTACGGACGACGCCTATTTCTATGTCTTCACCGATCCCGGCCAAAATATCTACCACGGCAACCTGAGCGACGAATTGGGTCTGCCCACCACCATCTGCCTCACAGAAAATTGCCGCTCCACCCGGGAGATCCGCACGTTTGCAGGCTCTATCTTGCAGCGCGACGAAGATAGCGCCGCGTTCGTGGTCCAGGGCCAGCCCGTCGCCACGGAAGCCTTTGAGCAGCGGGAGGATCAGTACGAACAGCTCCGCACGATCGTGAAGCAGTTGAAGCAGGATGAGAACCTCCGTTCAAAGGACCTGCTGCTGCTCTCCCCCTACACGTACGACAACATGCTGCTGGCCGATCACAACCACCGCCTCGGCGGCTACAAGGTGGCGCCATACGACCCCCTCACCCCGCCCGACGAGCAAACGCTCTACTACGAGAGTCTGCAGGCTTTTAAGGGCATGGAGGCCCCGGTGGTGGTGCTATTTGACGTCCGTCTTGACTCCAGCGCCAATACCCGCGAAAACATGTACGTGGCCGCCTCTCGGGCTCAGCATGTGCTGTATGTGCTCCACGAAAAGGGATGGAAAGAGGACATGGTGGCGGCACAGCACCCTGCTGCTGCTTAGAAAGCGGCGGTCAGATGCGCAAGCCGACCAGATGGGAGATTATCGGTGTGCAAACAGCTTCTACTCGCTCGTGCCGTTGGCGGGGGGAGAGTCTACGCCGTGGTGCACGGGTGCTGCCTCGCCCCCTAAATCGCTCGTCACGTCCGTCCCGGGCGTGACGCCCGCCGGGACCGTCCCCGGTCCCAAGCCGACGGGAGGCTACCATTCGGTCCATCACCGCGATCGGTTCCAGTCACAAATTATCGGTTTGCCACGCCTTCACCCCCGGCCGGGACGATCATTAGAGGGTTGCCTCTGCATGAACCGCCCACCTCCTTGTCATCCCCACCTCGAGTGTGACGCACCCTCGATAGCGTGTGATGCATGCGCGATTCCTGTCTTAGGACCACCCTCACACCGCCGGCACCCACACCTGTTGCAGCGGGATCTGCGCTTTGAATTCGGACTCCAGGTTCTCGTAGTGCTGCAGCATCAGCTGAATGAACCCATCGCGGTCGAACAGCGCGACCGTCTGGTGGGCGTGCTCCGCTTCGAGTTTGGCGTCGCGCGTAAAGCCGCCGGTGGAAACAAAGATGCCTTTCTCGTCGGACCGTAACGTGCCAATGAATGAGCGCATCTCCGGACCGCCCGAGGTGCTCTGCCTATGCTTAACCTGAGCCTTGATGAGCGGCTGTTCAAAACCGAACGCGTCCGGGTGGGCGACGATATCCACGCCTCGATCGGGGCCGGGTGGGGTGCTCACGGCTTCAAAGCCCATGGCGCGCAGCACGCCGGCCACCAGGTCCTGAAAGTCAAACGGATCGAGGCCGTGGATCAGATCGGCAATGCGCTCGTCGGCCTGTGCCTTTACCTCATCGTACAGCGGCGGCGCCTCATCGGCTCCATCTTCTTCCGTTATCACTGCCGCGGGCTCTCCGCGCGAGAGGCGCTTAATCTCTTCGATATAATCCGTCAGGGAGAATACGGTCAGCGAGCTACCCATCGAGTTGCGGGCGGCTGTGCTGAACGCATCACGGGAAATCCGGCGCTCCCAATCTACCGGACGCGTGTGGTCATAGTCTTCATCCAGCATGCCCGGGCGGTAGGCATAGTCCCCGGAGATCCGGCCGATGAGTAGCTCCCGGCTGGCTTTGATGTACGTGAGCACATAGTCGCCCTCCTGCACCTCGCGAACGAAGCGGTACAGTTGCCCGGCATTGACGGCCCGGCGGTGTTTGGAATGATCGGGATAAACGTCCCGGTAGCGCTCCTTAAACTCCGCGCGGGTCTGAAGGCCGGAGAGGTCACCCATCGCTGTCCAGCCAATCGCTACAATTTTAAGCTCCTCCAGCCGATCGGGCAGTTCATTTTCATTACCGGCGCGGACCATCCAGGCGTTTGCTTGGGGCATTAGGTCTGAATTGTCAGTTGTGAGTTGTCGAAGGTACTTGCTCATTGGCCCGTCACATACCGCTCCAGACGTTTCAGGTCCTCCATCCTGCGCACTTCAACCAGCCGGTAACCGAGTGCTCGCAACCGGTTGCGTTTTTCGCGATCTGCCTCGCTAACGTAATCTTTATCGTGATCACTGCCGTCTACAAAGACAACGATGCGGGGCTCATAGTAAAAGTCAGCGATTGCGATGGGCACATCATCGCCATCGAACACCGTCCGCTGCGCGCCATCTGGCAGCGGTAGTCGCTGCTTGACGATAGCCTCCAGCACTTTTCGCTCAAAGGTCGATTCGCATGCGGCTTCGAGTGCCGCATATCGCTTGGTGGCGTCCTCCTGTTTCGCTTCCAGCGTGAGCGATGTAAGTTGCCGCAGGAAGGGTACCACCAGGGTTCGATCCAAGAGGTCGTGGTCGCGCTGATTGTAAAAGGAAAGCAGGCAGTCATAGCACGCTTTTTCGCAGCCTTCCTCGTCATCGGCATGGAGAATGCGTAGCGCCTCACGAATAACGGCCCGAAGCCGTGGTGGCTTAGTGAGCTGCTTGACGGCGCCGGTCCCTCCCTCTGCGGTTTCGAAAAGAACGATACGCCGCCGGTCGGCATCTTCCGGCACCTCACCGACAAAGCTCTGCACCTCACTCTCGTCCAGATCCATCGCTATCGTGAGGGCGCGTTCCAGTGTGTGGCGTAGCGTCGTGAAGAAGGCCTCCGTGTTCTCGACATCCGCCGGGGCACGACATTCGAGCGTGACCACATCGTTTTCGGAGCGGGTAAACAGATGCACCTGATCCAACACGTCATCGACGGACGCATTATTGGGGCACGTCCGACCATCTGAACCCTCCGCCGTGTGGTCTGAAGCAGCCTTCGATGTTAGCAACCAGGTGTTGCACGCGGTGCAGTAATTGAACCCGGGGGGCTCATCGCGCTCTTCATCCAGGTGCGGCCCGGAGTTGATCGTCAGCACGCGCCCGTTGTGCTCGTAGGTTACTTCTGCTTGCTCCTCGCTACCTGACAGCACGCTGAAGGTGGACCGCTTGCCGGGCTCGTAATAGGTATCAATTTGATACCCTTTCCGCATCCGCTCCTCCTCGTCTGCGGTAATCGACTGCCGTCGCATGGCCACCATGTCGGGCATTGGAAGCCCACGCGTGATAGGATGTTCGTGCTCCAACGACTCGTTGCATACCTTGCATCGTACGAGCCGTGTGTTCTCTTCCCCCATGTAGACGGTATCACAACCCGGGCATACCAGAATTTTCTCGAACGCAAGCCCGTCGTCTTCCTGGGTTTGAGGGCGCCCGTAGGTAACCGCGTACTTGCTTCCCGCGAAGTAGATGATGTTACCCGGCGCATACTCGCGGAGCGCCAGGACAGGGTCGCGGCGCAGCTCGCGGTCGCGGTCTGAGAATGACACACTCGTGGTCTGTCGCGGAAACGCATAGTTCGGCAGGAAGCCCTGGCTGCCAAGGTAGCGATACGTGTAAAACGTACCTTTCCCGTCGCGCATCGAATGCAGTCGGCCCTCGATGACCCGGCGCCGCACCTGCAGCGAGCGGTCATGGGCGTCACGGCCGAGGCGGCGATTAATTTCCTGTCGCTCCTTGGTTAGGCGCACGTACTCTTCGCGCCACGGCTCGAAGCTGGCGTCCAGACGATCGACAAATCGCGTCACGGTGTCATCTGCGTGCCCTCGGTCGAACCACGCAAGGGATGCTTCTTCCCTGCTGAAGGCCCGTAGTACAGCATCAACGAGTTCAGCTCGCTGCTTCTGGATGGCAGCGCCCAGGTCCGTCCGAAGATCCTGGTAAAGTGGAAACGTCGGCTCGTCGACGTTGAGTATCTCCTTTGGACGAGAGGGAAGCTTCCATACGCCACGGTGGGCCAAAAGCTCAAGTACCAGGGCATGCGTGTGACTGCGGATGAGTTGCTTGTTGTCGAGGAGAAACCGTGGGGGGCTAATTTTTCCAGAGATGATGCGCTCCGGATAGCGGTAGAAGTACTGGTCGTGTGGCCCCCGGTATTGCCCGGCACCACAAAACACGCTAATTAAGGCCGGCTGCCCCTTTCGTCCAGCGCGTCCGGCGCGCTGCGCATAATTTGAAGGGTTTGGTGGCACGTTGCGCATGTACACATTGGAGAGCGACCCGATATCGATGCCCAGCTCCATGGTGGGCGTGCACACAAGCACATTCGTGGGATCCTCGTCGCTTTGAAAGGCGCGTTCGATGCGCTGGCGATCTTCGCCGCTTACTTGGCCGCTATGCTCCTCGGCGTACACCGGGACGCCCTGGCCAAGCGGCTGATCATATTCAAGCCGAAAATAGTTCTGGCTGAGGTCAACATCGCTATCGAGCATGTTGCATGAGCGCTCCGTGCAGACATCAGTTACGTTGAAGTGCTGCACACTCCCACAACGAGGGCAGACCTGATGCTTCGTCTCGTCGGTGGCAACAAGCTCAATGAGATCCGAGGGTACCATGTAAAGCGTACCGGCATACTTGACATGATGCGTGGTAAGAAACTCCACCTCGGGGGAGGATAGCGTGCCTACCGTTGCCTGCAGCACCTCTACGGCTTCCATATACTCTACGTTAAGTGCTCGCTTGGTCCACGCGATGAAGGTGGTGCTGGCGTGCACAAAGCGCAGCACCTCAGCGTTCTTAGACCGGTTGGATGCCTCGTCGCTGTACCCTGTGGGTTTAATGAACGTGTCACTGACGTCCCCCTCGAGAAACGCTGCCGGGTTCAGTTTGCCCAAGACCCGGCGCTTGAAGTTATTGAAGTTGGTCAGCGCATCATGCTGTACCGCCAGGCGCTTGCGCATAATGTCCAGAAAGCCGCGCAGGTAGTCTTCCCGCATATCGGCGTCGAGGTCCTGCAGGACAGGCACGGTCTTCCATGGCTCCTCATCCGCGGCGAGCCGATCCAGACCGCCATAATCCACGCGAAGGAGGCCGGTGTCCTCAAGGTTCTGATGTATGCGACGGTGCGTGCGGCGTAGGTCATGCAGCACGGCAAACTCAAGGTATTCCTCGAACCTACGCGAGTCCCCCGCCCCCCGGCGGTATTTGCCGCCTGACTTCTTTTCATAGGTAGGTAGTGCTGCTGCATCCTCCAGCGCACTGTACACCTCGTACCCCGCCTCTTGCAGCGTTAGCCGGCCACCACTCTCCTCTACTGCTTTGTAGAGCGCCCGCCTGAACTGCAGCCGCTTCTGTAGATCGGTCATGTGCGCGGCCTGAAGCGCGGTGTCCTGCCTGTTATCCGAAAAGGCAATAACCTTACGCTCAGAAGGCGCCGAGGCGTGCAGCGTATTGGAGACAATCACGTCGGTAGCCGTTGAGCGCCCAACGGTACCGAACGTAAATAGCTTATTGAATTCAGAAGGTCGGCGGTCGTACGTGATGCCGCACGAGAGGCAGAGCAAAAAGGGTTCGTGTAGCATCGCCATCGGCTCCCCCTCGCCATCAAGGTCGCTCAGCTTGTTTTCGTTGGCGTTGCACCACAGATTCCGGGGTACGGCATCCTTGTATTTTTTGCGCACGTTCCCCGTGTCCGTGAGCCAGTTCTCTGGCAGGGGGAGTTCGTTGGTGTCGTGGTGTCCGGGGTATAGATAAACCGGGCTTCCCTCCTCCACCTCAGCTCCCATCTCGCGCGGCTCCAGCGAACCGTCTTCCTTGACGATCGCGCTGTAGTACTCCTGCCCGCAGCCTCGGCAAAAGTACATCGGGTAGGCTGGTCGCTCTCGCTCATGCTCCGCGACGCACGTGGGGCAAATGCGCTCACCACGGTCGTTGAGGTGGTGCGTATCCGGGGTGAGGCACGAGAGAATACCGCGTCCCTGCGTAAAGAAGGCATGCAGCTTCGGAACGAGGCGGGCCGCAGGTTCATCGCTGTGGGAATCTTCGAGGAGCGGAGCAGAGCCTATCAGGATCGCGGCCTGAAGCTCTCGCAACGCATCTGTGCGGGAAGCCCCTGGCCGGTAGCGCGCCCTATACTCCTCCACCAGGTCGGGCAAAGAGGCTGCGCTTTCAGCCAGAGCTTCCTCCAAGAACTTTAGCGTCGCCTGGCTGGCTAACGCGTTGCCAAGCGCTGTGCCTGAGCGCTCATGGTCCTGCAGCGTGCGACCAAGCAGCGCCTCGGCCAGCGCCGCTACCGCGTCCTTGGAGCCGTCAAAGGTAGCGAGGGCCTCCGCCGAGACTTGCACGGTAGGCGCCAGATCGGTGTCGCCCGTGCCGGCCATGGGGAGATACGATTCCCCGACGACGTTTTCGCGCTTGAAGGTTTCACCGAAGAGCTTGGTCGCAAACTCCGCGATGAGCTCCTCCGCATCCTCCCCTTCGCCGCTCTGGACGGTCGCGCTGGTGGCAATGCAGCGAAGTTCACCCGCGGTATCTGTATGCTCTTTCAGTCGACGGATGAGACAAGCCACGTCCGAACCCCGGCTGCCTGTGTAGGTGTGCACCTCATCCAGCACAAGAAAGCGAAGCACCCCGGCGTGGGCTGGCGGGAAGAGCTTTCGGTCGTTGAAGCGCGTCAGGAGCAGCTCCAACATGACGTAGTTCGTCATGAGGATGTCAGGTGGGCTCTCCTGGATCTCCTCCCGGCTGATGATTTCGCTGTCAAACGGCTCAGCGCGGCCCGTGAGGTTGCTGAACTCGGCCCGTGCGCGATCGGCGCTGCTCAGGGTATCGCCAGTGTAGCGGGCCAGGGTGAGGCCAGACCCTGCCAGGCGCTGTGCAAAGTCCTCGTACTGCGAGTTGGCCAGCGCATTCATCGGGTAGATGATGACGGCCTTGATGCCACTGACGCCTTCATCGCGTAGGCGAAGGCACTCGCTTACGATAGGGATGCCAAAGGTGAAGGACTTACCCGAGCCCGTACCGGTGGCCACGATGGTGTTGTGGCCGGAGGTGATGGCCCGTACGGCTTCGGACTGATGCTTGTACGGCTTGATCGGCGCGGCCTCTCGGTTTCCGTCCTCCACCGTAAACACCTTCGGCGTTTCCGGATGCAGCGCCCCTTCCTCGACGAGGACATCAAAGCCCGCTCCCGGCTTGAAACGGCGGCCCAGCTCGATGTAGGGATCGCGCCAAAGGAGCGTGCCCTCCTGCACGCGGTCCTGCACCCACGCGTCGATTACCGGGTTGCGGAATTGCTGGAAGGTGTGGACGTACCGCTTATAGGCATCCTGAACGTGGTCGAGCGTGGTGAAGGGGTTCATAAAAGCAGCAGCCGAGTTCGATTAAATATTCCTTTACGAAAGACTGATAGTAAATAAATTTCCGGCACACTGGAGACGATGCCTGCAAGGGATCACAAGCCGTCACAGCAAACAACGACCTTCGACATGGAGCACCTGGTCCGTCCGGTAAACTTATTGGTTATACTGTGTTAATCTTCGACCTTATTCCTCTCTCCATCATCGTTCTTTTCCAGTCTCTTCAGTTCCTCCTCTGGCGTCTCGTATATATTGATGGGGTCAATGTTGATCGTCGGACTCTGGAGAGACAAGTTTACCGCCCGGTCTTTGGTCATTGTCTCTTGTTGGAGGCTGAATTGCGCTTCGCTCAGAAACCACTTAGCAAACTCATCTTTCCAGTTTAGCTTTTTCTTAGCGGGTATAACGTTTAGCTTGCGGTTTACACACCAAGTAAAGAGATCTGCGACCTGAATGAGAATATCCTGCTTTGAGTCGACAGCCTCGAACTTAGCACAATGAAGTTGGTCGTTGAAGATGGGTCCAACATCTCTATCTAATTGGTTTCGTATGAGGGTAAGAACGCGATCATCATATCCTGTTTCTTCAGCATCCTTGGCGAAAGAGAGCTTTCTCGGTAGGACTATCCTGTTTGATTCAACCTCGTGCTCCAGTCCTCTTCTTATAAGCCAGTAATAGAGATCAGCAATTACCCTCCCCTCATCCTGGAATCCTCGGTTCGGGATGCTAATCGCCTTAAAACCAATAATACCCTCACGTAGAACGAATCGCTCAATAAACTCGCGATACTTTGGGACGCGATACTTAGTCACCTCGGACGAATGGAACTCATAGGAGACATCATTCCTGTCTTTCCAAGCGTTTGTCTCAACAACGAAGCGAGGATACTCGCCTATTGCCAAGAGCCAAACACTGCCCACGAGAAGATGATCGGCATTCTTTCCACTCTCGTCCGCATTCACAAAGATGCTAGGTGCGGGGATGTCTTTTGACGCGTATTCGTCACGATGATCCTTGTAAAGTTGTTTGCGATGCCGTGCTACTCTTTCATCCGTTGCCCGGAATAACTTGAGGTCGTTCTGAATATGTGCACGTGCCCGCTTCAGGCTGGTTAACCTCTCGAGTTTGTACATATTTTCAAACGCAACCATACCTCCGCTTAGAAGGTTACGCTGGAAAACCTGCCAGTACTGAAGCTGAAGAGTTACGTCTGAGTTGCGGGTTTCCGGATACTGAGACAGAATATATGCGACGCGAGATTGAAGAGACGTTAACTTACGTTCGTCACGAACCTGAGCGAGAATTTTCTGTCGTTTTTCTTCTACCTTTTCAGCTTCGCCGTCTTCAAATAGATCGGCCTGTTTGGCTTTATAAGACATTGTATCTGAATCCTACGTTAAAGCAATATAACCCTTGTCCGAGCGTCGATGAAAAAGCTCACGCGTCAACCACTCGTTCTCAGGATAAGAAAGAATTCATTTCCTGTCAGAGCAAGTTTTCAGCGGCATCTACAAATCGTTCCACATCGGCCAGAAGATCTGCCGCGGCCTCTGACTCGAACACCGCAAAGGCATCGTAGTCAGCCCGGTTACGCATAGTCTCCGCCACAGCTAAGATGCCGGCCGTAGCACGCGGAATGCGACCGGTGCGCACGAAGTGATACGAAAACCGTGTCTTCACGCCGGCGTGCGAACCGGGGGTCTCATCCACGGTGACCAACGTGGCCCGCGCGGCATCAAAAGCGGCGTAGTAGGCCCGGTTGACAGCTGCCTCCGTTCGATCGTGCTCCAGCAGAAGCCGGGCATCATTTAAGGCCTGGCGGGCCTTTCTCATGAGCGCCTCCGCATTTTCGCTCATAGCGCCACGCCCTCCCGGTCAATATTGCGAAGGAGCGGTCGATCTTGGTGAGCAAACTCGTCCTCACTGAGGTGGACAAGCGACAGAGATACCCCGTGATGTACGGCTACGTCAATAACGATATCGCTGGTGCGCCGTGCTTCGTTTAGCGGATCTACGTCTCCACCAAGAACGATCAGCACGTCCACGTCGCTGTCCGCGCGAGCGTCCCCGCGGGCATGCGAACCGAAGACGACCAGTCGCTGGAGCCGATCGCCATACGTCTCTCGGAGCGACTCACGGAGTTCCCGAAGGGCGGCATGGACCCGGAGGGGCATGTCCAGAATGTTTAGCGTGTCGGGCATGGGACCTATCTACTGTTA